>CAYJIN010000073.1:0-11293 GCA_964370245.1 uncultured Desulfovibrionaceae bacterium
AAGAAAATTCTTTTGCCTATGGTAAATCATGCCCTTGAAACTGCATTACTGCCTACAATAAATTCTATGCTTGGTATGGGTATTGTTTCACTGCCTGGAATGATGACAGGGCAAATTTTATCTGGTGAATCGCCAATGTCTGCAATTCTTTATCAAATTTCAATTACTATATGCATTTCAACTGTTGTTTGTTTGACAGTATTTTTATCATTAAATTTTGGCTACCGAACACTTTATAACAAAGAAAATCAATTTATATTTTAGGAACTTATATGAAAACTAAACCAGACTGCCCTTGCACAAAAAAAGACTGCAAATTTCACGGCAATTGTGCTGCATGTATTACAAAGCACAATAAAGTAGAGCAACTTCCGCACTGTATCTTCCCAGACAATAACGGAGATAGAAGCATAAAGAACTTTTATACAAAACTTAAAGCGAGATTTTCAAATTCATAATTTATGAGAAAATAAAATCGAAAACATCTTTATACTAATTTTTTGTAATAATAAAAAAAAATCATAACTACCTCAAAAAGAAGCAGTTATGATTTTATTTTTTATAATAAGAAGGATATATTATAGTAAGTTTTTGCGCAATTCTGCACCGCTGCATGGTGATAAATATGCAGGTGGCACATCAAAAACAGTATACGCGCCTTTTGCACCATGTTTTTGGAATCTCATATTTGCACGAGCGAAAGCAACAAGCACAGCCGCTGTAAATTCTGGGTTTGAATCAAGTTTTAATGAATATTCAATAAGATGTTTTGTTTTTCCGCTTTCATCGCTTTGCCCACTTCTAAGGACAAAACCGCCGTGTGGAATACCACTATGATTTTTATCAAGCTCTTCTTGTGAAACGAAGTTTACAATTGTATCGTAATCAGAAAAATAGTTAGGCATATTCACGATTTCGCTTTTGATTTTTTCTAAGTCAGCGCCTTCTTTCGCAACAACAAAGCATTCTCTCAAGTGTTTTTCTCTTGTTGATAATTCAGGATTTTTGCCATCACGAACAGCTTGTAAAGCTTCTTCTTTTGGAATTGTGTATTGCTTACCGTCTTGCACGCCTTCAACACGTCTGATTGCGTCAGAATGGCCTTGACTTACGCCTTTGCCCCAGAAAGTGTAATCAGTGCCTTGCGGAAGAATTGCACCCGCGTATAAACGATTGATTGAAAACATTCCTGGATCCCAACCTACAGAAATAATAGCAACTTTATCTGATTTCTTTGCAGATTCGCCAACTTTATCAAAATAAGCTGGAATATCTGCATGTGTATCAAAACTATCAACAATATTAAAATGTTGCGCTAATTCAGGACCTTGAACTGGAAGATCTGTTGCAGAGCCACCACAAAGGATAAGTACGTCGATGTCATCTTTTTTTGATAAAAGAGTTTCCATATCTAATACTGGAACATCTGAATTTATTGGATTAATTGTTGAAGGATCTCTTCTTGTAAAAATGCCCACAAGTTTCATGTCTGGGCTTTGAGCGATGGCAAGCTCTGTGCCACGACCAAGATTGCCGTATCCTGCAATACCAATACGAATTGGATTTTCTGATGAGTTCATAACTCCTCCAAATATTTATTATTTAGTAATAGATGAGATCTATTCAATTATTAAAAGTTTAGATCTATAAAAAGCAAAACAAGAAAGCATAAACTTAATAAGATAAAGCTCTCTCATAGAATTCACGCTTACCCTCAAAAAAATATAACTATATTAAAAAGTTCGCAAGCTTTTTTTCATAATATTTTTTTTGTGGGCGTTATTCTAACAATGGCGATAAGCGCTGGCTTTATGTATCAGTGGATTTTCTAAAAAATCCCCCTCCTCTCCTTTATATTGAAAAGTTTTGCTTATATTGTTAAGCAAAGCTTTTCTCTTATTAAATAAATTTGCTATTTATACGAAAATTTGCTACTTCCCTTTTTATAAAAATAATTCTACTCAAAAGCAAAAGGCGGAATTTGAATGCTTGATTCAATTAAAAAAGTATATATCGAACCAACAAGTAAATGTAATTTTTCTTGTAAAATGTGCTTTAGAAATTCCTGGTTTGATGAAACTTTTCTAGATATGCCTTTTGAGCTGTTTGAAAAAGCAATTTCTGGCATTCCTTCAAGCGTTGAAACCATAGTGTTTGGTGGAATGGGCGAACCTTTATTTCACCCACAATTATTTGAAATGATAGCTCGTTGTAAAGAAAAATCGTTTAAGGTTGAAATTATTACCAATGGATTTTTCCTCAATGAAGAAACTATTCAGAAAATTTTAAATCTACACGTAAATAAGCTTTGGATTTCATTAGATAGCCTAAATCCTGCAAATGAAATACACCTTGAGGGGCACCCTAAAAGTAGTGATATTTTAGATAATATTGCAAAGCTGAATATTCTGCGTTCTGCTGGAGCTGTGTATCCTAAATATCCGCTTGAGCTTGGCATTGCTTTTGTAATAAATGTGCATAATTTAGCCGAACTAAAAGAATTGCCTTCCTTTATTCTCAAATATCATGTGAATCATGTAAATGTTTCGCATATGAAAAGCTCTGAACCAGAAAGCGAAAACTCTCTTCTATACAAGCGCACATTAGGCATGAAACGTGGTTCAAGCAAAGCAAAATTACCTATAGTAAATCTTCCTTACATGGATTTTGATAGAGATGATGTAAAAAGCACTTTGAATGACCTTTTTTCATCAATGAATTTTATGCCGCATATTGGAAATATTCCTATGCCAAGAAGAACGCAATATTGCAGATTTATTGAAGAAGGCATGACTTTTATTCGTAGCGACGGCAATGTTAGCCCTTGTATGGAGCTTTTACACAATGGAAAAAGTGCGCTTGGCGAAATGCAAAGAACAGTCCATCACCATTCTTTTGGAAACGTTGGTGCAAATTCACTAGAAGAGATTTGGAATTCTGAAGAATATACGAATTTTAGAAAAAAAGTGAAAGAATTTTCTTTCTCGCCTTGTACCTATTGCGGGCATTGCAGTGATAGTGAGTCAAATTTACAAGATTGTCGTGGCAATACAAAACCTTGTTGTGGAGCTTGCCTCTGGACAGAAGGACTATTTAGTTGCCCATAAAAAAGCTATGCAACATTTGGTTTATCATACTATTTTAATAAAGAAAAAAGAGGAAGATTTTGTCTTCCTCTTTCTATTTTCAATTTTATTTTATTGAATTATAAGCCTTTAGCAAAAGCACCAGGAGCTTGCAATTGCTCTAAAGCCGCATCAAGGTCATCACCACTAAGCGATGCCATTGCCGCAACTAAAGCACCTTCAAGAATAGGCGCATCTACAATTTTCAAACGGCTATCTGGCATAGCTTCAAGCACCATTTCGCTTGTCATAATTGCGCTACCCATATCGCAGAAAATAAGAACGCCTTTTTCACTATACACGCTTTCAACAGCTTCATAAATTTTTTCAAAGCTTGTGCCAAAACTTCCGTCTTCAAGACCACCAGCCGCAACTGCAGGAACATCTTGCGCAAGCATTTTCACTAATTCAAGCGCGCCTTCTGCAAGTTTTTGACTGTGTGAAACTAAAACAATACCTAACATATCAACAACCTAACCTTTAATAACTGAAGCAATTGCTTTAAGAATAAGAACGCATGAAGTTGCGCCTGGATCTTGATGTCCAATACTACGTTCGCCAAGGTAAGAAGCTCTTCCTTTTGTTGCGATAATAGTTTTAGTATATTCAACACCTTGCTCTGCTGCTGCAACTGCTTTATCAGCAATTTCTGCTGCTGAACTTCCTTGCGCTTCTTTAATTGCTTCAAGCGCAGGAATAAGAGCATCAAGCATAGTTTTTTCACCAGCTGTTGATTTACCGCGCATTTTTATGCCTTCAATAGCCGCGTCAAGCATTGCAATAACATCTTCAGCATTGATAGTATCTTTATTCATCACAACAGCTGCAGCTTTCATAAGCGCAGTTCCATAAAGAGGGCCTGATGCACCGCCAACTGTGCTTACAAGAGTCATGCCTACACTTTTAATGATAGATCCCGCATCTTTATCTGCCAAGCTTTCTAATTTCTTTTGCACTTCTTCTGAACCGCGTGCCATGTTGATACCATGATCACCATCGCCAATAGCAATATCTAAATCAGTAAGCATTTCTTTATTTTCAATAATGCTTGCTGTGCTTTTTTCAAAAACTTCAATAAGTTTTGCTGTAGTAAACATAAAATCCTCTTTAAAATTAAATTGCTAGAAAAATTGTTCCCTTGCATGCTTTCAATCATAAGATAAATATACATACAAGGGAAATATTATAAATTAAATCTTTGCTATACGGAAAAATTATAATCCGAATTAAGCAACAAATGCAGGAGTGTCTGCTTTTGCATCAAGAAGTGATTTAAGTTCTGCATCAAGGCGCAATAAAGTAATTGAGAAACCTTGCATATCAATAGAAGTCATATAGTTACCAACAAAAGTTTTGTAAATGCCAATTCCTTTTGCAGTAAGAGCATCATGCACTCTATTATTGATGATATAAAGTTCCATTGGAGGAGTAGAACCAGCGCTATTAATCATAACAGCAACTTCGCTTTTGCTATAATCAATATCAGCTAAAATTTTATCAAGAAGCATATCAACAATTGTATCAGCTTGTTGTAAAGGTTCACGATGTGTGCCAGGTTCGCCATGGATACCAATACCGATTTCCATTTCATTCTCAGCTAAGTTAAAACCTGGTTTACCAGCAGCTGGCACTGTGCAAGGGGCAATTGCCATGCCCATTGTGCGAACATTTTCAATTGTTTTTTGCGCAACAGCTTTAACTTCTTCAAGGCTTGCACCTGTTTCCGCTTTAGCACCAGCAATTTTATGCACAAAAACAGTTCCTGCAACACCACGACGGCCTGTTGTGTATAAACTATCTTCTACTGCTACGTCATCATTAACAACAACATAATCAACTTTTACGCCTTCATCACCAGCCATATCAGCAGCCATTTCAAAATTCATTACGTCGCCTGAATAGTTTTTTACAACCATCAAAACGCCTTTTTCAGTAGCAATAGCTTTAATGCCTTCATATACTTGATCAGGAGTTGGAGATGTGAAAACTGGGCCAGCTACAGCACAATCAAGCATACCTTCGCCAACAAAACCACCATGTGCAGGTTCATGCCCACTGCCGCCACCACTGATAAGTGCAACATTTGTTTTTTTAGCATCAGCACGAACAACGATATTGCCCGCTTCTAATTTGCGTAAATGTTTAGGATGTGCTTTTACAAGGCCTTCAATCATTTGTTGTTCAACATTGGCAACATCATTAATAATCTTCTTCATAGCAGAGAATCCTCCAAATAAATGAATTAAAATAATAGGTTATTTCGGATAAAATAAAATATATAAACTGATTTTACTTTAGTTTAGCCTAAATGCTTTTTGCGTTATTGTCAAGTTAGTCTACTAAAGGCATTTGAATTCGTTCAATTTTTATTTACATTCATTAAATAACTTTTAATATATATTTTAAAATTTATAACAAGCTAAATTTATAGATTATATTTTATATAACTTTTCTCTATTTATTTATAATTCCTGTTTTTATAGGGAGATATCACAATTTACCCCCTTGACAAATTTCAGCATATTCTCTATAAAAAAAGAAAACTGTTTTATCTTTTCTATTTAGATTATCTTTCAGCATTCTGTGCATTTTAAGGTTTAGTGGATTCAATCGCTTTGTAACACTTTAACTGGAGAGATTTTATGAAGAACTGGATTAAGCTTTTGGGTTTTGTGCTTGTTGTAGCTTTGTTAGTTTATTTAGCAAGAGCCTACAACTTAGAGGAAGCTATTGGCGGACTTCAATCATGGGTTGAAGCGCAAGGTGCTGTTGCTCCATTTGTTTATATTGGAGTATATATCTTAGCTACCGTACTTGCTGTTCCTGCATCCGCACTAACAATTATGGCTCCACTTATTTTTGGAGTTTTCATGGGCGTTGTCTATGTTGCCATTGGTGCAAATATCGGTGCAGCACTTTGTTTCTTAATTTCAAAATATTTTGCAAGAAATACTATTAAAGGTATTTTAGACAAAAATGAAAAATTCAAAAAATTAGAAGATCTTACTGAGAAAAATGGATATATTATTGTTGCAATCACAAGACTTGTTCCAATATTCCCATTTAATCTTCTTAATTATGGCTTTGGCCTTACAAATATTCCATTTAAAATTTATTTTCTTTGGACAGTTGTTTGTACCCTACCTGGTATAATTCTTTATGTATCAGGCGTTGGTGCGGTCACTGCTGCGCTTGAGAACGGCGAAATTCCGTGGACTTTAGTAGGCGTAGTTCTTCTTATTCTCGCTATTATCACTTTTGTAGTAAAACAAGCAAAATCAAGATTAAAAGAATAATCAAGACTAAAATATTCTTTTTGCAATCTTGAATTGCTCTTCTCACATGCCTTATTTTCAACAAACCATGTTTAATTGTGTTTATACTTATTGGACTCACACTGTAAACAAAACTGAAACGACTAAAGGTGGACTTATGAGCGTACATTTCAGTGAAAAAATTATTGAAAAAGCTAAAACAATAGCCACAGAATGCCAAGGGCACAACAAAGCCTATTGTTCAAGCCGCTGCCCAATGCATACTGATGCTATAGGCTATATCGACCTTATCAGACAAGATAAGCTTGACGATGCCATTGCACTTATCAGAGAAAAACTATTTTTACCAGGCTCTTTAGGGCGCATTTGTGCTCACCCATGTGAAACAGAATGCAGAAGCAATAAAGAGTTTAAAGCGCCACTTTCAATTGCTGCGCTAAAAAGATATGCAGCTGATAATGCTGATGATGAAAAGAAATGGGATCTTTCCAAAAAAGAACCTAGTGGCAAAAAAGTTGCTGTTATTGGTGCTGGCCCTGCTGGGGCGCAAGCTGCAATTGATTTAGCAAAAGAAGGGCATGCTGTAACTGTGTATGAAGCTCTTCCTTATTATGGCGGTATGATGCGTGTTGGCATTCCAGCTTACAGGCTTCCTAAAAAGGTTATTGATTTTGAATATAGCTATTTAGAAAAATTAGGCATTAAATTTGTTATGAATACAAAAGTTGGTGTAGATATTTCTTTTAGCGATGTAAAAAATTTAAATGATGCAGTTGTTGTTGCTATGGGCGCACATAAAGGAAGTGTTATACCAAGCAAAGGTGGCGACTGTGAAAATATTACAAATGCGGTTGATTTTCTAAAAAAAGCAGCCCTTGAAGAAAAAGCAGATGTTCCTTGCAAAAAAGTTGTTGTTATTGGCGGCGGTGACGTTGCTATGGACTGTGCAAGAACTGCTCTTCGTCTTGGCGCTGAAAAAGTGACCCTTGTTTCTCTTGAAAGCCTTGATATTTTACCAGCAAGCAAACATGAGCAAGAAGGTGCTTTAGAAGAAGGCATTGAATTTTCATGTGGTTATGGTAATGTGGAATTTGCTTCAAAAGAAGAAGATGGAAAGAAAATTCTTACATCTGCCACATTCCAAGAATGTTTATGCGTTTTTGATGATGAGAAAAAGTTTAATCCACAATATGGCGATTGTTCCGTTACTTTTGAGTGCGACACAGTTATTTTTGCAACAGGCCAAATTACTGAAAAACTTGAAGGTTGTGACATTGAACAAGCAAGAAATGGGCGCTTCACTAAAGATGCCCTCACTCTTGAAACAAGCTTAGAAGGCGTTTTTGTTGCTGGCGATTGTGCAGGCACTGTTATTGTTGTTGAAGCAATGGCTTCAGGCAGAAAAGCGGCTTATTCTGTAAACCGTTTCCTCAAAAAAGAAGCATTAGACTCAAATAGAAATTTCTCTGATGAAGTTGCAAACATTTCAAAATTAGAAATTCCTATGCCAAAAGATTACATTTCAACCCCAAGAAAACATACAAGAATGATGCTTGCTGCTGACAGAATCAAAACTTTTGATGAATGCGATTTTGGCTTTGATAAAGAAACAGCAACAGAAGAAGCTTCACGCTGTATGAAATGTGAATGTAAAAAATGTATGATCGAATGTATTATGCTCAATGATTTCACAACATACCCTGGCGAACTTTTCACACAATTTATGTCTGCTAAAGATATGGATCCTGTCATTCCTTATTCTTGTAATATGTGTGATCAATGCACACTTGTTTGCCCAGAAGAATATAAATTCTCAGAACTATTTGGTCTTATGAGAAAAGATTATATCAAAGCAAACAACGGCAATTCGCCAATGAAAGGGCATAAAGCAATTAACATGCATCAATTCCTTGGTTTCTCATCATTCTTCACAACAAAACGTAAAGGCTCATAGGAGGATAATTTTATGGGAAGAAAAGTATTTATTTCCGGTTGTGCATTATCCTCGTATAATCCTGACTTAGTGTTAGCTACAATTGAACATCTAAAATCAGTCTACCCTGATCTTTCAGTTATTCAGAAATGTTGTGGTAAACCAACAAAGGCTTTAGGGCAAGAAGAACAATTCTATGAGCGTTTTCATGGCTTACAAGACGATTTAAAAGCCGTAGATGCAAGTGAAGTTATTGTTGGTTGCCAAAGTTGCTATAAAGTTATTGAGGCTGATAAAAATCTTAAAGTAACCTCATTGTGGGCATTATTCCCTGAAATTGGTTTACCAAAAGAAATGGTTGGCAAAGCAAAAAATTCTGATGTTGTGTTCTCACTTCACGATTCTTGCTCGATCAGACCTTATTCAGAAATTCATAATGGCATACGCTGGATTATGAACGAGCTAGGCTACAAATCCGTTGAACCTGAAAAAACACGTGAAAATACAAGATGCTGTGGATTTGGTGGAATGATTGTTCCTGCAAATCCTGAGCTTGCAAAACGTGTTATGCAAAGACGTGTGAATGATTTTGAAACAGATGAAGTTGTTACTTATTGTGCAGCATGTAGGCAATCAATGCTTATGGGTGGCGCAAAAGCGTGGCATATTTTAGATTTAATCTTTGGCGATGTTGTTCGTAAAGGCGATTCACCTCCAGTTGATACTCTTTCAAAACCGCTTACAGCATGGGTAAATAGATATAAAACAAAGAAGAGAATTGATAGACTATAATCTTTTCTTATAAAATCATATTAACAATTTATTAAGGAGAATTTATGAAAAAACTTTTTGTTTCACTTGTTATGGCTTTTGCACTTGTGGCTTCATCATTCCTCAATTCTCAAGCTTTAGCAAGCAACACAGACATGGGCGATTTTATGCCTGTTGCTGAACTCAAAAAAATGGTTGATGCTAAAGATCCAAATCTTATTCTTATCGGTGTATTAAGCGATAAAAAGCGTTATATTCCTGGTAATAATGCTGGCAAACCAATTGATGGTTCATTCGAAGTTTGGCGCCCAGACTATAGTGGTTCTGGTTCATCAGAAGCGGCTTCAACAAAAGTTAGCGGCTTTAGAAAGTCAAAAGCTGAAATGGAAATGCTTTTATCACAAGCAGGCGCAACACCTGAATCAACAATCGTTGTGTATAGCGCTGATGCAATGCACGATGCAACACGCGTATATTGGCAAATCAAACTCTTGGGTCACGATGATGTAAGAATTCTTGATGGTGGCGTAAACGCTTGGCAAGATGCTGGTTATGATGATGGCGATTCAACCGATTTAGTTGATGAAGATAAAAAATCTGATTATAAAGCAAAAAGTTATGATGTTGATAAATGGAACGTAAATGTTGATCAAGTTATGGCTGCTTTAGACAATCCAGAAGAATGGGTAGTTATTGATACTCGTTCAGTTGGTGAACAAAAAGGTGAAAAAACAGGTTCATCAGCTGGTGCATACGGCACTGGCGGTTTAACTGGTTCACTTGATATTGAATGGAAAAATGCAGTAAATAAAAATCAAACATTAAAATCAAAAGCAGAACTCGAAGAACTTTATAAAGATATTAATGGAAGAAAAGTTATTACTTTCTGTCAATCTGGTGTTCGTTCAGCGCACACACAAGCAGTTCTCAAAGAAGTTTTAGGCTTAGATGAAGTGTATAACTATGATGGTTCTTGGATTGAATTATCTTACTTAGCTTCTGAAGCAAGCAAAGGCGATGCTGACGATGCACTAAGAGCAAATGTGAAAAAACATTTATCAAATTGGGAAGATTACGAAGATCCTATCTAGAAATTCTCTCTAGGCAATAAAACCATATAACAAAAAAAGACTGCACAAAGTAACATTTATGCAGTCTTTATTTTTAAAAATATTCAAAAAGATAAAAAAAAGATAAAACTATTTTCTATTTTTTATTACATTAAGCAGTAATTTTTCTTCATCATCAACGCAATGCCAAGTGCAATCCTTTGATTTTCCGTGATAATCAGTTCCCACAGATTTTATAAAACCAAATTCGTTTGCCCATTTATTCAATAAAGCAACTTGCTCATCTGAGAAATTTTTATAATACACTTCAATTCCGTCAAGACCAAGCTTATTCAATTCAAGAATAATTTCAAGGCTTTGCTCTGGCTTTATTGATGTTTTACAAGCTGAATGTGTAAGAATATCGAAAGGATGCGCCAAAACTGCAAGGCCATTTGCTTTATGAATAGTATCAATTGCTTCTTTTGGAGAAAAATAAATTGGCTTATAATCAACATATTCTTCTTTATTTAAAATTTCAACATAGGCATTAAAAAAAGTATCTATGTGTTTTGCAGTCAGTAAACCATAAGCCAAATCATGATGATTAAGATAAGACCTATGCGGATTATTAATTTTTAATTCAATGGGATATCCATCTTCAGCTAATTTTTCTGCAAATTTCACTACTAAATCATGTTCTTTTTTTAGTAATATTTCAAGTTCAGAAGCAAGAATTTCATAATCAAAGTCAAAAGCAAGCACATGCACAAATTGAAGATAATCTTTTTGCATAGCCACAGTAAGCTCAATTCCATTTATGCATTCCATATCATATTTTTTTGCTAATTCTTTTGCTTCTAAAACACCAGCAACAGAATCATGATCAGTCAACGAAAAAAATTTAACATTATCTTTTGCTAAAGCATCCACAAGCTCACTAACGCTCACAACACCATCACTGCATTTTGTATGACAGTGAAAATTTACACGTGGAGAATTCACTACATTTACTCCTAAAAAAATTAAAACTTTTTTAAAATCTATCTAGCTTAGAGTATAAAATGAAGTTTGCACAATGGCAAGAAAAAATAGTAAATAAGAAAGAATTTCATTGAAAATTATTATTTTTAGCTATAC
>CAYJIN010000074.1:0-10723 GCA_964370245.1 uncultured Desulfovibrionaceae bacterium
GCACCTTGAGTGATGTCAGAAAGGTTGGTGAAAAGTAATCTTGTAATTTCACCAAAACCTAGAGTAACAATAGCTAGATAGTCACCCTTTAGGCGAAGAACAGGGAAGCCAAGCGCTATACCTGCTAATGCTGCAAAAATACCACCAAGTGGCAAGCAAAGCCAGAAAGATAAACCAAAATACATGTTCAATAATGCGTAAGTATATGCTCCAACAGCGTAAAAAGCAGCATAACCAAGAACAAGTTGCCCAGCAATACCAACAACAATATTAAGCCCTAAAGCTAACATTACATAGATAAATGCCAGTGAAAAAATTGTTACTTGATAGAGTGAGCTTACCAATGGCATACATGTGAAAACAACAAGCATTACAGCAAAAAGAGAATATTGAGTTTTCTTTTCGGCAAATGTTGATTTGATTTTTTCAAATATTGGATTTGTACTTGTGTGACCAGCTGATTTCTTTTCTTTCCCAGAAAAATATGCTTGCCAAAGTAAAGAAGCGATAAAAGCGAAAATTGCAAGAAGTATAAGCCTTTCATGGTTGACAAAAACATGCTCATCAACATTTTTTCTCATATCAAAGCGTAAACCAAGAATAGGGAAAGCAAGAAAAACAAACCATAAAGCAACAATAATTGCATTTTTTATTTTATTAAAAATAGTCATTATTACCGCTCCTATACTTTTTGTACTTTTGCTTTACCAAGCAAGCCAGAAGGACGGAAAATAAGAATACAAATCAAGAGAGAGAAAGCTAAAATATCTTCATAATCGCCTGAAAGGTAACCAGTTGTATAACTTTCTGCTAAACCAAGCACAAGTCCGCCAAGCATAGCGCCTGGAATTGAACCAATGCCACCTAAAACAGCAGCAGTAAATGCTTTTAATCCAGCCATAAAGCCAAGTGCAAAGCTTACTTGCCCAGAGTGCGCAGCAATTAAAGTTCCGCCGATAGCAGCAAGTGCAGAACCAGCAATAAAAGTTAAACTAATAATTTTATCAGCGTCAATTCCTAAAAGCATAGCCATTTTTCTATTTTGTGCTGTTGCACGCATAGCTTTACCCATTTTTGTTTTTTGAATAAAAAGAGTTAAGCAAAGCATAACAATAGAAGAAGTTGCAATAATCAAGAAATCACTTGATCTAAGAATTCCGCCTAATGGTGCGAGAAATTCAAACTTAGGAATAAGACGTGGAAAACGAACAAAGTCAGTTGTTTGTGCTAAACCAACATAGTTCATAAGAAAAGTGGACATACCGATAGCAGAAATAAGAGGGGAGAGCCTTGGCGCGCTACGCAATGGTTTATAAGCAACTTTTTCAACTGTATATCCATAAGCAGCACAATAGATGGTTGCAACAAGTGCAGCCATAACAAGTATGCCAGCGTTTGGCATTCCCATAAGTCCTAAAATATTTGCAACTGCTAAAGCAATGAAAGCGCCGATCATGTAAACTTCACCGTGAGCAAAGTTAATAAGCTCAATAATACCATATACCATTGTATAACCTAAAGCTATCAATGCATAAATGCTACCACGTGTAAGACCAGAGAAGAATATTTCGAGAAAATATTGCCAATCCATCTAAAATCCTTTTAATTCTGCATATATTATTTTGAAATAATAACTTAGCGGAATGTTATGTTTTTAATATAACAATGAGATAAGCTAGCAAACAAAGCTAAACTTATCTCATTGTAAAGTTAATATTAGTTTGTGAAAACAGGTGAGAAGTTACCGTCTTTTACTTGGTAAATGCTCATGCTGATACCTTTAGCATCGCCTTTTTCATCGAATTTAATAGTACCAACTGAAGTTGCAACGTCATTGTTTTGTAAAGCTTCAATAACTTTAGCAGTGTCAGTTGTACCTGCATTTTCAATTGCTGTTAAAAGAGCAACTGTTGCAGCATAAGCGTTATAGAAGAATGCGCCAGGTGCAGCATTGTGTGCTTTTTGGTGAGCAGCAGCAGCAGCTTGGCTGATAGGATCATCAGCTGTGTCAGCAGGACCAGAAGCGTATACACCTTCAGCAACTTCACCAGCAGCATTGATGAATGTATCATCTTTTAAGCCGTCTGGACCAAGAACTGGAATTTCAATTTCAAGTTCACGCATATTATTGATAAGCTTAGAAGCTTCTGGGTGGTAACCGCCCCATACTAAGAATTCAGCGTCTTCTTTACGAAGTTTACGTGCAACAGCTGAATAGTCTGATGCGCCAGGAGTTACAGCTTCAAAAAGAACGATTTCAATTTCAGGATAATTTGCTTCAATGTTTTGTCTTACGCTATCAGCAAAACCTTTACCATATTCACCGTTGTCATGTAATAAAGCTAATTTTTTAGGTTTGATTTCTTGTGCGATAAAAGCAGCAGAAATTTCAGCTTGTGTAAGGTCATGACCGATTGTACGGAAGAATGTAGGGTTATTGCCTGAAAGAGTTAATTCAGGAGTAGTTGCAGATGGTGAAATAGCAATGATATTTGCTTCAGTGAAAATTGGTAAAGCAGCTTTTGTAGCGCCTGAGCAAATCATACCCATAACAGCAACAACACCTTCTGAAAGTAAGCTTGTTGCAGCGTTTGGAGCTAATTCAGGTTTACATTGATCATCAGCAGCAACAATTTCGATTTGCTTGCCAAGAAGGCCACCTTTTGCGTTAAACTCTTCTGCTGCAATACGTGCAGCGTTGAGTGAAGGAATACCATAAGAAGCTAATTCACCTGAGTGAGCACCGCCAACACCAATTTTGATTGTTTCTGCAAACACAGGGTTAGCAATTGTAAGCATTAAAGCTGCTACTGAACAAACTTTGAAAAACATTGATTTATTGAAAAACATAGAGATTTTCCTCCTCGAAATTTTGCTGTCTATATAAGTATATAGATATACTATTATATAGTTAGACAATAGTGCATAATGCACTTTCTTTATTAAATTGTCAACTATTGAAGTTATACATGGAATTTCAAGTTGTTAGAGGTCCAGATTTCATTTGTAGGAAAAATTAAAAAATTAATTTAATCTTAAATAGGAAAGTGAAAATGAAGGCTTAATTTAGCGGAATTTGAAATTTTCACAAAAGTTGACGAGCATAACATACTAAAGGAATTGAAGTATTCTTTTTTTTAGTCTTTGTGCTAAATATAACACTGTAAACAGGCTATTTTAGACTTGCAAAACGAATAAAATTAGTGTAACTTGCGCAGAGATGAATTTCAAAGGTGAGTTATGAAGATTCTTATAGTTGGCTCAGGCGGTCGTGAACATGCCTTGGCATGGAAAATTTTACAGTCTAAATTTTGCGAAGAACTTTTTGTTGCGCCAGGCAATGGCGGAACAGGAGAAATTGCAAAGAATATTTCTATTAAAGAAACTGAAATCGATAAGATTGTAGAATTTGCTGAAAATGAGCATATCGACTTAGTTGTTGTTGGCCCTGAAGTACCTTTATCTTTAGGCTTGGCTGACGCGCTTGAAGCAAAGAAAATTCCTTGCTTTGGTCCTAGTAAAGCGTGCGCAAAATTAGAATCAAGTAAATCATTTGCTAAAGAAGTTATGGAGGCAGCAAAAGTGCCAACAGCTTCTGCAGAAGTTTTTGATGATATAGCTGACGCTTTAGAATATATCATGACAAAAAGTTTACCATTAGTTATTAAAGCTGATGGTTTAGCAGCAGGTAAAGGTGTTATTATTGCACATTCAGTTGATGAAGTTGTGCATGCGCTTGAACAAATGTTTGATGGCGCTTTTGGTGACGCTGGAACTAAAGTTGTTATTGAAGACTTTTTAGTTGGCGAAGAAGTTTCTCTTCTTTGTTTATGTGACGGTGAAAGAGCTCTTCCTCTTCCATCTGCCCAAGATCATAAAACAATTAATGAAGGTGACGTTGGTTTAAACACTGGCGGCATGGGTGCTTATTCACCTGCACCTGTTTTACCTGATGAAAAGCTAAAGGAAGTTACTGATATTGTAGTTCTTCCTATTTTACAAGAAATGAAAAAACGTGGTACTCCTTTTAAAGGTATTCTTTACGCAGGGCTTATGATGACAAATGAAGGGCCTAAAGTAATTGAATATAATGTTCGCTTTGGCGATCCTGAGTGCCAACCACTCCTTATGCGTTTAGAGTCTGACTTAGTTGGACTTCTTTTATCGTGTGCACAAGGCAGATTAGAAAATGCTACTTTAAGCTTAAAAGAAGAATCTGCTCTTGGTGTTGTTATTGCAGCAAAAGGTTATCCTGAAGCATACCCAAAAGGTATGGAAATTTTAGGAATATCTGAAGCTGAATCTAATAGTAATATCAAAGTTTTCCAAGCCGGAACAAAAAAAGAAGGTGAGAAACTTCTTGCAAATGGCGGTAGAGTTCTTTGTGTAACAGCTTTAGGCAATGACCTAAAAACTGCGCAAGACTTAGCCTATAAAGGTGTAGAAAACATAAAAATGAATGATGCATATTTTAGACGTGATATTGGTTTTAAGGGTTTACAGTTTAAAAAATAGTTTCCAAATTTCATAAAACACTCACAGTTTATGAAACCTAAAAAGTGGTTTTTACCTTATTCTGGTAAAAGCCGCTTTTTGCTTTAAATATAGATAAAAACATATTTTCTTTTTTTGGACTTTAAAATCAATCTAATGTATAAACTTTATAAAAGAATCATTTTAAAAAAGCATAATAACCTAGCATAAATGAATATAATTAAAATAAAACGAGTAAGAATTTTATTCTCACTCGTTAAAATATAATGAACATTAGAAAAATTATTATTTAACGTCTGGCAAATCAATCAGTTTTAGATAAATTTCACGGCTCACCCATGCATCAGTGGCAGCGTATTGGATTTGAGCTGGTGTGAGTTTTACATGCTCCCAGTTTGAACAACGCATATTTTTACTTATTCTACCACCGAGCAACGCTGCACACAGTGTGCGCAAGCCACCTTCGGTATAGCCTTTTTTGCGAGCTAGTTGAGCTAAATCAACATATCCAGCTGCTTTAAATTTACCACGTGCTTGCAATGCTTTCATATCATCAAGAATAGCAACACCAGTTTTAATACAATTTTCATCAGAAAGTAAGCTTAGCATTGTTGGCTGTAGTCTCATTCTAAAAAACTGGATAATATGCACTGACTTTGAAGTTGCAAGTTGCATAAGGGCAGGCAAGTGCATATCGCCTTTGACAAAAGTTGGTTTTGTTTCTGTGTCAAAACCTAAAATTTTCTCATTCTTAATTTCTTCATAAGCAAGTGCCCATGCTTCTTTTGTGGAAACAATTTGTATTGAACCAGTATAGTTAATGAGAGGTAAGTCTAATATTTCTTCTTTAGATAATGCCATAATAAACCTGATTAAGAGATAGGAAGTATTTCAGTATAAACAACTTTATCATCAAGAAGGATATCCATTTTGATCCTGTCTTTTGTTGTAACAACGCCGCGTGAAGGTTCAAGTTCAGTGTTAATTTGTTTCATATTTGCCATTTGAAATGAAGTATAACTATGTTTTATCAAATCGCGAGTATTATTTATATCACCTTCCTTGAGAAGAAGAAAATGACAATCACCTTTTATTGTTTTATTTGATAAGTTATAGAGATCAAAATCTATAGCAATAAGGTTTGAATAGCGCGAATAGGAAACTTTTATATCTTTAGGTTCAACTGCCTTTTCATTAAAACTTATACCAGTCTCAAGAATTGTTTTTTCAATGTTGCTTTCTTCGCTAGTATTAGTTTCATTATTAGGTAAAGCTTGTTCTGCTGAATTGCTAGTGTTTTGTGAATTTGAATTTTCAACAATTTCAATAGTAGATTCTTGCTTTGTAATATTTTCTAAATTTGTTTCTTCAGGATAAAAGTCAGTATTTGTTGAATTGTTATCACTATTATTTAAGTTTACTTTTTTAAGAATTTTTTCTACTTCTGCTTTGCTTAATTCTTCATAGCTGGCAATACTTTCTTCATCTAATTCAAGAGCTTCTTCAGCAGCATTAAACTCTTCAAGGTTTACACCTTCTAAACTATTTGGGTTTGTAGGTGTGATTGATTTCTGCTTTTTGGGGATGTTAAGAATTAAATTTGTATTTTGAGGGCTAGGATTGTTTTGTGAAGAAGTTGAAAGAAGTTCAACAGGATGGTAATTTGCTTTTGAAATAAAAATATCAGAAATATTTTCATCTTTTGCAGCATCAAGATATGCAAGATAATTATTTATTCTTTTAATATCAACTTCCAACAAGCTATACTTATTTGTGATTTCAGTGTAGGCAAATTCGAGAGAATAGTTTTCTTTATAGAGCTTAAAATATTCCCACACAACAAAAGAGCAAAAAATTGGAAGTGTTATTGCAAACGAAATGAAAAAAATAATGGAACTTTTTCTAAATTTATAAGTATAACTCTTTCCATTATCACCCATACGGATAAATGTTATTTGTTTACTCATATCTTTTTCCATGTTTCTTTTGCAATTAGCCAAGTATCATTTTCTAATACAAAATAAATTACTTTTCTACCACGATCTTTATAGCCAGATATATCAGAATAATTTTGATCCATGCTTACACGAACCATATTGCCTTCAGGTGTAATTTGAATATTTCTAAAGTCTATAGCTTTTGGCTTTTTCTTAACCCAAATATCTGCTTTTTGTTGGAAAATTTCTTCACCTACGCGCAAATCTTGTGTTGCATTAGAAAGATAAAATTCACGATATTTGTCAACTTCGCCACTGAGCCATGCATTTTTCCAATTTTCAACAGTTGCTTCAATTTCAGGTGTAATATTAGCCATATACATTTCTTCAAGGCCAATATGGGCAGGAATCCATTCCATTGCAACAATTTTATATTGTCCTTGCTGATCTTTCTGCCAATAGAGTCGTCTAGTGCCTTCAGCAGATGTGTTTGGGGCTCTATAATGCTGCTCAAACCAAGTTACCCAATAATCAGTGCCCTCTGCAGCATAAACATCTCCATAAATAATTTGTATCCAAGGTAAATATTCAAATAAACCATCTTTTTGAGCTTTAAATTCTTCATAGCTTTCTGATTGAGCTAAACCATATTTACTAGTATCGTAAAAATCAAAAAATGCATCTGAACGAGCTTCCCATGCATCATTCCAAAGTTTTGTTTTTTCAACAAGGATTGAAGCTTGTTCTGAACTTTCCATTGGATAATCAGGATTCTTCAAATCTGCTTTTTCAATGATTTGTAAAGGTAATTGAGTCGTTGGTGCTATTTCAGTAGATAATGAAGCGAGTTGAATCTCATTGTTTGCTTCAGCATTCATGAGAGTAGAGTTAGTGTTTGAAGCTTGTATTTCATGTAAACTTTCTTCAGATACTGTGCCTGCAATTGCTTTAGCGGTTCCAATTGTAAAGTAAGCCAATGAGCGAGGTTTTGGGCGAGCAACAATTTTCTCTTCTTCAGCTTTTTTTACTAAAGCTAATCTTTCTGCTTCTTCTTTTTGAGCTAATTCAAGCTCTATTCTTTCTTGTTCTGCTTGTGCACTTGTTTGCTCTTTATGCATTTGTTCAGCAATACGCTGTTCTTTTTCTAGTTTTTGCGCGCGTGAATCTTCCACCATTATTGTATATGGTGCTTCAATATTTTCTGCTAAAACAACAGCAGTACCGTTTGGTAAATATTCCCTTAATCTTTCAAAGTGTTCTAAATCAACCGCAACACAGCCTTGTGTGACTTGCCCATCAATAGGATTACCTTTTGAGTGAATCCAAATTCCATGCCCTGTTTTTTGTTTAATAATATCAATTGGGTTTGGATAGTTGAGCACATATGCGCCTGAGCCATATTTTTCAAAGTCTAACTGAGTTTTGATACGGGTAGTAACAAAGTATACACCCTCAGGTGTTTTTAAATCGCCTTCTAGCTCTTTATCACCTTCAATTTCGCCGTGAATACTAGGAAAAGCTTCTGTTACTTTAAAATTTTCGTCAATATCTAAAACAAATAAATTTCTATCAGCTTTTGAAACGCCTATAAGTTGAGAAGGCAAGTGTGGATTTGTATGAAGTTTTACTTCCCAAGCATGGGCATTTGTTGCACCTACAAGAGCTTGAAACAAAATAGAGGAGAAAACAAACTTATTAAAAACTTTAACCTTTGCCATACTTATCCCTTCATAACAAATTAGAATAACCCTGAAAATACTTGATGAAATGTTTTATATAAACGCATTTCAGAAAAATGAAATAACGCTAATAAGATTGTTGCAGAGCATATCTTATCAAGTAAAGATAGATATACTCTGCAATAATTATTTATTTTTTTGAATAAGCTACTAACTCTTCACGTGTAAATACTGAACGTAAAGTATAACCCGCTGCTTCAATAGCTTCTTTTCCGCCTTCAGCACGGTCTAAAATCGTTGCAACAGCAACAATTTCAAGGCCAGCTTCTTTCACACGTTCACATGCTTTCAGAAGTGAACCACCTGTTGTTACAACATCTTCAAGCATTGCAACACGTGAGCCTTTAGGGATGTTACCTAAACCTTCAATATAGTTGCCTGTTCCATGCCCTTTAGCTTCTTTACGAACGATAAAAGCTGCAATATCGCCGCCTTTTTCAAAAGAAATAAGCGAAGTTGCTGTTACTAATGGATCAGCGCCTAAAGTCATACCGCCAACAGCAGTAAGATTTTCAACATCAGAAAGTAAGTGGTTGAAAAGATTTCCGATAAGCCATGCACCTTTTGGATTAAGTGCGCTTTGTCTTCCATCAAAATAGTATGAACTTTTTTTGCCAGAAGCTAAAGTGAAGTCGCCTTCTTTGTATGATTTTTCAACAAGTAATTTTGCAAGCTCAATTTTAAGTGCTTCAACATCATTTGCAATTGAAAGAATATTTGACATATTAAACTCCAAGTAGTTAG
This sequence comes from uncultured Desulfovibrionaceae bacterium, assembly GCA_964370245.1. Taxonomy (GTDB): domain Bacteria; phylum Desulfobacterota; class Desulfovibrionia; order Desulfovibrionales; family Desulfovibrionaceae; genus CAYJAZ01. The sequence goes on from CAYJIN010000074.1 coordinate 8,915, forward strand.
AGAATTTTTAGAGGTTGAGCTGTTCATGCAAGATAATTGCATGATAAAAATCCAAATTATTCAGCAAAAACTCTATCAAGAATAGTTTGCTCTTCTTTGAGATAAGCTTTTGCATCAAAAACTTCATCAAGAAATTCTTTTGAAACTTTTTGAGTGATGTTTTCGTCTTTGCAGATTACATCAGGGAAGTATTCGCCTGTTTCCCAAGAATGCATCGCGCATTTTTGAACAGTTACGTATGCTTCTTGACGTGGCATACCAGAATTGATTAATCCTGTTAATACTCTTTGCGAGAAGAAAAGACCAAAAGAAGCTTTCAAGTTTTTCTCAATATTTTCAGGAATAACACGTAAGTTATTTACTAAATTTGAAAGTCTGTGAAGAACATAATCCATAAGAATTGTAGTATCGGGCATGATAACACGCTCAACGCTTGAATGAGAAATATCTCTTTCATGCCAAAGCGCTTGGTTTTCTAAAGCAGCAAGGGCATTTGTGCGAATAAGGCGTGAAAGACCTGTCATATTTTCCGCAGAAATTGGATTTTTCTTGTGAGGCATTGCAGAAGAGCCTTTTTGCCCTTTGCCAAAACCTTCTTCAACTTCACGAACTTCTGTTCTTTGAAGGTGACGTAACTCTACGCATAATCTTTCAATTGTGCCAGCAGCAATAGCTAAAGCAGTAAAGTAGTGTGCGTAACGGTCACGCTGAATAACTTGTGTTGAAATTTCGTCAACTTTTAATCCTAAACGTGAAAGAGCATTTGCTTCAACGCTAGGAGGTAAAAGTGAATATGTGCCAACAGCACCAGAAAGTTTACCTGTTGCAATGCCGTCTAAAGCTTGCACAAAGCGTTCTTTATCTCTTTTAAATTCTGCATAAAAACCAGCGAATTTAAGAGCAAAAGATGTTGGTTCAGCATGAATGCCATGAGTGCGGCCCATGCAAAGTTGCCCACGGTGTTTGAGTGTAAGCTCTTTTAATGAATTGAGAATAAGGTCAAAATCATCAAGAAGTTTTTCACCAGCTCTTTTTAATAAAACAGCATTTGCGGTGTCAACAATATCAGATGAAGTACAGCCGAGGTGAATAAAACGAGAAGCCGGGCCAACTTTTTCTTCAATTGCGGTTAAAAATGCAATAACATCGTGGCGAGTTACAGCTTCAATTTCATCGATGCGTTGCACATCAAAAGCTGCTTTTTCTCTAATGGTTTCCATGCTTTCAGTGTCAATTTGACCTGCATCATGCCACGCTTCACAAACAGCAAGCTCAACTTCAAGCCATGCATTGTAGCGGTTTTCAACAGTCCAAAGGGCAGTCATTTCCGGTCTTGAATAACGTTCTATCATAATAAATTTTTGGGTTAAAGGTTTCGATTTATTGATAAAGAAAACTTTATCTATAAAATCTATATAAAAATTTAATCTGCTTAGCTTGCGCTTGACCCTGAAGAAGATGATGCAGAAGATGTAGTAGTTTTCGCAGTGCTAGAATCAGAAGATGAGCTTTTTGAGCTTTCAGCTTTACTTGCACTTGAATCAGAAGTTGTAGAACTTTCAGAGCTTGAGCTTGCACTTGAATCAGTATTTGATGAAGTTTTTGCATCAACTGGACTTTGTGCAGGTGTGGCATTTTTATTACCAGAATGTGAGGCAGAGTTCTTGCCATATTCAGTAACATACCAGCCGCCGCCTTTAAGAACAAAGGAGGTTTGAGAAACAAATCTTTGCGCTAACTCACCACAGCTTGGGCAAGCTTGTTCTTTTTCAGCTTCACTAACTTTTAGCCATTCTTCAAAAACATTTT
>CAYJIN010000075.1:0-10561 GCA_964370245.1 uncultured Desulfovibrionaceae bacterium
GAAGTTACCACAAAAGCATTTGAAACATGGGATGCAAAACTCTTGCAAACTGTAAACGTGCTTGAAAGCGGTTCACGCATGGGTAAACTTCTTGTAAAAGTTGATGATCCACTTTCACTTGAAGAAAATGAAGGTAAAACACCTCTGCTTATGGGTGATCAAGTGCAAATCAATTTAAATGTTGGCAGTTTTGATAATGTTGTTGCTGTTCCACGTTCAGCAGTAAAAAATAATGAATATGTATGGATTGTTACTGACAATAAACTAAATAAACAAAATGTAAAAGTGCTTTGGAAAGATGATGAGCTTTCTTATATTGATTCAACAAATCTTCCAGTAAAAAGCACTATCCTTACTTCTGACATAACTAATCTTGTTGAAGGCATGGAAGTAAGAAGTATCTTATTTGATATTAATGGCAATCAAATTAAAAGTGAAAATCAGAACCAAGGCAAACCACAAGTTCAGCCAGCTGATAACAATCAAGCAAACTAAAAGTTAAATATAATAAACGAGCTAAAAAATGCACGAAGAAAATAATAATCAAGATACTGGCTATAAAAAAATTGCCCCAGAAAAGATATGGTCAGGCCCTATTGCGTGGATGACTGAAAATAATGTTGCTTCAAATATTTTAATGTTTGCAATGCTTATTGGTGGCCTTATCTTTCTGCTCAACACAAAGCAAGAGGTTATGCCTCCTTTTGAAATTGACGAAGTTGAAGTTGAAATCAGCCTTTCAGGTGCAAGCCCGGAAGAAGTTGAAAAAGGCATGGTTATTGCCATTGAAGATGCTATCCGCGGTTTAGAAAGTGTTGATTCAGTAGAAACAAGAATTAGAACTGGCGGTGCGGACATCGAAGCAACTGCAATTGATGGCGTTGATAGACAAGAATTTCTCAACGATATTCAAAATGAAGTTGACAGAATTACTACTTTCCCTGATGAAGCAGATGAACCAAGAATAACGCTCACTACATATCTTCGTGAAGTTGTTGCTCTTGTTCTTACTGGCAGTGATGATACGCTTTTCCTTAGAGAATGGGCAGAAAATATTAAGAACGAATTTCTTGCACAACCTGATATTACACAAGTTGAATTAGATAACCTTTCTGACCTTGAAATTCAAATTGAAATTCCTCAAAACACTTTGCGTAAATACGGCTTAACATTAAATCAAGTTTCTAATATTCTTAAAACTTCTTCTGTCGAACAAGGCGCTGGTTCAATTGAAACAAGTTCTGGCGACATCACTGTTAAAGTTGATGATAGACGTGACTATGTGCATGAATTTGGTCAAATTTCTGTTATTTCACAAGAAGATGGTTCACGTGTTCTTTTAGAAGATATTGCAACTATCCGTGAAACTCTTGAAGATAGTAAAAGTTGGACAGAATATGATAATATGCCAGCTATTGTTATTTCTGTTTATCGTGTAGGAAATCAAACTCCACAAATGGTTGCAGAAGATGCAAAAGAAGTTATTGAAAAATTAAATCAAACTCTCCCAGCTGGTTTAAATCTTGAAATATTAAGAAATGATGCCGATACTTTTACTGATAGATCTGATTTACTTATTTCAAACGCACTCATCGGTATTATTCTAGTTTTTGGCTGCCTAGCTTTATTTCTCGAGCCAAAACTTGCAATGTGGGTAAGCCTTGGTATTCCTGTTTCAATTATTGGTTCATTTTTATTTATCACACCTTATGGCGTTTCAGTGAATATGATGAGTATGTTCGCTTTTCTACTCACACTTGGTATTGTTGTTGATGATGCTATTGTAGTTGGCGAAAACGTGCATATTTGGCGTAGACGTGGCTATTCACGCCCTGAAGCTGCTGTTTTAGGAACAAAAGAAATTGCTGTTCCTATTGTGTTTAGTGTTCTTACAAATATTGTTGCTTTCCTACCAATTGCCTTACTTCCAGGGTTTATGGGACTTTTATATGCACCATTAGTGCCTGTTGTTTGTGCTGTATTTACGTGCTCTCTTATTGAAAGTTTGTTTGTTATGCCTTGCCACTTAGGGCATGATAAAAAACCACAACCTGGCTCTATACTATTCAGGATAAGCGCATTACAAAGACGTTTTAGCCATGCCTTTACTCTTTGGGTAGAACGGGTATATGGACCACTTCTACATAAAATTTTACGCATTAAATATACTGTTGTTGCTATCTGTATTTCTTTACTTATTATCGCTGGTGCCTATGTTTTATCCGGCAGAATGGGAATGGAAATTATGCCAGCAACTGAGTCAGACTATGCATACGCCGAAATTGTTATGCCTAGTAGCGCATCAGAAGAAAGACTAAGAGAAATTAGCGATAACCTCTATCGTTCAGCCGAAGAAGTTATCAATGAAAATGGTGGCCCAGATCAATATAAAGGTGTTTACATCAACGTGCGTGGCTCAACCATTCGTGCCTATCTTAACCTAATTGATGCTGAACTTCGCCCACTAAACACATCTGATACAACTATTGCTTGGCAAAAGAAATTTGGCACTGTGTTTGACGCAGAAACCATTACTTTCCAAGCGGATAGAGGTGGCCCTGGTTCGGGTAAAGCATTGCAAGTTCGCTTATCTCATGCAAATTCAGAAACTTTAGATCAAGCTGCTGAAGCTTTGGCAGAAGCAATGGCACTCTATCCTATTGTTAGCGATATCGACACTGGTGCAAGCAAGCAAGATAGAGAAATTCAAGTAAAACTTACTCCTCTAGCTGAGCAGTTAGGGCTTACATCACAAGACGTGAGCACACAACTTCGTTCATTCTTTGAAGGTGTTACTGCACTTAAACAACAAAGAGGTGGCGATGAAATTACTGTTCGTTTGCGCTTGCCTGAAGATGAACGTACTTCAGAAGGTTCATTAAGTAATGTTGTTTTGCGCACGCCATCGAATCAAGAAGTTTTACTTTATGATGCAGTTGAAATTATTGAAGGATATACCCCTGCAATTATTAGCCGTACTGATGGGCAAAGAGTTGCAAGAATTACAGCAAATGTAAATCCGCGTACTGAAGCTGCAACAATCTTAGAAGATATTGAAGCAAATGTATTACCTGAATTGGCATCACGCTTCCCAGGTCTTTCATGGGTGCGCTCAGGCATGCAAGAAGATATTGACGATAGTATGTCTGCCTTAAAAACAGGTCTTACTCTCGCTTTATTAGGCATTTATGTTCTTTTAGCTATTCCATTTAAGTCATACACTCAACCAATTATCATTATGATTGCGATTCCATTTGGTGTTGTTGGCGCTGTTATTGGTCACTTAATTATGGGCTATAGTTTAAGTGTAATTTCTTTCATGGGTATTTTAGCTTTATCGGGGCTTGTTGTGAACGATTCACTTGTGCTTATATCGTTTGCAAACCTTGAAAAGAAACGAGGGCTTTCAACCTATGATGCCGTGCATAACGCCGGTGTTCGTCGTTTTAGACCAATCTTGCTTACAACGCTTACAACCTTTATTGGTTTAGCGCCTATGCTTTTAGAAACTTCACGCCAAGCAAGACAACTCATCCCTGTTGCTATATCACTTGGCTTTGGTGTTTTATTTGCAACGGTTATTACGCTTGCTCTTGTTCCTGCTCTTTATATTATTTTTGATGACATAAATAATGCCTTTAGCAAAAAGAAGCGCCCGCATGCAGTTCAAGCAAGTAGCTTGAAAAATGCACACTAGTAAAATCACATATTAAGACAAAAATCCCGACTATGAATTTCACAGTCGGGATTTATTTTTATCTATTAGATTTTATTTTATTAGGATTAGAATCCCCAAGTTTGGCCTTCTGCAGTATCTTTTACAGAAATACCAAGTGCGAGTAGTTTATCACGAATTTCATCTGATTTTGCATAATCTTTATTTGCTCTTGCTTCTTTTCTTTCTTCTAAAAGTGCATTCACATCATCAAGATTAATGTTCAATCTTGCAATTGTATCGTATTTCAAATTCTCTAAAAATTCAGCAGGATCAGCACAAACAACACCAAGAATTTTTTGCCAATCTTCAACAAAACCTAAGAAAGCATTGAAGAATTTAACAGCACCTGGTGAAGTGAGCAATGCTTTTGTTTCAAGCACACGGTTCACAAGACGAATTGATGTAAAGATATGCCCAATAGCAGCAGCAGTATTGAAATCGTCATACATAGCATGATAGAAATCTTGCATAGCTGCGCCAAATTCAGAGCCTAAAGCATCATCCCAAGCAGAATTTTTTGTATTGAGATTTGCAGCTGCATACTTCGCTTGTTTTACGCATTCATAAATACGTTTTAAGCCTCTTTCTGCTTCGTCTAAAGCTTCAAAAGAAAAGTCGATTGGACTTCTATAGTGCTTTGTCAAAAGGAAGAAGCGTAAAACTTCTGGTTGACGATTTTCTAATAAATCGCGAATAGTTTTGAAGTTATTCAAGCTTTTTGACATTTTTTCAGAATTGATTTGCACAAAGCCATTGTGCATCCAATATTTAGCTAATTCTTGCCCCATTGCAGCTTCTGATTGTGCAATTTCATTTTCATGGTGAGGGAAAATTAAATCTTGTCCACCACCGTGAATATCAAGTGGCAAATCTTGGTTTTTTTCGCTCATTGCAGAACATTCAATGTGCCAGCCAGGGCGACCTTTACCCCAAGGTGATTCCCAGAAAGGTTCGTTAGGTTTTGCACTTTTCCAAAGAACAAAATCCATTGGATCTTCTTTGTTATCATCAACATCAATACGAGCACCAGCTTGCATATCTTCCAAACTTCTGCCTGAAAGTTTTCCGTAATCTTTGAATGCACGCACTCTAAAGTTTACGTCGCCTTGTGCTGTTGGGTATGCATAACCTTTTGAGATTAAATCTTCAATAAGAGCTATCATTTCAGGGATATAATCAGTTGCTTTTGGTTCAATATCTGCACGCATAACATTAAGTTTATCCATATCTTCATGGAAAGCCGCAATATATTTTTCTGCAACTTCTTTGCTTGTAATGCCTTCTTCATTCGCTCGTTTGATAATTTTATCATCAACGTCAGTAAAGTTTCTTACAAAAGTTACTTGATAGTTCAAAAAGCGTAGAAAACGTGAAATAACATCAAAAACTACAGCTGAACGTGCATGCCCAATGTGTGATAAATCATAAGCTGTAATACCACATGCATACATGCTAACTTTACCAGGGCGGATTGAAACAAATTCTTCTTTTTTTCTTGTAAGTGTGTTATATACTTGCATAATAATCTCGACTATTGTTTGATTGCTAACTCAATGCGAGCCAACACTTTTTCTTTGCCTAAAAGCGTAGAAATTAATGCTAAAGATGGGCCACCACCTTGACCAGTTAAAGCGCATCTCAATGCAGGACCAATATTTTTAAACTTGATGCCATTTTCTTCCACAAATGCGTGGATAGTATGGTCAAGCTCTTCACTTGTAAAGTTTTCTAATGCTTTGAATTTCTCAGCAATTTTAGCTAATAAAGCTTTGCTTTCATCATTCAAGCTTTTGCTTGCTTTTTCTTCATAAGAAACAGCTTCACTTTCAAGCACATTTGTTGAAAATGCTTCAACTTGCGCAACAAGCTCAACTAAATTTCCAGCTCTTTCTTTGAATAAAGGAAGAAGAGCATCAAAATTATTTGGAAGTTCAGCATTTTTAATTTTGCATAATGCTTCTGCTTGCGCTTTCACATCTTCATTACTATTTTGTTTGATATAGTGTGCATTTAACCATTCAAGTTTTGCAGGATCAATTCTTGATGGTGATGCATTTAAGCTTGTGCCATCAAAAAGTTCAATCAAGTCTTTCAAAACAAAAATTTCATTATCGCCACTTGACCAACCAAGACGCACAAGATAGTTCACAATAGCTTCAGGAAGAAGACCATCTTCTTGATATTCAATAACAGCTCTTGCGCCATTTCTTTTTGAAAGCTTTGCACCATCAGGCCCTAAAATCATAGGAACATGCCCAAATTTAGGAAGTTCCCAGCCTAAAGCTTGATAGATTAAAATCTGTTTTGGTGTGTTTGCCACATGGTCATCACCACGTAAAACATGGCTGATTTCCATATCATGGTCATCAACAACAACAGCTAAGTTATAGGTAGGCATACCGCCAGATTGCTGTGGACGGCGCAAAATCATATCATCTAATTCTTGAATATCAGTAACAATTTTACCTTTTACCATATCTTCAAGAATAACTTTGCCTTCTGTTGGCAATTTTAAACGCACAACTGCATCAGGTGATGATGGAAGATTACGCTCGCGGCATTTCCCATTATATTTTGGTTTTTCGCCTTTTGCTTCTGCTTCAGCACGCATAGCGTCAACTTCGTCAGGCGTACAAGTACAGTAATAAGCTGAACCATTTGCAAGCATTTCTTCAACAACTTCATTATAACGTTCAGCGCGTGTGCTTTGATACACAAGATCTTTATCCCAATCAAGTCCAAGCCATGTCATTGAAGCAAGGATTGAATCAGTATATTCTTGTTTTGAACGTTCAGTATCAGTATCTTCTATTCTTAGCACAAAATCGCCACCAAAGTGACGTGCTAAAAGCCATGAAAAAATTGCTGTTCTTGCGCCACCAATGTGTAAGTGACCTGTCGGACTTGGGGCAAAGCGTGTTACTACTTTCTTGTTTACGTTTTCTGACATTGTTTTTACTGCTCTATTGTTAATTTATTGTTATAATATATTTTTTCAACTTATGACTTGGATGATAACTTTCTTTAGCTTTTCTTAAGCCTTCGTCACCCAAATCCTGTTCTCTGTCAACAAATTCAAAGCCTTCGCCAGCATTTTCAGCAAAAAATTTGTTTATTGCTTGAAAAGATGCTCTGTATTTCAAATTTGCTTTCTCAAAATGCACTACAATTGTGTTCTCGTCAAGCTTTTCTCCAAGTGCAAAAGCAGCTAAATTATCTTCAACATACAGCCTTCCGCCAATCAAAGATGGAAAATTATTTATATTTTCTAAAACTGCTTTTATTCCTGTGAATTCTGCATCTAAAGTAGACGGGCTTGATGATGCTGGCGGTTCAATTGCTTCATCATCTTTATTTTTTGCTGCCCATACTGCGCAAAGCTCTAAAATTTCATCAATTTCTTCTTTGCTAATTGTATCAGGCGTAAAGGCTCTATAATCAACAACATCATCCACGCCATAGTTTTTAACAAAGTTATTTACATGGTTTTTCTTTTTGTGGTATTTATTACCTTTTAAATAAGCCAATGCTTCTTGTTTATACACATATTCATCGCTACTTAAATCTTCTTGCGCAGTAATTTTATCGCCAAATTGCTCAACTAAAATATTTTTTAAAGTTTGAGGAACATTTTTAAGCTCAATTTTTTTATTTTCAGAAAAAACATTTTCAAAAAACTTTGTTTTAGTAAAGTCAACAGCTGTCCAATCACCTATAGGCGCACGAAAACACTTATTTGTTTTTAGCCAAATAAGATTATCTTCTTCTGCTATTTCAAATTGATAATAATTATTCCATGCCCATAGATTTGTAAAAATATAATCTGCAGTTTTTTCAGGGCAAGCTTGCCAATATTTCTCGTATATATTTTTATCTTCTAATTTCAGTTCTTTATATTGCATAATTTTAAATTTTCTTCTTTTCAATTGTTGTTAACATTTCTTGACTTTTTTCATGCATTGTTTCTAAACACTGTAAATCATCTTCAGCGCATGTATTTTCTTCCTCATTAATTTTACGCATTGTGAATTTATACCAAGGTTTTTTTAGGAAAACAAATAATACACCAAGCGATTGATAGCTCATAGAAAGTAGCATCGCTAAGAAGATGCCGCCTTCATTCATGCCTACAAAATGCGCTAATGAATATGCCAATGGTAAACGAATTAACCAAACACTAGTGCTGTTTACGATAAGACTATAGAAAGTTGCACCTGCGCCAGTCATAATACCATTTAATACCATTCCCGCCACTGTAAAGGGGGTTGAAGCAATATTATAAGTTAAATAAAGAACGATAACTTCTTGCACTCTTGTATCAAGCGAAAACATTTCTGCAAATTCTTGCATAAATGGAAGCATACAAAGCCCTACCAAACTCATTATTCCTGCGCCAAGAGCAACCATTGTTAAACCAATTCTCTTCGCTTCTTTAATATTTCCTGCGCCTAAAGCATGCCCAACTAAAATTGCTGCTGTTGCATTAAAAGCCATACCAGGCATAAATAAAATTGATTCAATGCGCATACCTGCAGTGAGCCCTGCAAGCACAGATGTGCTGTCTGGCACAGATGCAGTAACGCCAAATAAAACTAAATAACCTGACTGCCAAAGCGCTTGCGTTAGCAAAGCCGGCAAAGCAACTTTTGCTAAATATTTAATTGCGCCTTTAATCCATTTCCACTGAATTAATAATTTTTTAGGAAAGAGATTTGCATATTTCAAAATAAGGAGAGAACTTATAGCACCAGTCATTACCGCAACAAAAGTTGTCCAAGCAATGCCTGCAACGCCGTAGTTTGGAAAGCCAAAATAGCCAAGACCAAAAGCTAAATCTCCAAAGACATTTATACTTGTAACTAAAACACCTATAATTAGTGGAAATTGAACAAGTTTTGCAGCTCTAAATAAAACATTGCTTACAAAATACAAGTAATGAAAAGGGAGTGATATAAGCAAAACATCCCAAAAATAAAGGCTAATAGGTTGCACTTCTAAAGAAATTCCAAGCGCATCCATAATAAATTTACCAAGCGCTGAACCAAGCAGTGCAAAAAGCGAAGCTAATATAAAAGCTATATACAGCACTAAAAGAACATATCTTTTTGCACGAAACATTCTTTTTGCGCCAAGGCTTTGCGAAATAACTGCCATTGCCCCAGCACCAAGACTCATAGCAAGCACCATTACAAATGCTTGAATTTGACCAATAACACCAATTGAAGCTTGCACTTCAGATGAGATTCTGCCTGCTACCCAAGTGTCAGTCAAACTGAGCAAAATAGTTGTAAGCATGAGCAAAATTTGAGGAATTACAAGACGAGAGATTTCCTTCCAAGGAATATTCTTCAAAAAATCTTGTTTAAACTTTTCTTTTGTCATGCCTACACCTATTTTACGTATAAATTAAACTCTCAAACTTAATTTTATAAAGCATAAATAAGCGAGATGAAATTGCTTATGCAATAATATTGAAGTATCAGAAAGATTTTGGCTTATTCAGCACAAAATCCACACTGCGCATTTTACTTCGAAAATGCTTGTTCGCTAAAGTCTTTGTTCGCTTCGCTTTCAAGCTATACAAAGAATCTTGCTAAGTCTTCTAATGTTTCACGACGGCGAATAACACGCACATTACCGTTTGATTCAATAAGAACTTCAGCTGGTCTTAAACGCTGATTATATGTAGACGACATAGAAAAACCATACGCACCAGCATCTAAAACACCTACGATATCACCAAGTTCTGCTTTTGGTAAGTCTCTTTTCTTTGCTAAAATATCACCGCTTTCACAAATATTTCCAACTACTGTTTGAGTGAGAATTTCATCACTAGGATTTTTCTGATAAAGCTCAACATCGTGGTGTGAATCATACATTGCAGGGCGTTGTAAAACGTTGAAGCCAACATCAGTCCCAATATAATGTGTGCCTGCATTTTCTTTAGTTGCATACACTTCAGAAAGAATTAAACCACATTCAGCAACTACATATCTGCCTGGTTCAAGGAAGAATTTGCCTGTATATGCATGTTTAGTTGAAAATTCTTCAACAGTAGCATTTAAAAGTTTTGAAAATTTTTCTAAGTCAAAGCGTGGTTGATTTTCATATTTCTTGTAAGGTATACCAAAACCACCGCCAAAGTCTATTATTTGGATATCTTTAAAGGTAGGTAGTGTTACAACAAAGTCAAGTAAAATCTGCATTGCATCAATATAATCTTGCCCATCCATGAAAAGCGAACCAATGTGTTGGCTTATACCTACAAGCTTCATGTTATATTTTTCTAGAATCTCATACACTTGTGGCATATCTTCTGGATTGATACCAAATTTAGTTTCTTTACCAGCTGTAATAACTTTTTCGTGATGCCCAGCACCTTTACCCGGATTAATACGGATAATTGTTTCATTTGAATGTGCATAACCTTGGTTTTCAAGCATTACTTTACCCAAAGTTTCAAGCTGTGAAATACTATCAACACTTGTAAGAACATTATTTACAACAGCATTTTTTAATTCATCAAATGATACGTTATTACATACATAAAGCATTTCTTTAGATGTAAAACCAGCGTATTGGTTTGTCATAAGTTCGCCTGGGCTCATTGCATCAACGTGCAAACCTTCTGAACGAACGATTTTTAGAAGTTCAGGATTTGTATTTGCTTTAGCTGAGTAATCAATTTCAATTTGTTTTGAATTGGAAAGATTTTTCAAATCTCTACAGCGCTCTCTCAAAATATTTTCACTGTATACATAAAGTGGTGAGCCAAATTTTTCTACTAAATCATGCGGATTATTGCCAACAAAAAAATTAATGTCTTTTGTGTAGTTCATTTTT
>CAYJIN010000076.1:0-3839 GCA_964370245.1 uncultured Desulfovibrionaceae bacterium
TGTTATTTTATAGATTGACATTTTATTTTTTTTATTATAGGTTGGCTCATGTTCTACAAGTTTATTTGTCTACTGTCGACAGATAAATTGTAGAAAAAATGTTTGAAAAATGTTAGCTTTTGCTTATTTTTTATTTACTTGGTTTTCTCGATTGGAAATTTATAAAATCGAAAAATTGAAAAAATGAAAAATAGTGTAAAGCACATTTTGAAATATTGGCTGTGGTTTTTTTTCTTAGATTTTTAAAATTAGAGGTATGTATGAAATTAACAAAAATACTTTTATCAGCGGCTATGCTTTTAACTTTTACAGCATCTTCAGCTTTTGCTGGAATGACAATTAAGTTAGCTCATCCAAACGTTCCAGCGCACCCAATGGGTCAAGGTTATGAATTATTCAAAAAAGACTTAGAAGAACGTTCAAACGGTTTCTTCAAAGTTCAAATTTATGATAGCTCAAAATATGGTAACTTTGATGCAGTTGTTCAAGGTATCAACATGGGCGTTTTACAAATGGGTTCTGATGCTCCATCAAACTTCTCAGTTTTCAATCCTGCATTAATGCTTTTTGATATGCCTTTCGTTATTCCTAGCTATGAAGCAAGTGATAAAGTAACTGATGGTCCTATCGGTGAAAGCTTACTTTCAAGCCTTGATAAAAACGGTATCATCGGTTTAGGTTACATCGAAATCGGTTTCAGAAACATCTTCTCAACTCGTCCTATCCGTACACTTGAAGATGCGAAAGATCTTAAAATTCGTTCAACTCACTCAAAAGCACACATTGCTTTATTACAATCACTTGGCATGAACGCAACTCCTGTTGCTTGGGGTGAAGTTTACACAGCTTTACAACAAGGAACTGTTGATGCTATTGACATCGATTTAAACCTTGCACACTTTAACAAATTCCCTGAAATTACTAAATACGTAACAATGACTCGTTCATTCTACTCACCTCACTTAGTAATGGTTTCTAAAGTGTTCTGGAATAAATTAGATGCACAACAACAACAATGGATTGAAGAATCATTCGCTGTAATGCAAAAATTCCAACGTGAAGAAATCCGTAAAAACGAAGCTATGATCATGGAAGCAGTTGTTGAAGCTGGCGGTGAAATTATTGAATTAACACCAGAAGAAAGAGCTCGTTGGGCTGAAGCTAGCCAAAAAGCAGTTTTTGCTGAATTCTCAGATATTTTTACACCTGAATTGGTTGAACAAGTACGCGAAACAGTAAAATAAATTATTTTAGTATACGTAATCTACAAAGGTTACGTATACTTTAATAATGTTGGAGAGTAGAGATGTTAAAAATATTAAATAAGTTTGAAGCTGTTTTCGCTTCCTCCTTACTTGCAATTATGGCAGTTGTAACCATAGTTCAAATCGTGTTTCGTTATTTTATTTCATATTCTTTGGCTTGGCCAGAAGAATTGAGTAGATTTTTATTCGTTGCATCAGTGTATGTTGGTTCATCTTATGCAGAACAAGAGAATCGTCACTTAGCAATTACAATTTTAAGAACCAGTTGTGGTAAATTCCTTGCGCGTTTTCTTCCTATTCTTGTGCAAATTATAGTTGTTATTTTCTCAGGTGCGATGACACTTTGGGGTTATGATATGGTTATGTTTATGAAAGGCACTGGCCAACTAGCAACTGCGCTTGATATACCTATGTACTTCGTTTTTGGTGCACTTCCTCTAGGCTTTGGTTGTATGACTATTAGAGCATTTGTAAACCTTATTAAATACATAAAGAATGACCCCAGTTTAACTGCGGAACAAGGATAGTTTCATGGAATTACCTATTATTTACGCTATTATTACATTAATATCGCTACTAATTCTTAGTGTGCCTATTGGTGTTGCAATTGGTGCTTGTGTTGCTGTTGCTATTGTTACAGGCGATTATCCAACAGCGTTTTTGATGCAAAAGCTTTTTACATCTTTAGACTCTTTCCCGCTTCTTGCTGTGCCTTTCTTCATCTTAGCTGGTGAAATTATGCAAAAAGGTAGTATGGCGCAAGCATTGTTGAATATTTCACGTTGCTTAGTAGGGCATATTAAAGGTGGTATGGCACACGTATCTATCTTAACATGTATGTTCTATGGAGCGCTTAGTGGTTCAAGCCCTGCAACAGTTGCTGCTGTTGGTGGCATTATGATTCCTGCTATGGAAAAAGATAATTATGACAAACCTTTCGCAACTGCAGTAAACACTGCTGGTGGTTGTTTAGGTGTTATGATTCCACCTTCTGTTCCACTTATTATTTACGGAACAACAGCTAACGTTTCAGTGGGTGATCTCTTTATTGCAGGTATCATTCCTGGTATTTTTGTTGGTATCTTACTTATGGTTCTTAGCTGGTTTTTAGCAAAAAGATATAATTATGGTACTATTCGTCCAAAAGCTCCTATGAGCGATACTTTAAAAGCGTTGAACGAAGCTAAGTATGCACTTTTAGTTCCACTTATCGTTTTAGGTGGTATTTATGGTGGTGTAACAACACCAACTGAAGCTGGTGCTATTGCTGTTTTATATGCATTTATTGTTGAAACATTTGTTTTGAGAACATTATCAATTAGCAAATTTATTGAAATCTTCAAAAGTGCAACAATTACAAACTCATCTATCTTCTTAGTTGTTGCAACTGCAACTGCTTTTGGTCAAATCCTCCTTCTTTATAATGTGCCTGATTACTTAGTGTCTGCTTTATCTGGTTTAGTTGGCAATAAATATCTTTTATTATTTGTTGTTGTAATCTTCTTAGTAATTATGGGAACATTCATGGATGCTCTTGCAAACATCTTAATCCTTACTCCATTATTGCAACCATTATTAATGGCTGCTGGTGTTGATATGACACACTTTGGTATTATTATGATTATTGCTTGTGCTCTTGGTTTCTTAACTCCTCCTGTTGGTGTTAACCTCTTCGTAGGTTGCGGCATTTCAAAAATTTCAATTGAAACATTGAGTTATGCTGTATTACCATTCGTAGGCATTATGATGATAGGCTTATTTGCAATTACTTATATTCCTGCAATTTCCCTATTCTTATTATAATATTATCGAATAATTTATGCTTGAACTTGCCCTTATGCTTTTGGTGAGTTGTGGTAAGTTCAAGTATATCTTTATTAGAAAATAGAAAAGTATAAATTTATTAAATGTATTGAAAGAGGTTTTTATGAATTGCCCACTTCCTGTTTTAGAAATGTCAAAAATGCAAAAATGTGAAATTGCAATTGCTGGTCATAATGGTGTAAGCCATGCAGTAAGCCATTCAGGTTTTGTACAAGACGATTCTTTAGGTTTTGCTATGCTTACTAATCTTCTAGCAAAAGCCGCAAACCTTGATGTTGATATTACAGCTGTTATTTGTGGTGTAAAAACAGTTACTGTTGAAATTGGTTACGATACTGCTTTCCATAAAAAAGGTGTTGGCGTTGCAAATACTTCACTTACAATTACAAAATTTGCTAAAGAAATGATGCAAAAAGCAGTAACGCAATCAGGTCTTCTTCCACAAGCACTCACAACTTCTATCTTTGGGCGTTCTTATGGGCATGGAATTTGTGAATCAGCTTCAGCATTAAATCTTGCAATTTCTCGTGCTGTGCTTGATTATTTTAGAAAAAACTGGATTGAAACAGAGCATGCTTATGACAATGTTCCAACTTCAACTGGTGAATTTTTAGCAGGCACTCTTCTTATTGATAAAATTCCTGTAAGCTGGCTTCTCACTATTAATGCTTGTGAGTTTGGCGCTGGCCCGAATGAAGATTCTGAAGGAACTATTCCAATTGGTAATAAAGGTTTATTACAAGAAAAAAT
>CAYJIN010000076.1:3939-10499 GCA_964370245.1 uncultured Desulfovibrionaceae bacterium
AAGATTCTGAAGGAACTATTCCAATTGGTAATAAAGGTTTATTACAAGAAAAAATTGGCATGATTGACTTGCCAACTATCATCTTAGAATCAAAAGCGTATATTCCTGCAATGCTTGATAAAGTTGATAAAGTGCAATTCTTTGTGCGTTGGAATAAAGAATTTGATAATGATATTGTTGGCGAAGCTTTAAAATCAAGCTTAAAGAAACTAGATTTACCTCATCTTTTTGATGATAGTGCTTACCCAAGAAATGAATCACTCAGAAATGAAACAGCAAGAATAGGCAAAGAAATTGAAGAATTAGGAAAAGCCTATGCTGTTGCTGAAACTTCTGCTGAAAAAGTGCAAATTGTTTATAAATTAGGTAAGCTTGCAACAAGTGATTTAGGCGGATCTGTGTTTATGTCAAACAATATCTTCCAATATTCAGGTGCTGGCGGCTTATGGCCAGGGCGTTCTGCTGTGTTATCAGTGATTGCTGATCAAGCACATATAGACGATTATGGCACTGTTATTTCAGAAGAAAGTGAATTAGAACAAAGCTTATATATTATTACTTTTGCCTTATTAGAGCTTTATAAAAATAAAGAGCAAGCGCAAGCTGTGGCGCTTGAAAGAAAAGTAAAATTAAGTCCAGAAGAAATTTTAGCGCTTATCGCTTAATTATTATTTTTTGAATAAGTGTTCACTCTCTATTCTTTATTTAACTCACTTTATTAAATGTGTAAGTAAGATATGAAAATGTATGCAGATTTCATTCAATTGAACATCTGCATAGTTGAGCACTTATTCATTTGTTTTTTTAAAGTATATTGACAATTTCTTTAGTTAAGTTAGAATAACTAAACTTTTAACTTTAACGAAGGATTTGTAAGTATGCGTTTTCAATTTTTTAAGAATAAAAAACGATTTCAATTTGTTGCAATTCTTCTCTTATCTATAAATCTTGCGGCTTGTTCTGGGCAAGAAGAAGACAACTCAACACTTACGCTTGGTTGCAGTAATTTTTCTGATTCGCTTGATCCTAGCGCTTCGCCAAATTCCGCATGGGGCACAGCAAGATATGGCATAGGGGAGGGTTTGTTTAGATTTGACGAATCTATGAATGCAAAGCCTCATTTAGCTGAAAGCTATACTGTGAATGATGCAAAAACTCATTGGACATTCTCCATTCGTAAAGACGTTAAATTTTCAAATGGAAAAGCCTTGAAAGCTTCAGATATTGTGGCTGCTTTTGAATATCTTTATAGTCAAGAAAAAAATAATATTGGCACAAATAGACCAAGCCAATTTATGGAACTTGCAAGCATTGTTTTTGATGACAATGCAAACACTGTTACAATAATAACGAAAAAGCCTTATGTTGACCTTAGTAAAGTGCTGTCGCATGTGAATTTTATAATACTTGATATTGAATCTGATATGGCGCAAGGACCTGTTGGAACTGGGCCTTATAAAGTAGCGAAGAATGATATTGGCATTTCTCTCTCTTTAGAAAAGAATGAAAATTACTGGAAAGGCACTGTGCCTTTTGAAAAGCTTGAAATTGTGTATATGGAAGATAGCACAACAAAATCTCTTGCACTTCAAGCAGGCGATATTGATATGGTGGATAGCATAACAACTTCGCATGATTTAGATACTCTTAGGAAATCACCTGATTTCAATGTTTCTGAAACTCTCAGCACAAGAACTGCTTTTTCCTATATCAATCACAATAATGTGCTAGGCAATGATGTCTTGCGTGAAGCTGTGTTACTTGCCATTGATGATGAAACTATTTGTGAAATTACTGTTGGCGGGGTTTACACAAGTGGTCATTCTGTTCTTCCTCCTACAATCGATTATGGTTATAAAAATCTTGTAGATAAAAGCTCTTATAATCTTGAACTTGCAAAGAAAAAGCTCGACGATGCTGGCATTATTGATACAAATAATGATGGCATTCGTGAATTGAATGGTGAAAATATAAGCCTAAACTATATTAGTTATGTGATGAAAAGTTTAGATATTGTTTCAGAAGCTGTGAGTGTGAATTTATCTGAACTTGGCATTGACGTAAATCTCAAAGTGCTCGACTCTGATACGCATTGGAATATGGTTGTGAATAAAGAGTTTGATCTTGCTATTTGCAGTTGGCTTACAGTACCTGTTGGTGATCCTGTGGGTTATATGGGCAATTGGTATTCTAAAAGTTCTTTGAATTATAGCTCGTATCAAAATGATATGTATGATAGTCTTTATGAAGAGTTGATAATTGAAATAAATCCGCAAAAGCAGAAAGAAATCATTGAAAAGCTTCAGCAAATTTTGATAGATGATTATGCTGTTATGGTAAATGGTTACTATGAAAGCAATTTATCAAGCTCTGCAAAAATTGAAGGCGTTGTAATGCCAATGTCAGAAAGCTATTGGATTACGACAGATATCAAGCCAGCTTCAAAATAAAAATATAATAAATCAACTAAAGATTACTTAGGGTAATATATTGAATAAAAAGGAAATTTCACATAGACTTGTGCAAATAGGTATCACTCTTTTGGGTATAAGTTTTATCACCTTTGCTTTGATTTATCTTGCACCGGGTGATCCTATTCGTACGATGTATATTTCAAGTGGAAATATTCCTTCCGAAGAAATTATCGAACAAACAAGAGAAGCTATGGGCTTGAATAAGCCCTTTCTTGTGCAATATTTAAATTGGGTAAAAAATATTCTGATGGGTGATTTTGGAATTTCTTACTCATTCAATCAGCCTGTTATTGAAATAATTGGCAAAAGAATAGTGAAAACGCTTGATTTAGCTCTTGTTTCAATATTTCTTATGCTTGCAATTTCTCTTCCTCTTGGTGTTATTGCAGCAATAAAAGAAAATAAAATTGTTGATACACTTATAAGATTTTACACCTCATTTGGCATTTCAATGCCAGGTTTTTTTGTGGGAACTTTGCTTCTTTATTTTGTTGCGCTCAAGCTAAAACTTCTGCCTGTTGTTTCGGTGGGCGGTGGGCTAAAAATGCTTATTCTTCCTGCAATTACTTTAGCTTTTGCTATGTCTGCCAAATACACAAGGCAAGTGCGCACAATTGTGTTAGAAGAATTGAATAAAGAATATGTTATGGGTGCAAGAGCTCGTGGAATAAAATTTAGCACTATCATTTTAAAAGATGTTTCTGTGAATATTTTACTTCCTCTTATAACTTTGCTCGGCATTTCCTTTGGTTCGCTTTTATCAGGTGTTGCTGTTGTTGAAGTTATTTTCTCTTATCCAGGAATAGGCAGAATGGCAGTTGATGCAATTACTGCTTACGATTATCCGCTCATTCAAGCCTATGTTCTTCTTATTTCAATTGTGTATATGACGATGAATTTACTTGTTGATATTTCATACGCTTACCTTGACCCGCGAATACGCATGAGTATATGAGTATGAGTATGATTTTGAAAAAAATAAAGCAAGATAAAATTTTTATATTTTTACTTTTCTTGCTTGGAATAATCCTTTTTATTGCAATTTTTGCAAATTTTTTAGCGCCTTATAATCCCTATGTGGGCGATTTGAAAAATGCTTTTATTGCGCCAAATAGTGAGCATCTTTTGGGGACTGATAGGCTTGGGCGTGATATTTTATCAAGAATATTCTATGCTATAAGAATTTCATTCTTTGTTGCACTAGCGCTTGCTTTTTTCATTGCATTTGTGGGCTCACTTATTGGCATTATTGCAGGATATTTTAAAGGTTTTATTGATACAATAATTATGCGAATTTCTGATATTCTTATGTCCTGCCCCTCAATGGTGCTTGCTATTGCATTAGCTGGAATTATGGGGGCGAGCATTAAAAATGCTATGCTTGCTATTTTTGTGGTGACGGTAAGTAAATATATACGTCTTTCAAGAAGTTTGCTTCTTAAGATAATCAATGAAGAATATATACAATCAGCGCGCCTTGCTGGCACAAAAGATATTCATATTATAACAAGGCATATCTTACCAAATATTTTTCAAACATTACTTGTCACCGCCTCCACTGATTTTGGAGTGATAATTTTAGAATTATCTGCGCTTTCATTTCTTGGCTTTGGCGTGCCAGCACCTATGCCAGAACTTGGACTAATGATAAATGAGGGTAGAGCGTATATGATGAATGCCCCGTGGCTTATCATTTATCCTGGTATTACGATTTTTATTATTGTTACTGTTTTCAATCAAATAAGTGACAGGCTTAGAAAAATACTTGATTAGTGAGGATATATTATGCTTGAATTAAAAAATTTATCTATAGCTTATCATTTAAAAGATTCACAGCTTAAAGACTCACAGCAAAAAAGAGCAGTAAATATACTTAATCTTCATTTGCAAGAAGGCGAAGTTCTTGCAATTGTAGGCGAAAGTGGTTCAGGTAAAACAAGTATATTGCGTTCAATTATGGGGCTTTTACCAAAAGAAACTGAAATTACAGGCGATATTTTATATAAAAAATCTTCCATTCTCAAGCTTTCAGAAAATAAAATGAATGCACTAAGAGGGGAGGAAATTGCTACTGTTTTTCAAGATTCTGGGCTTAGCTTAAATCCGCTCAGGAAAATTGGAAGTCAATTTATTCAATATATAAAGATACATAGGAAAATGAATACAAAAGAAGCTGATGAATTAGCGCAAACTATGCTGAAAAAAATGAATTTAGAAAATAGTGCTGATATTATGAATTCCTATACATTTAATTTGAGTGGTGGCATGAGGCAAAGAGTGGGCATTGCAATGGCAATGGCGCTAAAACCACAATTATTGCTGCTTGATGAGCCAACAAGCGCACTTGATATGACGACACAAGCGCAAGTTGTGGAAGAAATTTTGAAATTGCGTGCTGAATATAATACTTCAATTTTGATGATAACCCATGATATTCCTTTAGCAATTTATATGGCAGATAGAATTATTATTCTCAAAGATGGCGAAATTATTGAAACAAATTCAGCCAGCGAAATCTTGAATAATCCACAGCAGGAATACACGAAAGAGCTTTTGGCGCACATTCCAAAATTTGAAGAAGCTAATTATGCAACATAATAAAATTATTGAAATAAAAAATATGAGCAAGGAATTTCTTTCTAAAAAGAAAGAGCCTATTCTTGCGTGTAATGATATTTGCCTTGATATATATGAAAATGAATTTTTATCTATTGTAGGTGAAAGTGGCAGTGGGAAAAGCACATTATTACGCCTAATTACACAGCTTGAAACAAAAACAAAGGGGCAAGTTTTTTATAATAATTGTGATATTACTGAATTAAAAAAAGAAGAGTTACGCCAACATAGAAAAAATATACAAATGGTTTTTCAAGATACTAGTTCTACGCTTAATCCAAAAATGAAAATTATTGATGCTATTTGCGAACCGCTTATTAATTTTAATCTTATTAATAAAAACGATAAAGAAAAAGTTGCAGAAGATTTCTTGAAGAAAGTTGAACTTGATAGTAGCTATCTATATAAAAAACCAAGTGAATTAAGTGGCGGGCAAAGACAAAGAGTTTGCCTTGCACGTGCGCTTACCTTACAGCCAAAAGTTCTTTTGCTTGATGAGCCAACATCTGCGCTTGACGTTATTACGCAAGCAAAAATAATTAAGCTTATCAAAAAAATGCAAGAAGAAAATAATCTTACTATTGTTCTTGTTTGCCATGACTTAGCTTTGGTTTCAGCAATTTCTGATAGAATAGCAGTTATGCATAAAGGCGAACTTGTTGAAATAATGCAAAGAAAAGCTTTGCTAAACCAAAAACACAAGCCATATACCGAAAAGTTGATTGAGTCAATTTTTGATATAAAAAAATGCTCTTGTAATGCACATAAAGAAAAACCTTTTCAATATGCTGGCCAGCACAGTTTTGAAAATCCACATATTTGCAATGCAGACGAAGAAGAGAGATAAAATTTGCAATATATAATATAAAAAAGGCACTTTGATTTGGAAGAAAATATTTCCAATAACAAAATGCCTTTATTTAATAATTTGATTAAGTTTTGCTATTTTATTTTGCTTGTAATTGCATGATTTGATCCATGTCTTTATCGCCACGGCCTGAGAGGTTCACTAAGATTTTTGTTTCTTTTGAAAGAGTTGGCGCAATTTTGATGGCATGTGCAAGCGCGTGTGATGATTCAAGCGCAGGAATAATGCCTTCTTTTTGTGAAAGAGTGAATAATGCTTCAACAGCTTCAGCATCAGTTGCAGTTACAAAGCTTGCTCTATTTGTATCTTTCAAATGTGATAATTCAGGGGAAACACCAGGATAATCAAGCCCAGCTGAAATTGAATGCACAGGCGCAACTTCGCCATTTTCATCAGTAAGCAAGTAAGAGTAGTAACCGTGCAAAGTGCCAGGTTTACCATGTGTAAGTGGGGCAGCATGTTGACCAAGAGCAGAGCCAATTCCGCCTGGTTCAACACCGATAATTTTCACGCTTTCGTCTTTCAAAAAGCCAGAGAATAATCCTACAGCATTTGAACCACCGCCAACACAAGCCATGATGATATCAGGTAAATTTCCTTCT
>CAYJIN010000077.1:0-10434 GCA_964370245.1 uncultured Desulfovibrionaceae bacterium
TTTGCTTTGGCTGATATGGCTTTTGTTGTTGCTTCGCATGCTTATAATGAAATCATTGTAAGTGCTCAATCTTCAATATCTTTTTTGTCTGCGGGTAGGGAAGGCCCTTTGCTTGCAATGGCAGTTCCTATTCAGCTTGGGCGCAGATTGGTAGTGTATGAAGTGCACGTAAAAGACGCAACAGAAACCATGATTGCTCTTGTGACTATTACAGGATATGTGAAGAAACCAGCGAGACTTGTTTGCGTTGCTGATGATGAAAAAATTGAGAGCGAACAAGAAGCAAATAGAGTTGAATAGAAAAGAAGGTCAAATGCTAAAAGCTGAAAATCTTGCAAAAAATTTTGGAGCAAGGCTCCTTTTTAAAAATGTGAATTTTGAACTTTATCCACAGTCTATTCATTTGCTTGAAGGGAAAAATGGTGCTGGTAAAAGCACTTTATTCAAAGTTTTATGCGGGCTTTTAGAGCAAGACCACGGCACAATAAAAACAGATTTACAGCTTTCAGAAGTTGGCTATTTAGCACATGCAAGTTTTTTATATCCTCAACTTTCAGCTTTAGAAAATTTGAAGTTTTGGCACAATGTGCATACAGAATCTTCACTGAGCGAAGAAAAATATCTTGAAATTTTAGAGAAAGTTGGCTTAGGGCGATTTGCGCATGAAAAAATAAAAATTTTCTCACGTGGTATGATTCAAAAGCTCACAATTGCTCGCCTTCTTGTGCAAAAACCAAAACTTTACTTGCTTGACGAGCCAAGCACTGGGCTTGATAAAGAGGCAAGAAAATTCCTTCTTGAACAAATTTTGCTTGCAAAAAAAGAAGGCGCTTGCGTTTTTTGGATTAGCCATGACATTGAAAAAGATAAAGAATATGCAGATGTTATTCACACAATTTCTGATAAAACTTTAACAACTGTCTATCTTAATCCAAAAGAACAATCCATATCACAGACAAATGAGGTGCAAGATGTTTAAATATGCTTTCACTTCATTATTGAAAAAAGATTTTACGCTTTTCTTCTTGCGTGGTGGTGGCTTAGGGCAATCAATTCTTTTAGGCTTGTTGTTGATTTTCGTTTTTAGTCTTTCACAAGGAATAGGTTCGAGTGTTGAACCAAGAGCACTTGCCACACTATTTTGGCTTGCTTCTGCTTTTGCAATGGTGTTGATTTTCAATAGTTTACATGCCTTGGAAGAGCATAACAATGCAAAGAGTGGGCTTCATCTTATGCCAAGTTCCATTCATGCGGTTTGGCTTTCAAAGGGCTTTAGTGGAATTCTTTTTATGCTTTTGGCACAAATTTTATTCCTTTTTGCTCTTATTGTTTTTTGTAATGGTGAAATTCATGGTTCTATAATTGAACTTTTGACTTTTCTTCTGCTTGTTGATATTGGTATGTCAACATGCGGTGCTTTACTTGGAGCTTTAGCTGTAGGGCAAACTGGAAAAGAATCTTTACTAAGTATTGTTCTTTTTCCTTTGCTTACTCCGCTTCTATTGGCTGGGATTGAAATATTCTCCTTGCTCTTTAGTCCAAGCGTGAAAAGTGTTTTTGTTGAAGCGCAGTCATGGTTATTATTAATAGTAGCTTTTGACGGAATTTTCTTGGCAATGGCATTAATTTTATTTCCTTTTCTTTATTCAGCTGATGACTAAGTCACTTCTTAAAGAAAGGATTTTTATATAAAACAGTAGGTAACTATGTTAAATGTAGCAAAATATTCAGCAATAATATTTGGTATTGGCTTTGCATTATGCCAATATCTTATCTATATATATGCACCACTTGAACAAACTATGGGCTTGGCACAAAAGATATTTTATTATCACTTGCCTGTTGCATGGTGGTGTTTTGTGGCTTTTTTTGTAAACTTTGTATGCAGTATTGCGTATCTAAAAACAAAGAAAGCAAAGTATGACCATGTAGCAACTTCTGCTGCTGAAATTGGTTTATTGTTAGCATCTTTAGCTTTAATAACAGGTTCAATTTGGGGAAAAAATTCATGGAATGTGTGGTGGACATGGGATCCACGCCTCACAACAACCTTGATTTTATGGTTTATTTATGTTGCATATCTTTTTATTCGCACTATGCCAACGCCAAAAGCAAGCATGATGGCGGCAGTAGTGGGGATTATCGGTTTTGCAGATGTTCCTTTAGTGTTCTTTTCAGCTCGTCTTTGGCGCTCAATCCATCCAAATGTTTTTGCAAGTAAAGGTGGAGGCTTAGAACCTGAAATGGTACATACTGTCTTGGCAAGTGTTGGGATTTTCTTCTTCTTAGTTTTAGCTTTACTTATTTTGAGAACACATCAAAAAATGCAAGCTCAAATTATTGAAGAAAATTTAATGAAAGAATTGTACGACGAATAACAAATTATTTCGCTAATTTTGTAAAATTCAGCAAACTTAAATAAATAATAATTAGGAAATACAATGGATAGCTTAACAGCATTAGTAGCCGTAAATGTGGCAATTTGGCTAGGTATTGGCGGATATATAACTTTTTTAGTGGCAAACCAAAAAAATCTTAATAAAAAACTTGAAAGACTTGAGAGTATAAAATAATGAAATCAACAAAATTTACTTTAATATTTATGATGGCAGGCCTTTTTGCAATTTTAGCAACTGCTGTCTACTATCACTTTGATTTAGGTAGCCTTGCAAACACAAAAGTGACTGCAAACTCAAATGGCGGAACTTCAAACCTCGTTGTTATGGAAGATGGCACTGAAATGCAAATGCCACCACAAGGCATGGGCGGTGGAAGCGATAATCCTATGATGAATATGTCCGCTTTATTCAATAAAGCAGATGTTGACCCAGAAATGGCAACTCGTGCTGGTGAATTAATGCAAAAAATGCAGGCAGATCCGCAAAATCCTGAAGTTCTTATCGAACTTTCATTGCTTTTCTTTGAAGCGGAAGATTATCTTGCTATGCTAAACTTTGCAAATAGAGCAAGCGCACTTAGCCCTACAAGCGCAAAAGCAGCGTACTTATCAGGCATTGCACACAGCCAATTAGGCGAACCAGCTGAAGCAGCAGCTGCATTTGAGCGCTCGCTTGCTTTAGAAGAAAATGCGGCAACTCGTTATAGTTTAGCGATTATTTATATTTATAGCTTGAATGATAAAGAAAAAGGTAAGGCTCATCTTGATACAGCTTTAACTCTTCCAAGTCTTGATGATAGTTTAAAATCAGCAATCGAAAAAGAATTAGCAGGAATGTAAATGTCAACTATTGCAGCAATAGCAACAGCTTATTCACAAAGCCTTTCGGGCGGAATAGGAATTATACGCATTTCAGGAGAAAAAGCGCTTGAAATATTGCGTAAGGTTTTTGTTTTTAAAAGTGAGCCAAAATCAATTGAAGCTCGCTACCTTTATTATGGACATTTTCTTAATAAAGAAGGCGAATATCTTGATGAAGGTTTAGCTGTGTATATGAAAGCACCTTTTTCTTATACAGCTGAAGATACTGTTGAATTGCACTGCCATGGAAATCCAAATCTTCTTGAAGCTCTTTTACAAGCATGCTTTAAGCATGGTGCTGAATTTGCTAGCCCAGGCGAATTTACGAAAAGAGCCTTTTTGAATGGAAGAATTGATTTGAGCCAAGCAGAAGCAGTGGCTGAAATCATTAATGCACCCTCACTTGAAAGCACAAAACTTGGCGAAGCAAAACTTTCTGGCTTGTTAGGTAAAAAGATAAAAGATTTACGCTTAAGCATTGAAACAATTATGCAAAATCTTTTATATGAATTAGATTTTTCAGAAGAAGAATTACCAGATGTTACGCCTTTTACACAAGCTGTTGAAGATGTAAACACACAAATTGAAAATCTTCTTCTTGCTTATGAGCGCACAAGCCCATGGCGAGATGGTTCGCTTATTGTTTTAGCTGGTAAAGTAAATGCTGGTAAATCAAGCTTGTTCAATGCCTTGCTTGGCCGATATCGTGCTATTGTTACAGCGCAAGCTGGCACAACTCGTGATTATATTGAAGAAGTTTTGAAAATTCAAGATGTTCCTGTGCGTCTTGTTGATACTGCGGGAATACGTGTAAAAGAAGAAACGCAAGATTTAATCGAGCTTGAAGGCATTCAAAGTGCGTATAAGCTTTTTGAAGAAGCAAGAATAATTCTTTATGTGTTAGATGTTGCTTCAGATTTTACAAAAGATAAAGAACATATTGAATTTTTAACACAAATTAATCCAAAAGCTAAAATTTTGCTTATCTGGAATAAGTGTGATATGAAAGAGCCTTCAAAGGAGAATACCTTTGAAAGCGCAATTTACCCTGTTTCAGCAAAAGAGGGTAAAGGAATTGATGAACTTGCAAAAGTTGTTTATACAACGCTTTCATCGCAAATTCCTAAAGGGGATGAGCTTGCACCAAATTTAAGGCAAGCCCACCTACTTGAAAAAGCAAATAAAGAACTTATTCTATTTAAAGAGAATGCGTTTCTTGTTCCGCCTGATGCTCTAGCTATTCATTTAAATGAAGCAGTTAAACTTTTAGGTGAAATTACAGGTGAAATTGTTACAGAAGAAGTTGTAAATGCTATCTTCTCAACTTTTTGCGTAGGTAAATAAAATCTTATGGATAGTAAGGTTATTAATATAGGTCTTGGTAATTTTGTTTTACGAAGCAGAATTGTTACGGTAGTCAACCCTTTGTCGTCGCCAATGCGCCGACTGAAAGAAGATGCAAAAAATGATGGACGTTTGATCGATGCCACACAAGGCAGAAGAACACGTTCATTTATTATAACTGATTCTAATCATGTTATTTTGTCATCAGTTAGTTCTGATACAATAATTCAAAGGCTTGAAAGCGTAAAAGAGGAATAAAAATGATTGAAAATGGTTTACCCTTAGTAATCACTGCCCCATCAGGCACTGGCAAAAGTACGCTTGTCAAACGCTTATTGCAAGATTTTCCAAACTTCCAATTTTCTGTTTCATGCACAACTCGTGGCATGCGCGAAAATGAAGTTGACGGAAAAGATTACTATTTTTTGGAAAGAGAAGAGTTTGAACAAGAAATTAAAAACGATTCTTTTGCAGAATGGGCTGAAGTGCACGGAAATTATTATGGCACTCCACTCAAAGAAGTTGAAGAAAATTTAGCACAAGGTAAAGATGTGCTTTTTGATATTGATGTGCAAGGTGCACTGCAATTATCGCTCTCTTTACCCCAGTCATTCTTTGTCTTCCTTTTTCCACCAAACTTAGAAGAACTCGAAAGAAGATTAAGAACAAGAGGCACTGATTCTGAAGATGCAATCATACGTCGTTTGAAAAATGCAAAAGATGAAATAAAACAATCGCATTGGTTTAATGCTTGGATTGTAAATGACGACTTAGACGTGGCGTATGAGCAACTAAAAGCATGTTTTATTGCGGCAAAGCTGACACCAAGAAGACAAAAAGGTTTTCTCAACAGCGTTTTATATTCGCAAACACTTTAATCCTTAGCTAAAAGGGGTTTATATATGGCAGAACTAATTGTAGCACTTGATTTTGACGACGCAAATGATGCTTTAAAAATGGCGGATACTTTACAAGGTACTGTAAAGTGGGTGAAAGTTGGGCTTGAACTTTTTATTGCTGAAGGTCCACGTTTAATCCAATCGCTTAAAGCAATGAGATATAACGTATTTTTAGATTTGAAATTGCACGACATCCCTAATACAGTTCGTGGTGCTGTGCTTTCATGCGCAAGACATAAAGCAGATATGCTCACTCTTCATATCGTGGGCGGCGAAGCTATGGTCGCGGCTGCTCTTGAATGCGTGCAAGATGCTGAACATAAACCATTAATCTTTGGTGTAACTGTTCTTACAAGCATTGGCGATGGCGAGCTTCCAGGCTATGCTGGCCCAGTGAAAGAGCTTGCACAAAGACTTGCTGATGAAGCATACAATTGGGACTTAAACGGCATTGTTTGTTCTGGAAATGAAGTTGAGCAAATCAAAAAACGTCATCCAAAACTTCTTACACTTTGCCCAGGAATTCGTATGCCTGATGGTGATGTTGGCGATCAAAAAAGAGTTATGACTCCAGCACAAGCTGTAAAAAATGGCGCAGATTATATTGTTGTAGGTCGTCCAATCACAAAAGCAGCTGATCCACTTAAAGCAGCGCAAGAAATTATTGCTAATATGGAAGAAGGTTTAGCTTAAGTTTAAATATAAGCTTTGTTAAAAAGTTTTTTTGTGTGCAAAACATAAAAAATAAATCTGATTTCTCAAGTAAGAGGTGGATATGAAAGGTAGTTTTACTTCAATGGGTTCAGACCGTATGCGCGGTGTTTTTTCTTTGCAAGAAGTTCGCAAGGTCGGTACAGGAACAACCTCTCGTAAAACTGTTATGAAAACATTTTGGTATGTTGACCAAAGTGATAATTCAGATGAAATTACAATTCAATCTCTCAATCATAATTACGTTCCAACTGGAATGGTTAAATCGATTAGTCGTGAAGAATTGATTGAAAAATACTCACCTGAAGTTGAATTTTATGTGCAAACTGTTTATCCAAAAATGCGTGAAATCAATGAAGCTGTTGATGCTGGAGATGCGCATAGAAGTAAGAATGAACTTTTTAGTGCAGAAAATGAATATGAAAACGCTTTAGAACTTGATACTGATAACGTAAGGGCAAATTTTGGTATTGGTCTTACCTATTTAGAACAAGGTGAAAAAGAAAAAGCAGAAAGTATTTTCAATCGTTTAGTAACTCTTGAAGCTGCCTTTCAAAAAGAACATAAGCATTTATTCAATGATTTTGGCATAAACCTGAGAAAAAGTGCTATGTATGATAAGGCTTTAGAGTTCTATCAAAGAGCTATTGCTTTAGGAGTGGAAGATCCGAATTTGTATCTTAACATTGCAAGAGTTGAACTTGAAAAGAAAGCATATCCGCAAGTGTTAGAAAATGTGAAAAAAGCTCTTGTGTTAGAGCCAAAAAATGAAATTGCAAAGAAAATGCTTGATTGGATGGTTGCAAAAGGTTTTCTTACACAAACAGCAGTTGATGAAGCCCTTGCTAGTATATAATTAAACAGAAAAAAGTAGAGAATAATGGCGACAGTACAAAAGCAGTGGAATATAAATGAAAAAAACGATGAAATTTTGCAATATGTGGCTCAAGTTTCCCAAAATATGGAACTTAGCCCGCAGTTTACTCGTTTGCTTTTGGCTCGCCTCCATAAACAATATCCACAATTGTTCCAAAATGCGAACAAGAAAGAATTGTTTGAAATTTTTGATTTTTTTCTCAATCCATCTTTGCAAAAACTTCTGCATCCAACCTTTTTGCCACAAGTTGAAGAAGGCGCAATACTAGTTGCAGAAGCAATGCAAAATAATGAAAAAATTCTCATTTGGGGTGATTATGACGCTGACGGCATAACAAGCTCTGCTTTGTGCTATGAATTTTTTCAGAAGCATCATTATCAAGTTCAAACGCATGTTCCGCGCCGTGAACAAGGTTATGGAATAAATAAAGAAGTATTAAAAGAATATATTGCTGAGGGGGTAACTCTTCTTATCAGTGTTGATTGCGGTATTTCTGATTTTGACGCTATACAATTTGCTCGTGAAAATAATGTGAAAGTTATTGTGACTGATCACCATTTATTGCCTGATGAATTGCCACCTGCAAATGTTGTGATTGATCCTTATCTTGTTGAACTTACCGAAAAATTCACTCGTAAAGATATTCACTTAGCTGGTGTTGGCGTTGCATTTTTCTTTTTATGCCAAGTAAATAATGTTCTTTCAAAAAGCTTTGGAACAAAGTGCGATATGCGTGAATTTCTTGATCTTGTAGCGCTTGGAACTATTGCAGACATGATGCCTCTTGTGGGGCAAAATAGAATTTTAGTAAAAAATGGTCTTGTAAAAATAGCAGAAGCTGAAAGAATTGGCATACGTGCGCTTAAAGAAGTTTCAGGCTATGCACCAAAAACGACGCTATCGGCAGGGCAAATTTCATTTGGGCTTGCACCTCGCATAAATGCTGCAGGGCGTATGGATAATCCACGCATTGCGCTTGACTTGCTTCTTTGCAAAGATTATACGCAAGCTCGTAAACTTGCGGAACAACTTGACGATTGGAATAATCAAAGAAAAAAAGAAGAAGAAACTATTGTGAATGAAGCGTGCGAGCAAGCAATGCTCTATGTAAACGAACCAACCCTTGTTTTGCAAGGCGATGAATGGAATCAAGGCATTATTGGTATTGTTGCTTCAAGAATGGTGGAAAGATTTTATAAACCAACTTTTATTCTTACAAAAGATCAATGCACTGACTTTATAAAAGGTTCTGGGCGTTCAACAAAAAACTTCCACTTGCACAATGCACTTATTGCAAGCACTGACGAGCTTCTTTCTTTTGGTGGGCATGAATATGCCGCGGGTTTAAAAATTTCGCCTGAGAAAGTTGATGCATTTAGAGCATGTTTTAATGCGCATTATAAAGAGCTTTATGGCGAAACTTTTGCTATGCCTATGCTTGCCATTGAAGAAGAAGTAGATTTTTCTGATGTAGCTGATTACACTTTTTTGAAAGAACTTGAAATGCTTGAACCTTTCGGAATAGGCAATAGTGAGCCAATTTATTCAAGCACGCAGGTTGAAATAACAAAAGTTGAACCTTTTGGTTATGGAAAAAAACACATAAAACTTGAAGTGCTTGATAAAAAATCTGGGCGTCGCCTCCATTCAAAAATTTGGAATACACCTGACTTTCCTCATAAAGTTGGAGATTCTGTTAATATTGCCTACAATATTGAAATTGATACCTACAATAATGTATCACAAATAAGTATTAAAATTAAAGACATAAAGTACTAATATTTTACAACTTTGTTTTATGCTAAACTTGTTCAAGGAAGCCGGCGAACAAGTTTTGTTTTTTTAAATAAACTAAAATGTATAAAATTGCTTAGAACTGATTGAATTTACAAACAGTTTTTAAATAACCTCCTTGACATAAGAAAATTCTCTTGCTATAAGTAAAGCTAATCTTTTATTTTTTTAAGGAGGCAGCCTATGGCGGACGAGAAGATAAAGCGTCTTTTAGAAGAGAGTAGAACATCGCTTCCACTTCAAAATGGTAAGGATGTTCGTATTAAGAACAAGAAAGAATTTGATGTAATTAATAATTATGCCTTAGAAAACACAGAAGAATTTTGGGCAGAGCGTGCTGAAAGTTTAATTCACTGGTTTACACCATGGGATAAGGTCAATGCCACTGATTTTTCAGTTCCTAGAGTTGCGTGGTTTGAAAATGCACGCCTAAACGCTGCCTATAACTGTATTGATAGGCACTTACTGACAGATAAAAGAAATAAAGCCGCACTTATTTGGCAAGGTGAAAAAGAGATGGAAGTGCGCGCGTATACATATCAGATGCTTTATACTGATGTTTGCCGTGTGGCCGCAGGGCTTGCTGCACTAGGTATTAAAAAAGGGGATAGAGTCGCCCTTTACCTTCCGATGATTCCAGAACTTGTTATTTCAATGCTTGCTTGTGCGAGAATTGGCGCAGTTCATACTGCAATTTTTACAGGCTATGCTGATGGTGGCGTACAAGGACGTATTTTTGACTGTGAAGCAAAAGTTGTTATCACGGCAGATTGCGTTATGCGTGGTGGCGAACCAAAGCCATTAAAAGTAAATTTAGATAAAATTATCAATCAATGCCCAAGCGTTGAAAAAGTGATTGTCGTAAACCGTGGCAATCAAGACATTCCAATGCTTCAAGGGCGTGATATGTGGTGGGAAGATTTGTTGAATGATTTCAATCTCAATGCGAACTTTCCTTGCGTTTCAATGGATTCGCTTGACCCTCTATTTATTCTTCACACTTCTGGTAGCACAGGAAAGCCAACTGGTGTAGTTCACTCCACAGGTGGCTATTTAACTTATGCAGCGCACACAACGCAGTGGGTCTTTGATATGAAAGATTCTGATGTGTATTGGTGCACGGCTGACTGTGGTTGGATTACGGGGCACACTTATTTAGTGTATGGCCCGCTTTCGCTAGGTGCAACAACAATTATGTTTGAAGGCACGCCAACGTGGCCACGCCCTGATAGATTCTGGCAAATTGTTGAAAAATTTAGGGTAAATATTTTCTATACAGCACCAACGGTTATACGTTCATTGATGCGCCAAGGTGTTGAATGGACAAAAAGATATGATTTATCTTCCTTGCGTATTCTTGGCTCGGTGGGTGAACCAATGAATCCAGAAGCTTGGATGTGGTATCATGATCACATAGGTAAAGGTGAATTACCAATTGTTGATACATGGTGGCAAACAGAAACTGGCGGTGTTTTATTGTCGCCACTTCCACATGGCAGTACGCTCAAACCTGGTTCAGTTTCACAACCTCTTCCAGGTGTTGAAGCAAC
>CAYJIN010000078.1:0-10345 GCA_964370245.1 uncultured Desulfovibrionaceae bacterium
GTTCTTTTACAACAAAAGCCTTGATAGTATTATTCCTCATAGATTTTATTATTTTCGATAAAGCGAATTATCACAGCATAAGCAGATAACTATTTTATATAATAAAAATTCTCTCTCGCTATGCCCTTTTACTCTTCTATTGGCTTTTTCAAAATTCCTAACATCAAAGCACTTACTAATATACCTACAACAAGAGCGAAGAGATACATAAGCCCTTGCTCAACAACAGGAAACACGAAAATCCCACCATGCGGAGCCATAAGTTTTGCACCAAAAAACATTGAAAGAGCGCCAGCTACGCCTGAACCAAGCATACAGGAAGGAAGAACACGAATTGGATCAGCCGCTGCATAAGGAATTGCACCTTCGGTAATAAAAGCTAAGCCCATAATAAAGCTCATTGGCGCTGAATCACGCTCTGCTTTCGTATATTTATTTTTGCTTATCCACGCAGAAAGAGCGATAGCACAAGGCGGCGTCATACCACCAATCATAACTGCTGCCATGATATCATAGTTGCCTGAAACAATTGAAGCTGTTCCAAAAACATAGGCTGCTTTATTGAATGGTCCACCCATATCAATAGCCATCATTGCTGCAACAACAAAGCCTAAAACAACTTTACTTGTGCTACCCATGCTTGCTAAAGCAGAATTTAATCCTGTATTGATTGTTCCCATAACAGGTTCAACAATATAAATCATACCCACACCAATAAATAGTATACCAAACAATGGATAGATAAGCACAGGCGCAATTTTTTCTAAAGTTTCAGGAAGTGATAAAGTTCCTTTCATAAGCGCACGAATAATATAACCTGCTAAAAAACCAGCAACTAAAGCACCTAAGAAACCACTTTTACCGCTTGCTGCAATCATACCACCAACAAAACCAGGTGCAAGAGCGGGTCTATCCCCTATTGATTGCGCAATAAAACCAGCTAAAACAGGAAGCATAAAACCAAAAGCTGTTCCGCCAATTGTTTTTAGAAGAGCCGCAAGAGGGGTTATGCTACCAAAATTTCCTCTCTCTGCTTCTGAAAGTGAATTTAAATCAACACTTAAACCATCAATAAGAAAGGCTAAAGCAATAAGTAAACCACCACCTACTACAAATGGAAGCATGTGTGAAACACCGTTCATCAGTTGTGTATAGATTTGACGCCCAACGCTTGTATCTTGAATAGTTTCTGTTTTTACTTGATTTGCAGAGCTAAAGATTGGCGCATCTTGATTTTTTGCACGTAGAACTAATTCTTCAGCTTTGTGAATGCCATCTGAAACTTTACATTCAATGATATGTTTCCCATTAAATCTATCCATAGGAACTTTTGAAT
This sequence comes from uncultured Desulfovibrionaceae bacterium, assembly GCA_964370245.1. Taxonomy (GTDB): domain Bacteria; phylum Desulfobacterota; class Desulfovibrionia; order Desulfovibrionales; family Desulfovibrionaceae; genus CAYJAZ01. The sequence goes on from CAYJIN010000078.1 coordinate 1,337, forward strand.
CTGCCGCGATAATAATAGCTTTTGCTTCAGCAATTTCTTGTGGCGTAACTTCATTCTTTGTTCCGCTTGAACCACGTGTTTCTACTTTTATTGTGCAATTATGTTTTTCAGCAGCTTTTGTTAAAGATTCTGCTGCCATATAGGTGTGTGCAATTCCTGTTGGGCAAGAGGTTACTGCAAGAAGTTTTGTTGTTTCAGCCTCTTCATTGCTTGATACAAGAGGAGTTTCAACGCTTTCCTCTTCAACATCTTTTGCATCTAAGATAGATAAAAATTCTTCACCACTTTTTGCATTGATGAGAATTTCAATAAGTTCTTCATCCACCAAAAAGCCTGAAAGCTTTGCAAGCACATCAAGATGCACATTATCTTTTGTGTTTGGAGCGGCAATCATAAAAAGAAGTTTTACAGGCTCGCCATCAAGCGAATCATAATCAACACCATTTGGAATTGTCATTGCAACAAGACCAGCTGAACTAACAAAATCTCCCTTACCATGCGGAATAGCAACAGCCATTCCAACGCCTGTTGTTCCTTCTTCTTCTCTTGCTAAAATAGCTTTTTTATAAGCTGCAACATCAGAAATATTGCCTTTTTTATGCATTATTTCAATGGCTTGATCAATAACATCTTCTTTTGATTGCGCACTTGCACCAACCAAAACACCATTTTTACCTATTAAATCAATAATTTTCATTTAAATTTCTCCTTTTAGGAACTGTTTAAAAAGTCATACAAATAAGTAATACATGAGATATAAAGCAAATTGTAAAGTTTATGAAAACAAATTACATACAAAATAAAAAATCATACAGAGAAGTTTAATGCTTTTTATGGTAGCACAAAAAATTGAAATAAAACTTGAGCACGGCAAAACCTCCTAAAAAAATAGAGATTCCGTGTTGTTCGTTAGTCATTCTATTTGAATGTATCGTTTCCAATCATACCAGAATATGATATAAATATATAAATAATGAATGTAATTGTCAAGGCGCGCTTAAAACATACTCATTAGTATAATTTGAGCTTATATCTGCCATTAATGAATATATAATTTACTATAATAACAAACGAATAAAGCTAAAACCAAAAGGACTGAATCCTGTGCAATACAGAAATCAGTCCAGAAAAGTTGACTAAATAAACCGTCCAAGAAAGTGGAGGCAGTTCATTTTTTTATATGAGCGTAGGAGATTTTTTAATATAGTAGAAAATAGTATCACTTAAGCTAAGGCTTTTTCAACTTCTGCTTTTGTGTATAATTCATTACCGAAAGTATCATTTGCAACCAAGAGTGGCATTTGTTCAACAACAAGTTTGCGCACAGCCTCTGGCCCAAGTTCTTCATAGGCAATAACTTCAACTGATTTCACACATTTAGAGTAAAGTGCACCTGCTCCGCCCGTTGCAAGAAGGTATATCCCTTTATGCTCTTTCATGGCATCAATAACATTATCTGCTCTTTTGCCTTTACCAATGCTTGCGCCCAAGCCTAATTCATAGAGTTTTGGAGCAAATTTATCCATACGTGATGAAGTTGTTGGCCCACATGAACCTATAACCATGCCTTCTGGAGTTGGCGCTGGACCCATATAATAAATGACTTGCCCTTCCAATTCAAAAGGAAGATTTTCATTTTTTTCAATAGCTTCAACAATGCGTTTATGCGCTGAATCTCGCCCTGAATAGATAACACCTGAAAGATAGACTAAATCGCCAGCTTTAAGTTGAATTAAATCTTCTTTTTTTAAAGGAGTTGTAAGATGGTAGGTTTGTGTACTCATAATAATCTCCTAAAAAACTAAACTGTTATGGCGAATTGAATGACATTGAATATTTACAGCTAAAGGAAGCGAAGCAATATGGCATGGCGCTTTTGCAATTTTAACGCCTAAAGCTGTGGTTTTTCCACCAAGCCCCATTGGCCCAATATTGAGCTTATTTATTCTTTCTAAAAACTCTTCTTCAAGGGCTTGTAATTCAGGGTCAGCATTTACATCATCTAAATTACGCATAAGAGCTTTTTTTGCCATGATTGGAGCTGTTTCAAAAGTTCCGCCAATACCAATGCCAACAACAATTGGTGGGCAAGGGTTTGGCCCTGATTCTGCCACACGATTAATCACAAATTCTCTAATACCATCAAGACCTTGCGAAGGGCTAAGCATTGTCACGCGGGACATATTCTCACTGCCGCCACCTTTTGCAAGGTAAGAAATTTTCAAGCCATCGCCCTTCACCATTTCTGTGTGAATAATCGCTGGTGAGTTATCTTTTGTATTTACTCGTGAAAGAGGATCGCACATTGATTTGCGCAAGAAAGCTTTTTCATAGGCTTCAATCATCGCTAAGCTAATAATTTCATTCAAGCTTCCTTCATCAATCTTCATGTCTTCGCCACGCTCAACAAAGAAAATTGCGGTGCCACAATCTTGGCAAAGTGGCATTTGTTTTTCTTTTGCATAGTCAGCATTTTCAAGCAATTGACGAAAAACTTCTTTTGAAGATGGAAGCTCTTCTTTCTCATAAGCTTTTTGCAAAGCTGTATAAGCATCATCTTCTAAAACAGTGCTTGTATGAATTATCATTTCTATCAATTGTGATTTAATAAAATCGGCAGAAATAGTTCTCATAATTTCCCTTTTTTTCTCGAGTAAACAAGTGATTATTTTACAGTAAAATTCTTTTATTTGAAGTGGCTTAAATAATCGATTTTCTAACTTTTAGCAAGTGTGATAGCTTCATATTTAAATAAAATATGAAGCAGTTATTTTATTTAGTAAGTCTTGCTACATTCGTTTCAATAGCGGCTTGAGCAACGGCTTTTGCAACAACATCTTTTAATCTTTTATCAAATGCAAGCGGTAAAATATATTCAGCTTTTAGTTCATCATCAGAAATCAAAGAAGCTATTGCATAGGCTGCTGCAACTTTCATTTCATTATTAATATCAGAAGCACGCACATCAAGCGCCCCCCTAAAAATGCCAGGAAATGCAAGAACATTATTTACTTGATTAGGAAAATCGCTTCTACCTGTTGCAACAACAAGCGCACCACCAGCTTTTGCATCATCGGGAAAAATTTCAGGAGTAGGATTTGCACACGCAAAAACAATTGCATTTTCTGCCATAGTTTTTACCATTTCAGTTGATAAGACATTAGGAGCTGAAACACCGATAAAAACATCTTTCCCCTTGATTACATCAGCTAAACTTCCTTGTTCCTGCGCTCTATTTGTAACTTTTGCAATTTTTATTTGCGCTTCTGTCATGTTTGGGCAACCCTCATATACCGCGCCAAATCTATCACACATAGTTATGTTTTTTACGCCTAATTGCATAAGTAAAGTTGCAATGGCAATGCCGGCTGAACCAGCACCATTAATAACTATTTTTGCTTCATCAATTTTCTTGCCTACTAACTTCAAAGCATTAAGAAGCCCTGCGCCTGTTACAATTGCAGTGCCGTGCTGATCATCATGAAAGATAGGAATATCACATCTTTTTTTCAATTCTTTTTCTATTTCAAAACAGCGAGGTGCTGCAATATCTTCAAGATTAATTCCACCAAAACTTCCAGCAAGCAATTCAATTGTTCTTACAATTTCAGAAACATCTTTACTTCTTACGCATAAAGGAATTGCATCAACGCCACCAAATTCTTTAAAAAGAACGCACTTTCCTTCCATAACAGGCATTGCTGCTTCTGGGCCAATATCGCCAAGCCCAAGAACCGCTGTGCCATCTGTTACGACTGCTACAGTGTTACCACGTGCTGTAAATTCATAGCTGTTATTCACATCTTTTTGAATTTCAAGGCATGGCGCCGCAACACCAGGAGTGTAAGCAATTGATAAATCTTCTGCTGTAGCAACTGGAACTTTTGAAACAACTTCAATTTTTCCTTTAAGCGCGGCATGCACTTTTAACGCTTCACTTGCGTAATCCATAATTTATAAGTCCTTATTTTATATTATTTTGGTGAATTATCTGAAAATAATTTTATATCGTTTACTGTTTCAAGAGTGAAAATGTTTTCAAATAGATTGTCAACGCACGAAGCATTATATATTTTCAAGCAAGAGTCAAACTTTACTTTTAGCTGATCTTTTGAAAGTGGATTTTTAATTGTTCCAAGTGCATATTCAACACGTTCTTCAAATTTTCTGCCATCTTTTAAAGTAACTGTCACGATAGCTGGTTCATTAATAAGTGTGCCCGCATCTTTATACATATCATCAAGCAGCATTTTCACTTTTGGCATGCACGCTTTTACATCAACATTTTTTACAGCTTCAAGAGTGAAATTATCGAGTGTGATATTACCACAAACAGCCACACAAGCTAAGGCATAAGGCATTGAAAATTTTGCTTCTTGAGGAGTTGTTGGATTATCAAATAAAAGATTTTTAAATGCAAAGCTTGAAACACCTGCAACAATACTTTCTATTTCTTCATGCTTGAAATTATGCTTTTCATAGAGCGATTTCATAGCGTCGAGCGCACAATGTGACGATGAACAGACAGGATATTTTTTGAATTGAAAACCGTTGAATTGCGCATCCCAAGGTTCGCCTAATTTTATGTCATCTTCATTGATTTCAGTGCTTGTAAATGCTTTTGCAAAACCATCATTGCATTCAAAAATATTTTCACTTGCTGTAAGGCCGCTCAAAACTAATTCAGCTGCCATAATACCATTTTGAGCAGCCATTCCTGCATGGAAAGGTTTTGTAAATGAGCCAAAATTACCACGCACACCACTTGCTAAAGAAACAGCAACACCTAAAGTATTAATAAATTGCTCTTCATTCATATCATACATAATTGCCGCAACAGTTGCCGCACCAATTGTTCCAAAAGCACTTGTGGTATGCCAACCTTGATCAGTCAAAACTGGCATAAGCGCTAAAGCAATTTTATGCTGAATTTCAACGCCAATGGTGAATGCATAAAGTATATCTTTCCCAGTTTTACCAAGTTTTTCAGCTAATGCAAAAGCAACAGGAGCATTCACAACTGTAGGATGATTAAGTGCTGTGAGCCCTACATCATCATAATCTAAAGCATGTGCAACCATACCATTGATTAATGAAGCACACGAAGCTGAATATTTTTCATTAAAACCAATAATTGAACAATCTTCTGCATTATTCATTTTATTTGCATAATCAATTATAATTTTAGCATCTTTTGTGTCACGTGCAGCATAAGTAACTGCATAATAATCGGCAATAGCAAATTTTGAATATTCAATAACATCTGCTGGAATATCTTCATATTTGAGATTAAGAACATACTGCACGATTTTTCTTGAAATTGACATAATATACCTCAATAAGTAAGGAGTTTAGGCTGCGTTTCAATTTTCATGATTCACAGCCTGTGTATTTATTTAGACCTAGCTTAGAATGGCCCAAGCTTGATATACTGTGCGAGCATTACAAAGCCTAAGCTTATTACAAGTATCACAAGAAATAAAGGAGCAAAGAACTTGAACCATTTTCTGTAAGAAATGCCACCAACTGCTAACATTGCCATAAGCGCACCATTTGTTGGCCATAAGATATTTGATAAACCATCACCTAATTGTGAAGCAAAGTGAATTGTTTGTCTTGTAATACCACCCATATCAGCAAGTGGAATGAGAATTGGTAAAGTAAGCATAGCTTGACCACTGCCAGATGGAACCAAGAAGTTCATAATTGATTGCACAACTAACACAGTTCCTGCAATTACAAGTTCATTTGTTCCCACAAAAAAACCAGCAAGAGCGTGAATTACCGTATCAATAATCATAGTAGATTCAAGAATATAGAGAATTGCACGGGCAAAAAACATAACAAAAGCACCGATCATCAAATCATGCATACCATTTGCAAATAAATAACAAATTTCATTTAAACTTTTGCCATAACTTAAACCAACTAATAATGACATTGCAACAAAAACCGCTGAAATTTCAGGAAATGAGAAGCCATGTGCCAATGTGCCATACATAAGAAAGGCAAACATAATAAGAAAAACTGTACCTGCAATTTTTTGTCTTTTTGTGAAAGTTTCGCCATCATCTTCAATTGGTGTAAAGGTTGAAATATCATCTTTTGTTATTGAAAGAGCTGGGTTTGCTTTTACTTTTCTTGCATATCTAAGCACATAGAAAAATATAGGAATATATAAAACAACCATTGTGATAAGACGATACCACATACCTGAATAAATTGGTAGTTCTGCAATTTGATGCCCTACAGCAGTAAAAAATGGGTTTGCTAATGCTGTTCCAAGTGCAGCACAATTCCCTGCCATAATAATTGCAAAGCCAGTCATGTCATCATAACCTAAACTTAGGCAAAGAGGAATAATAAAGGGAATTACAACAAGTGAAAGCTCCCAAATTCCAGTAAATGAAATGATTAAAGCCATCATAAGCATAATTGCAATCATCATTGGAACAATGCCATAGTTCTTCATTTTGCGCATAACTGCTTTGATTGTTACATCAAATAAACCTATACCTTTAATAACACCAAATGCACCACCAACAAAAAGAACAAGTGCCATCAACGAAGCAACATTGCCAAAACCATAGAAGAATGATTCAAAAAGTGTTCTGATAGTTGGATAAATTTTTTCAATTTGTTTATAAGAAGTTGGATCAACCTTTGTTATGCCATCCACAACTACACGTTCATATTGACCACTTGGAATAAAAAATGCTGCAATAAAAGCTAAACCAATAATAACGCTCAAGGCGAAAAATGGATGAGCTGGTAATTTTTTCTTGACTTCTTGTGCCTCTTGAGACACATTTTCAATGGTTTGAGACATGGGTAATTCCTCTTAAACTGCTTTGAGAGAGTATTAGTTTTGATATCAGTCAGGTCTGCAATACTTAGCTAATATCACAACCTTACTCTCTCTTGTTATCTGATTTACATTATTCTATAACGCCTTAGTATACACAAGTTTATTTTTTATTGATAATATCTTTATATTCTTCAATTTTTTGTGAAAAAAGTTCACCATCTGTAAGAAGCATAGGATCTAGTAAAACATCTGCTTGTTCTTGTGTTAAAAGCCCTTCTTTAATACAAGCTTCTTTAATTGTGCATTTATATTCAATTGCTTTTTTAGCGATAAAACTACCTGTTGGATAATCAATTAAAGTTGCAATAACTGTTGATAGTGCTAAAGAATTTGTGCTGCATTCATAGCAATATTCTTTATTTGCAGTTATACCTAAAATGCATTTTTCTGCTAAATGTTCTAATGAACCTGTAAGCAAGCGGCTTGATTCAGCCATGCATTTGATGATTGTTGGCTCCCAGACGTTTAAATCTAATTCACCTGCTTCTGCAGCCATTGCAATTGCAATATCATTTCCGCAAACAACTTGCGCTGCTTGAATAACCAATTCTGGAATTACAGGGTTATATTTGCCTGGCATAATTGAAGAACCTGGTTGAACAGCAGGAAGATTGATTTCTTTCAAACCAAGGAAAGGGCCTGAGGAAAACATACGTAAATCTTGGCATACTTTTGACATTGAAATTGCAAGACCTTTCAATCCAGATGATAAATCACAATAAATATCAGCATTTTGCAAGCCATCAAAAAGATTATCATCAATTTTCACTGTATAGCCAAGGATTGCAGAAAGTGCTTTATACACTTCGTCAATATAGCCAATTCTCGCCCCCACTTTTGTACCAACTGCTGTTGCACCAAGAGGAAGTTTTGTGCATTTTTCTTGCAGTGAAATAAGAATATTCTTTCTTCTTTCCACTAAAGAGGCATAGCCACTAAATTCTTGCCCTAAAGTTAAAGGTAAAGCATCTTGAATACAGGTTCTGCCCATTTTTATAACAGTTTTAAACTCTTCTTCTTTCACTCTAAAGGCAGCTTCTACTTTTTCTAAAGTTTTTATCAGTCTACCAAGATAGATATGGCATGCAATTTTCATTGAAGATGGAATCACATCATTTGTTGATTGCCCCATGTTTACATGCGTGTTTGGATGAACAACTTCACTGCCTTTTTTTCCAGTAATAATTTCATTTGCTCTATTTGCAATAACTTCATTCAAGTTCATGTTTGCAGATGTACCGCCACCGCCTTGAATAATATCGACAGGAAACTCGCCTTTGAGTTTTCCATCCATAACCTCTTGCGATGCTTGGCAAATTGCATCGCAAATTTCTTTTGAAAATGCATTTGATTTATAGTTTGCAATTGCTGCTGCTTTTTTTAATACAGCTATGCCATACACAAAATCAGGATAATCATCCATTGTTTGCCCTGAAATAGATGAGTTTTCAACACCTCTTACAGTTTGGATTCCATAATAATGAACAGCAGGTATTTGCTTTTCCCCTAAACTATCAACCTCTAAACGAAATTCTTCCATTCTATTTTCCCCTTAACTCTATTATAATTTTACCTATGATATAAGTAAAATAGAACAAGCTATTTAAAATTATTTTTCAATGAAATAAAAGTAAAAAAGAATTTACTCTTTCTCCATCTTGCAAAAAGATAGAGGATATGTTAAATATTTGCCTCCTGTTTTTAAAAATAGTATTCTAGAATCCTAAGCATATTTGTGAAAAAAACTACGCACTAAATAAGTTAGAGAAAGATAAGCACACTACAAGGGGTGTTATTCAATGATTTCAATTAAAAATGTTATTTTTGGTTTAAATGTTTTTATTTCAGAAACCGCAAGCATGACGCAACTCCATAGACATAGCGACATTCAAATTGGCTTTTATGAAAAAGGCCCAGTGAAGTATCAACTAGGCGGACAAATTTATATAATAAATGCAAAAGAATATGTAATGTTTTGGTCAGATAATCCTCATATGGTTCGCTATACACCTGAAAATAATATACAAAGATGGCTCACAATCCCCCTTCCTCTTTTTATTCAATGGAATTTTTCTGACAATATAACAAATGCAGTTCTTTCAGGAAAAATGCTTATCGCCCATGAAGATGAGTATAATGCT
>CAYJIN010000079.1:0-9716 GCA_964370245.1 uncultured Desulfovibrionaceae bacterium
CTCTTGAATGCCATTCAAGCGCTCTCCCAACTGAGCTACAACCCCAAAGAGATTATTAAATAGTATAAAAACAAATGTTTTGTCAAATCATTTTTTGCAGATAGAAAAAAGTTGTAGTTATCGCTTTAATAGAAAAACATGAGATACGAATATTAGAATTTTACGAGAAAAAAATTAATATTATAGTTTTATGTTTCTCCTTCAAAAAATCAAATAACTAAAATGATAATTAAAGTTTTTTGAAGGAGAAAGCAAGTATATTAGATTAATTTTTTTATTGTCCAATTATTTGATTTTGCATAATTTTCAGTATCAACTCCACCAAGCGAAACGCATTTTGCTTCTTTGAGGGCTGTTGAAAGTGGAGTTGCAAAGTTTTGGAAATCAGAGAGTTTAGTACTTAAAACTTCATCACGTATTTGCTGACGAATTTCTTTTGTATCACCTGTTAAATCGCGCCATAGAGCAGTTGCACCCATTGCGTCAGGCAAGAGATAGCCGTCCATATCACCAATTGTTCCGATAATTGCGCAGCTTAAATCTCTTTCACTGAGATGGAGATTTCCTAAGAAATCTGGAGCATTTTTATATACTTCAATTGATTTTTCAACTTGTGGATCTCTGTAAGAAGCAAAAGCAAAAGAACCAGTCACTCGTGAATATTGAACAAAACAGCCATAAGCGCCACCAAGCACGCGAATTCTATCCCATAAATAACCCATACGCAAGAATCTGCTGATAACAAGGGCAGAACCGTGGAATTTATAGCCATGTTTGTGAAGGTTTGTGCTCATTCCAACGTAGTTTACACGAGCAGGGACTACTAATGCTTCATTACCTTCTAACTGTGTAACATTCCATGTTTTTTTGCTTGAGCAATAGTCGCATTTTTGCAGTTTTTCTAATAAAGGTGTAAAGATTTTTTCAGAACTTGATAGAATTTCAGCGCTTGCAGTCATATCAAGAAGAGCATTATCTCTGCTGAATATAATTGTGTGAATTGTTTGAAGTTTTTCTAAAACTTGTTCCCAATTTGATTCAAGTTCTTTCGCAAGGTTTCTTACAAATTCAAGATAGCTTACACCTTGAGTATATTCATTTATTGCACCAATTTGCGACTGAATTCCGCCTAATCTTGCCATAACAAATGAGTGGCCAGCAGGAATGAGCGCTTGTTCAAGTCTTGCTTTTTCTTCAAGCACCATTTGTGTAAAACGTTCTTTATTGTTGAAGTTTGGATTGAGTATTATTTCTTCAAAAATATCAACAAGTTTTGTTACTTTATCTTTAGTTGCTTTACCCGAAAGAACAAAAGAATTGAGCGTATCTGCTTGATTTACTTTTGCTTGGAAAGAAGAATAAGCACCCACGCCGCCTGTTGTTGCTTCAATTTCTAAGCCAAGTTCAATATATGAATAATTTTTTGTTCCAAGTTCTGTAAGTGAGCGAGAATAAAGAGAAAGATAAGGAAGTAATTCATAAGGAAGTGAATCAAGATTGAAAACAAGGCGTGAATACAAAATGCCTGTTGTTTCAATTGAGTGAGTGATAATTTTTACTTGACCTTCTTGTTTCTCTATAGGTAAGATTTTGTTTTCTTTTGGTAAATCAGAGAGTTGTAACACAGGAATTGTCGCAAGCGCTTCTTCGCTGTCTTCTTTTGCTTGAACAGCTTGTAAGCGAGCGCTTTCTGCTTCAACATGTGCTCTTTCTTCATCATTCATTGAATCATAAAATTTTTGTACAAGAGCTTCTTCATCCTGTTGTCTTTGTTCAGAAAGAGTGGTGTCTGGCACAAGATTTACAAGAATGCGGTGTTGGTTGTCGAGGAAATATTCTTTAATAAGATTTTCAAATATTTTTTCATTATTTTCAATAGCTTGTTTGATTTTTGCTAAAGGAGCTTCCCATTTAAAAGCATTGATTGGGTCTTTATCATAAAGCCAATGTGTAAGGCATTGTGTCATGTTTACAAGACCGCGAGGAGCACGACCTGTGTTTGCTTCACGTAAATGAAATTCTGTAGCATTTACAGCAGCTTCAATAGCTTTTGCAGGCACGCCATTTTCGTATAGTTCGTATAAAGTATCAAGAATAAGCGCTTCCATTTGATCTTCTGCATTTGCTTCAATTGAACGTAAGCCTATAGAATAATACATTTGTATTAAATCTTCTTCAAGGTGGCCTGTAATGTCTTCGCCAAGGCCAGAGTCGATAAGCGCCTTTCTAAGCGGAGAGCCAGGAAGTGCAGTTAAAATATGGTCTAGCATATTGAAAAGTATATTTTTTTCAACATCGTATGTTTCAGTGAGTAGCCAGTTTAGGGTTGCGTGGCCACGTAAAGCTTCGCTTGCACTTTCTTCATCGTCTTGATTGCTTGCTTCAAATGGAAACTCCACTTTTCTTGCTGAATCGATACGTGGTTGAAGAGGAATTTCTGAATTGATTTCAATAGCATCAAAGCGTGAAATAACTTCATTCACTTTTTTTAGGCGAATTTCTTCATCATCATCACCCCAGAAAAAGAAGCGTGCATTTGTTGGGTGATAGTAAAGTTTGTGAAATTCTTCAAATTCTTCATAGCTAAGATCAACAATATTTTGTGGATTACCGCCAGAATCAAGGCTATATAAAGTATCTGGAAAAACAGCATGTTGTGATTGTTCAGCTAAAATTGAATCTGGTGAAGAGTAAACACCTTTCATTTCATTGTAAACAACGCCTTTTATTTGCCATTTTCCTTTTGTGCCGTCAGCTTCAGGGGTTGTATCAATATGCCAGCCTTCTTGCGCTAAAATATCTCTGCCTTCTGCAGTGCGAACGCGTGGAAAAAACACTGCATCCATGTAAACATCCATAAGATTGTAAAGATCTTGAGTGTTTGTGCTTGCAACAGGATAGCAAGTTTTATCAGGATAAGTCATCGCATTTAAAAATGTTTGCAATGATGATTTAAGAAGTTCTACAAAAGGTTCTTTTGTTGGAAATTTTTCAGAACCACATAAAACAGAGTGCTCTAAAATATGTGCAACACCAGTAGAATTTTTAGGTGGTGTGCGAAAATTTACGCCAAAGCATTTATTTGTGTCATCGTTTGAAATTGATAAAAGTTCAGCGCCTGTTTTTATATGTTTGAAAAGTTTGACTTTACCGCCAACTTCTTGAATGTTTTCTTCTTTTATAAGTTTAAATCCGTGAAGTTCTTGACTATTCATAATTTATCCTCTTATTTTGTTTGAGATTTCTCAATGTTATTTGTTAAATTGAATCTTCAATATCTTGAATTTCTGAAATTGCTTTTTTATTCTTTTTATAAAGATACCAGCCTAAAACTGTTGCAATTACTAATAAAAAAGCAGAAATTATTGTTTGCATTGTTGCGCCAACCTGAATGCCCGAACCAAGCAATGCAAAAATGAAATTTTGTGGAATATAGCCAACAGCTGAGCCTAAGAAAAATGGAATAGGATTAACTTTTGTGAGTGCTGTAAGCATGTTAGTAGCGATGTTACTCCCCACTGGCAGTAACCGAATAATAACCGTCATAGAAAAAATATTATTGCCTAAGAAATTTTCCATTTTTTTGATTTTTTTACCAAAATGTCTTTGTACAAAGCTTTGTCCAACTAAACGTGCGAAAAAGAAAGACAAAAAGCAACCTAGAGTTACCCCTAAAGTTGCATACACGGTTCCCCATACAGCACCGTAAGCATAGCCACCAATGAAGGAGAGTAGCTGGCGTGGCACAGCAAAACACACAAGGAGGCCTGATAAAAGAATAAAGAAAAAAACACCTGTAAAACCGTGCGATTTTAGGTATGTATCAATAAAGGAAGTATATCCTTCTTGAGTTGGTTCAACTGCTTGCAAGAGATATGCGCCTAAAGCAAGAAATATAAATATTGAAGCTATTTTGATAAAAGGCTTGAACATTAATTTTTCTCTTTCAGCTTATAGTTACGAATTCTTCTAAAAAACCAGTTTACAACAAGTAAATCTTGCGAAGCTGAAAGCCCACGTCCCCATGTGTTATATTTTGAAACGCCAGTGTGTCTATCACGGTGATTTACAGGAATTTCAGCAATTCTAGCACCTTCCATCTGCATAAGGCTCACTAAAAAGCGGTGCATACCTTTGAACTGTAAAGGTAATCTTTTTGCCATAGAAGTGCGCATAATTTTAAGTGAACAACCAGTGTCATGCACAGTATCCTTTGTAAGGCTTCGGCGAACAGCATTTGCCAATTTAGAGGCGATGCGCTTTGAAGCAGTGTCTTTTCTTTTATGCCTCCAACCAATTACCATATCATGGTTTTTTTGATAGAGTTCAAGCATTTTAGGAATATCAGCTGGGTCATTTTGCATGTCAGCATCCATTGTTATAATTGCTTCCATTTCAGCAGCATCAAATCCTGCCATAAATGCAGCGGATTGGCCGCAATTTTCCTGAAATTCCAAGAGTTTGATGTTGTTGTTTTCAGTCATAAGGCTTTGAATTTCTTTCACAGAATTGTCTTTGCTTGCATCATCTACATAAATAACTTCCCATTCGTAAGGTAAAGTATTCATTATGTTTTTGATTTCAGCAAAAAGAGGGAAGATGTTTCCAGATTCATTATAAACAGGCAAGACGATACTTAATGATAATGACATAATATTTCTTTATATTTTAGAAGGTTAGATTTTGAAACAAGGGCAACCGTGGCCAAGGCCTGGTGCAAAAGATTTTCTAAGAGCGGTGTTTAGATATGTTTGTGCTTTTGGAACTGCAACTTCAAGCGGTAATCCATGGCCAAGATATGTAGCAATTGCTGCTGAAAGTGTGCAACCAGTGCCATGGGTGTTATTTGTGTCTATATGCGGCTGATGAAGTGCTTTTACATTGTTTTCAGTAATAAGCCAATCAGTCATCATAATTGTTTGCTCTTCAAAATGTCCACCTTTAATAAGCACAGATTTTGCGCCCATTTCAAGGAATATTTTACCAGCTTTTATAACATCATCTTCACAATTAATCTTAGTTTGTGTGAGATGCTCTGCTTCTAATTTATTAGGTGTAACAACAGTTGCAAGAGGAATCATACGCTTTATAAGGCTATCAATTGCATCTTCTTGTAAAAGTGTGTGCCCAGAAGTGCTTACGCAAACAGGATCAACAACAAGTGGAAAGGCATCTTTTGTTGCAAAATAAAATTCAAGTTCATTTGCAATTACTTCAATTATTTCAGTAGAAAAGAGCATTCCTGTTTTTGCGGCAGCTGGTCTAAAACCTGCAAAAAGAGTTTGCAACTGCTGTTGCACAAAATCAACGGAAGAAGGAAAAATTGCATCTACACCTAAGCCATTTTGCGCTGTGAGAGCGGTTATTGCTGAAATTCCAAAGCCATCAAGGCAAGTAATCGCTTTTATATCAGCTTGAATGCCAGCACCACCGCCAGAGTCAGAGCCTGCAATTGTAAGTATATTAGGATAATTAGACATGATTTTCCTTCATTTAATATTTTAAAATAAAAAGTAATTTTATCAGAGATTATTCGTCATTTAGACGAAAATCAACTTTTATTTTATAGAGCTTTATTGCAGGCAAATTTAAAATATTAATTCCAGTTTTTTCAGTTATTTCTGCTAAGGTAGCTTCAACTTTTTCCCAAGATGAAGCTATCATTGTAAACCAAACATTAAATTCGTGCTTTCTTAGATAATTATGTGTTGCACCTGTATAAGAATTTACTGTTTCAATAAAAAGATCAAGCTTATCATCAGGAACTTTTGCAGCGCATAGTGTTGAGCGAAAACCAAGTTTCGCAGATTGAAAATTTGCACCTAAGCGTCTGATAAGTTTTGTTTCTTTTAAAGATCGAACTACTTCAAGCGCTTCTTCTTCAGAAATTCCTAATTCTTTACCAAGCTCTGCATAAGGGCGCGGACAAATAGGAAAACCTGTTTGAATAATATCTAATAATTGTTTTTCAGTTTTTTCCAAGGCATTGTTTTGTTCGGAAGTTGTCATAAGTATTTGCCTCATTTGTGTTAGAGTGAGAATTGTGAAGTTTAGTTATTACGTTGGTTTGCCATTGCTTGAAGGCGTGCTATACGTTCTTCAGTTGGTGGGTGCGTTGAAAAAAGTGAAGCCATTTTATTGCCGGCTAAAGGTGAAATAATAAACATATTTTCAGTAGCTGGATTTGCATTTTGCATTGGTATTTGTTTAGAATAATTTGAAATTTTATTCAAAGCTGAAGCAAGTGCAAGCGGATCTTGTGAATATGTTGCACCGCCAGCATCAGCATGATATTCACGTGTTCTTGAAATTGCCATTTGAATAAGGCCGGCTGCCATTGGAGCAAGAAAAGCAAGTAATAATCCTGCAAATGGGCTTGAACCGCCTTCTTCGTTGCGGTTTCCGCCTAAAATTGCTGTCCACTGCAACCATGAAGCAATAGATGTAATCGCTGAAGCAAGCACGCCAGCAACAGTTTGCAATAGAATATCACGGTGCGCTATGTGTGCGATTTCATGGGCTAAAACACCGCGTAATTCTTCAGGAGTAAGCAATTTCATAATGCCGTCAGTAACTGCAACTACGCCATGTTCAGGGTTTCTTCCTGTTGCAAAAGCATTTGGAGATTGATCAGGAATAAAGTAGATTTTTGGTTTTGGGATGCCAGCATTTATAGCTAATTCTTCAACAATTTTATGAAGGTATGGTGAATCATTAGGGCCAATTTCTTGCGCTTTATACATGCGAAGAACAATTTTATCTGAAAACCAGTAAGAGCCAACGTTCATAAAAAGAGCTAAAGCAAATGCAATTATTACACCACTTTGCCCGCCAATGGCGCCACCAAGAACAATAATTAAACCCGACAATAAAGCGAGCAAAAAGAAAGTTTTAATTTGTGTAGTCATATATATACCTTATTAATAATTTTAAAATAAAATCTTTACATTTCAAGTCATAAAGTGTTTGACTTGCATGCATAAGTTTTATATTAATACATAAAGAGAGGATTGACAAGTGCAGAAAAGGCGTCAATTTTTAAAAAATAATTACAACTAGATAAATTGATAAAATTTTTATTGAAAATTGAAGGATTTTACTATGGACGATTTCACACTTCCCACTTGGCTTGAAAAATTTAGATTAAACGATGAGTTACGTTCAGATGCTTACGAAAATGCTATTTCTTCTCATAAAGGTGGAATAAAATCTGCCTTGGCTTTACACTTTAATATTGAAAAAGAGAAAAATACGAGTTTTTCAAAAATTGAAAAAAATGCTTTTCTGCTTGAATCAATAAAAAAATCGTGCGAGCTATCATTATATATAGTAGAAAAATCTTTTACATCGCCAGCACAATTTATTTCATGTGTTTTACCTGCTTTATTTGCAAAAGCGCAAGTTATTATTATTTTTCGTGAAATTCCTTCAAAATCAATCTTGCTTACTCTTGAACTGATGGGGCTTGATCAAACTTTTGTTTTTAGTGCGAATGAAGATGATAAAATCACAGTTTTATATAATGAACTATCTGTAAACTTTGATGAAATTCCTGTAATTTTATTAGGGAACAATGAAAAAATCGAAAATACTTTTTATGATTTAGGTGCGAAATATCAATCATATAATTATGATCAACCCACAATTTTAGTAGGGGAGCAAGAAGAAAATTTCTTAGCTGCGTATCCAAAAGCAAAAATTATAAATAAATTTGGAGAGAATAAATCATCAGCAACACTTGATATTGCGTCAGCAACAGCCGAAGATTTAGATGAAATAAAACAATCAATTCTTATACTTGGTGCTGGTTTAGAGTGGTATTTGCCTTTTGTTTTTTCAAGTGAATTTTTTATGAATTCACGTAAAACTTTTACCTTTTCAGAGTAATGTATGCAAAATAAAAATATAAGAAATATTGGTGTGATAGCTCATATTGATGCAGGCAAAACAACTTTAACAGAGCGCATGCTTTTTTACACGCAAAAAATTCATCGTATGGGCGAGGTGCATAATGGTACAGCAACAATGGATTATATGCCAGAAGAACAAGAAAGAGGTATAACAATTACAGCGGCTTGCACTTCTTGTGTGTGGAATAATTTTGAATATAATATAATTGACACGCCTGGGCACGTTGATTTTACCATTGAAGTTGAGCGCTCTTTACGTGTGTTAGATGGGGCTATTGCTGTGTTTTGCGCAGTTTCAGGCGTTGAAGCTCAGTCAGAAACAGTATGGAGACAGTCAGAAAGTTTTAAAGTGCCTAAGCTTATTTTTATCAATAAAATTGACAGAATAGGTGCTGATTTCTTTCATGCTTTGCAAGATGTGCGTGATAGATTAAATGTGAATGCAATGCCTGTAACTCTTCCTTTTGTTGATAGTGAAAATCGTCAAGTTATTCTGCATCTTATTGAAGAAGAAAAACTTTATTTTGATGAAGAAGATCAAGGGCAAACTATTGAAAAGTTAGAATTAAATGAAGAAGAAAAGGCATATTTACTTGAACAAAAAGATCTTCTTTTAGAAAAAATTGCTGAAAACGACGAAAACTTTTTTGATCTCTATTTAGGCGAAAATTATACAAAAGAAGATGTGTATAAAGCATTGCGAAATGTAACTTTAACAAGAAGCCTTGTGCCTGTTTTTGCGGGTTCTGCCTTGAAAAATATGGGCGTACAGCCACTTCTTGATGCTGTTGCAGAACTTTTGCCAACACCTTTTGAAAAAGAAATTCTTGTGCATGAAAAAAATACAGGTAAAGAATTAATTCTTGATAGAAGTAATGATGAAAAATTTTGTGCGCTTGTTTTTAAAGTTATCATTGAAGATAATAGAAAATTAAGCTTTTTACGTATTTATTCTGGTAAGTTAGAAGAAGGTGATAGTCTTTATAATGTGCAAAATAAAAATAAAGATAGAGCTCAACACATTCTAAAACTCCATGCTGATGAACAAGAGCAGTTAAAAATTGCTTATTCAGGTGATATTGTAGGTGTTTTAGGATTAAAAAATGCACAAACTGGTGATACCTATACAAGCGGAGAAGATATTCTTCTTGAAGACATGCAAATGTATCAACCTGTTGTTACACTAGCGCTTGAACCACGAAATAGTATAGAAAATCAGGCAATTGAAACTGCTTTGCAGAGATATACTGAAGAAGATCCAACCTTGAAATACGCAGTTGATGAAGTAACTGGGCATTTTATTGTTTCAGGAATGGGTGAACTGCATCTTGAAGTTTTGCTTGAAAGACTGTTGCGCGAATATAAAGTTGAACCACGCTCTGGTCAACCGCAGGTTATCTATAAGGAATATATAACAAAAACAGCAACAGCCTCGGCTACTTTTGAAAGAGAACTTGGCGAAACACTTCATCATGGCGCAGTTAAGTTGACAATTTCTCCTTATGATTCTGAAAATTCAACTTCATCAATTGATAGTAATGGTAATCTTATTCGCTTTACTTTTGATATAAAAAACTATCCTCAAATTCTTATAGATAATGCTTATGAAGCAGCGCAAACAGCACTATCTGCCTCAGAAAGTGGCTTTGCTTTGCAGAATATTTTAGTAGAAATTGAAGAAATTATAAAAAATGAACATACAAGTCCTGCAGGTATTCAAATGGCAGTAAATCAAGCAATGCGTGAAGCTCTTTCACAGGCAAATCTCAAAAGAATTGAACCAATTATGAGTGTTGAAATTACAGC
>CAYJIN010000080.1:0-1762 GCA_964370245.1 uncultured Desulfovibrionaceae bacterium
CCCATCATTTTCATACGTTTTTTACCTTCTTTTTGTTTTTCAAGAAGTTTACGTTTACGGCTGATATCACCACCATAACATTTTGCAGTAACGTCTTTTCTAAATGCTGAAATAGTTTCACGTGCAATAATTTTTTGTCCAATAGCCGCTTGAATAGCAACTTGGAAAAGCTGACGTGGAATTGTTTTTTTCAATTTTGTTGCAAGTCCACGCCCGTATTGCGCAGCTTTTATTCTGTGAACAATAACAGACAAAGCATCAACAGGCTCACTATTCAATAAAATATCAAGTTTTACAAGATCAGATTGACGGTAATCAATCGGCTCATAATCCATACTTGCATAGCCACGTGTGCCCGATTTTAATCTATCAAAGAAATCATACACAATTTCAGCAAAAGGCATTTCATAAGTAATAACTACACGTGTTTGTGTGAGATAACCTAGATTCTTTTGAATACCACGTTTTTCTTCACAAAGCTTTAGAACGTTACCCACATAATCATTAGGAACGTGAATATCTAAGCGAACAAAAGGCTCATAAAGAGTATCAATTTTAGTAGGATCTGGCATTTTTGCTGGGTTATCTATCATCTCAGTTTTGCCGTCTAATGTATCAACTTTATAGATAACAGACGGTGCAGTTGCAATAAGATCAATATTAAATTCACGCTCTAATCTTTCTTGAATGATTTCCATGTGTAACAAACCTAAGAAACCACAGCGGAAACCAAAACCAAGTGCTTGAGAGGTTTCAGGTTCAAAAGAGAATGCAGCATCATTCAGTTGCAATTTTTCAAGTGAAGCTTTTAAACCTTCATAATCAGCCGCATCAGATGGATATAAACCACAGAAAACCATTGGTTTTACTTCTTTAAAACCAGGGATTGCCTCTTCAGCAGGATTGTCTGCTAGTGTGATTGTATCGCCAACTTTTGCATCGCCAAGCTCTTTAATGTTTGCGCATAAAAAGCCAACTTCGCCAACAGAAAGAACAGGAATATCTCTCGCTTCTGGTGAGAATACACCAAGGCGAACAACTTCATATTCTTTTTCAGTTGCCATACAACGAATGGTATCGCCTTTTTTCAAAGAGCCGTCCATCACACGGAAAACAATAACTACACCTTGATAACTGTCATACCAAGAATCAAAGATAAGCGCCTTTAATGGAGCGTTTGAATCGCCAACAGGGGAGGGAAGTCTATCAACAATTGCTTCTAAAACTTTATCAATATTTAACCCACTTTTAGCGGAAACAGCAACAGCATCTTCGCAATCAAGACCGATTGTTTCTTCAATATCCGCTTTAACTCTGTCTGGTTCAGCAGAAGGAAGATCGATTTTATTGAGAACAGGAATAATTTCATGATCATGATCAAGAGCTAAGTAAACGTTTGCAAGAGTTTGCGCTTCAACGCCTTGTGAAGCGTCAACAACAAGCAGAGCACCATCACAAGCAGCGAGTGAACGCGAAACTTCATAACCAAAGTCAACGTGCCCTGGGGTGTCGATAAGGTTTAGGATGTATTCTTTTCCGTCGGTGTGCTTGTAGGGAATGCGAACGGTTTGCGCTTTAATGGTGATACCACGCTCACGTTCAAGTTCCATTTTATCAAGATATTGATCTTTTTTCTCTCTGTCTGTGATAACTTTAGTAAATTCTAAAATACGGTCAGCAAGTGTTGATTTCCCGTGATCAATGTGGGCGATAATGGAAAAGTTACGAATACTTTTTTGGTCTGTCATATATTTCTCTTATT
>CAYJIN010000080.1:1862-9701 GCA_964370245.1 uncultured Desulfovibrionaceae bacterium
TCTTTAGCGAACAAGCATTTTTAGCATAAAATGCGCAGTGAGGATTTTGTGCTGCAAGCCAAAATCTATCTTATTTAGCCAAAGTTACGAATACTTTTTTGATGTGTCATCTGTTCATTTTATGTTTTATAAATTAGTTTTTCTTGTTGTAAGTAAGGCAAAATAGCTTAATGTTGAGGAATAGTCAATTTTTCTTCAACCTTCTTTAAAATTAAGGTTGCTACACTTACAAGAGCTAAATAATAAAAAGCAGTTACAAAATAAACTTCCGTTGGTTGGAAAGTTCGAGATACAAGAATTTTCGCTTCACCAGTAAGTTCAATGCAGGTAATAATATAAGCCAATGAAGAATATTTAATAAGATAAATAACTTCATTTCCACAACCAGGAATAGCACGGCGCATTGCTTGCGGAACAATAACATGCAAAATTGTTTGCATTTTTGTCATTCCAAGTGCGTGTGCAGCCTTTAGTTGACCTTGCTTGATTGAAAGAAGAGCCCCACGAACATATTCAGATTGATAAGCACCAGTGCATAAAATAAAGCCTAAAACAGCAGCAGGGTAAGGGTCGAAATAAATTCCTAGGTTTGGTAAGCCGAAATAAAGAATCATCAACTGTACGGTAAGTGGAACGCCTCGAATAAGAGTTGTAAAGCCATTAAGAAGTTTTATAACTATTTTTGAGCCAAATACACGGGCAACGCCAATAACTATTCCTAAAAGTCCGCCAATGATAACTGAAGGAATTATAAGTTTCATCGAAACAATAAGCCCTTTGTTAAGTGTTGGAATAACAGTATTTATAATAAAATCCCAATCAAGCATTGTGTGTCCTTCGTTTTAGCTGTTGTGATAGCCTATTTTCTTGAACAAAAAGAATAATCTGCCTGCGCTTTTCTGTCAAGCAAACTTTATATTGTATAAAATATGAAATTGAAGCTTTTTTGATGTATTTTTAGAGTTCTTCTTTATTTGAGTAAGAATAACTTCTTGACCTTGTAATTTAAATAGATTAAATAAAAAGCTAAATGATTTTACTGAGGATATCTTTTTGTTTTAGGTGTCTTTTCTCGTAAAAAGGTATGGAGAACAGCATGAATAGCTCTACTTTTGATCAATCTTATTTTGCAACTGTAATGTCTTTTTTAGATACATCGCCTTTGGCTATTAATGTATGGAGCATAAAATTTGAAAATATTGCTTTCAATAAAAAATCAGTTGAATTATTTAAAATAAAAGATCAAAGTCCATACTTGGCAGATTTTTTTAAACTCTCACCTGAATTTCAACCAACAGGTCAGAGTAGTTATGAGCAAGCAAAAATTCAGATGCATGAAACTCTTAAAAGTGGTTACTCCTCTTTTCAATGGCTTTTTATTGATGTTGAAGGCAAAGAGCTTCCCGCTCAAGTGAAGCTTGTTAAAACTGAGCCTTTGCCTAATGGTGAAGAATATATTTTATCTTATATTTCTCCAATGAATGAAGAGTTGATTGAAGCAGACTTGGTAAATAGTGTTGAAAATAGCTTTCATGATGAATTGTCTGATAAAGTGCTTTTCAATACATTACTTGATTTTATTGAAGATCTTATTTTTACACTTGATTTAAGAACAATGCGCTTCCGTTATTTTGGAAGAGCGGTTAAATACTTTAAAGTTGACAAAGAAAGAAGCTTAGAAGAAGTTATAGGCTCAAGCACTATTTTTCATGACGATAAAGAAATTTTCAAACAAGCTGTGGGCAAAATGTTTGCAGGTATTGTTGAACCTCTTGAAATTCGTCTTATAGATTCAAGTGGTAGCGTTAAGTATCATAGAATTACTTATAATCTAACTTTTGATTCATCAAATACGCCAATTTTTGTTATTGGGCGTGTGGAAGATATTGACGAGCAAAAAATATTAGAAGTGCAAGCTAAAACTGATTTACTTTCTGGCTGTTTAAATAAAGTAAGTGCTGAAAATGAAATAAAATCTTGTTTATCACAGTCGTTGCCTATTGATCAACATTCACTTTTTATTATTGACGTTGATAATTTTAAATCAATTAATGATGATTTGGGGCATCACTTTGGCGATTTAGTTATACGTGAAATTGGTGCTGCAATTAGAAAATGCTTCCGTGCAAATGATATTGTTGGCCGCTTAGGCGGGGATGAATTTGTTGCTTTTATGAAAAATTTTGCTGAAGTAAACATGGTTATTGCAAAAGCTGAAAAGCTTATTGAACTATTTCATAAAGCCTATTCAATTGAAAAAAATGAACATCCTATTTCAGGAAGTATTGGTATTGCACGCTATCCACTTGATGGTGAAACCTATGAAGATTTATATAAAGCAGCGGATAAAGCTTTATATCAATCAAAAAAACGTGGGAAAGATTGTTTTACTTTTTATAGCTCTGAATTTAGTGAAGGAACAATGAAAAACTTCACTATTCTTGAAAATGCAAGCCGTAATGAAAATTCTTATTTTGATGCGGATCTTATCTCAATGATTTTCAACTTGCTTTATGAAACAAAAGATATTTCATCAACAGTCACACTCGTTCTTAGACTTTTAGGCATTCAATATAAGGTTGATAGAGCTTACGTTTTTGAAACTCTTGATAGTGGAAAAAGTTATAGCAATACTTATGAATGGTGTGCTGAAGGCATTAATCCTGAAATTGATAATCTTCAAGATTTACCTGCTGAAATTTTAGCAGATTTCTTTCTAGAAGCAAGTGAAGATGGGATATTTTTTAGTAATGATCTAAGAGTGTTAGAGGCGGAAGGTGCGTATGAGCTTATGGCAAATCAAGGCATTCTTTCATTTTTACATGCGCAAGTTAGACATGAAGATACGGTAAATCTCTTTTTAGGTTTTGACGATTGCACTGGCCCTAGGATTTGGTCTGAAAGAGAAATTATTACAATTAAATATATAGCAAAACTTCTTTCAACTTTCCTATTACTTGAAAGAGCAAAAACATAAAATCTTCTAAATATAGAATTACTAATATACAATAATAACAATTTCTTACAGTATGTAATGCTAGTTGACTTTTTTAGAGCATTATGTGAGGCATAAAATGCAACGTTTAGTTCATAAATACAGCAATCTTAATGAATTGCAAGAATTCATACAGCTTTATCTTCTTAAAGACTTATCAAATTGTTTTGTGCGAGTTTTTACTTCTTCTTTACAAGAAAATGAAGCTATTGAAATTACAAGAACAATATCTAACCTTTTACCAACTGTAAAGGTTTTTGGTTCAACCTGTCCTGATTCTGTAATTTATAATAGTGAACAAGTAAAAGATGCAACAATTGTTATTTTTGATAGTTATGAAGATTTGCATGTAAAATTAAAAATCTATTCTTTAGAAGATAAAAGTCCGCAATATTTAGCAGAAGAAATATTTACTGATTTTGGTGCAAATAAACTTACTGCAAAAGCATTGGTTCACACTCTTTTTTCTGGTGGATTTCAAGATGTGCAGCCGTTTTTAGAAAGAATAAATGAGCTTGCACCAATTTTAAAGCTTGCTGGCGGAATTGTTGGCGATAATCATCTTGGTGGTGAAGGTTATTTCTTCACAAAAGATGGAAAATATGATAATAGTGCAGTTGTTTTTGCTGTGTATGGCGAGCACGAACAGAGCTTTAATCATTCTTTCAATTCCTTTGAAATTCTCAGTGATGAATATACTATCACAAAAACTAATGGTGAATTTATTGAAGAAATTGAAAATATTCCTGCCCTCGATTGGATGTGTGAATATCTATCCTTAGATAAAGCAAAGTTTACAAACAGTAAAGAATTTGAAGAACTAATAAACTATGACTTTCTTATGAATTTTCCACTAATTATTGATGATGAAGCAAGTTGTGGATTATTTACAAAATATTTAACCAATTCTCATTCTCTTAGTCTTTATCATAGCACGCTTCCAGCAAATCAAAAATTTCGGGTAGGTTATGTTAACCCTGAAAAAACTGTGCGTGATATGCATGAACTTTGTTCTTTGGTTTTAGAAGAACCAATAGAAGAAATGTTTATTTATAGTTGCTTAGCAAGAAAAGTAAATTTGCAAAATTTTTCTGAATGGGAACTGGCACCGTTCAAGAAATATAAAGTAAGTGGAATTTTCTTGTTTGGTGAAATTTCACATAAAAATGGGCAAAACTATTTTAATAATGGCACAAGCATTTTTACTGGTATTTCTGAAAATAAATCTTACATTATTCCTGATGTTTTAGCTTTAGAAGAATCGCATATCCCTAAAAATGAAAAAGATTTTGCTCAAAAAGCAACGCAAAAGCAAAAAGAATATCTTCTATCAAATGGTGAAAAATTATTTCATCAACTTTCGAAAGTTTCGCATCATGAAGAAGAAAATAAATATATTGATAAGCATTTTCTGCTTCCAAATCTCTATCAATATGAAGCAGATAGAAAGAAATATAATTTTGAAAAAATTTGCCTTATTGAGGTGTGCACCGCTGATGCTGCTATAGCTTTTGCTGGTGAAGAGCTTTATATTAAATCCTGCATTGAAGTGCTGGGGGAAGGAAAAACTATTTTTGATAAAGTGATGGAACATCACACATATTCTATTAACTACAAAACCTTTGTTTTTGCACCAACACAACAAATATCTGATGAAGAATTTTTAAAGTTTACAAAAGAATTGCATAACCAATTTGAATTTGCTTCATCACCTGGAACAGGGCTTTCAGGCGTACTGCGCTTTGTAGTTGTGCTTGGGCAAAAGGATTTACTTGCTACAGGAACAAAATATTTATTTTTAGAAAAAAATCAGCAAGAAAATTATATTGTTTGCAGTGAAGAACATGCAAAAGAGGAAGTTTCAAATGCTGAGCTTGAAGCAATTTCTCTATTAAAACGTGCTGTTGATACGAATGGCATTGTTCCGTTTTATCAAGGAATTTATGATAATGATGTAAGAGAAATCAATAAATATGAAGCTCTTATGCGCGTTATTGATGCAGAAGGTAAAATGTATACACCTTTTTTCTTTCTTGATTATGCAAAAAAATATCGCTTTTACAAAAAAATTAGTCGCATGATGGTTGAAAGAGTGCTTGAAGATTTTAGAAATAGAACAGATAGTGTTTCTATCAATATATCAGTGTATGATTTAGAATCATCTAATTTTAGGCGCTGGTTTCTTGAAAAGCTGCAAAACTATCCTTCGCCTGAACGCATTATTATTGAATTTGTTGAAACTGAAAGTTATGATTCCTTAGATTTACTTGTTGAATTTTTAGAGCAAATTCGTAAAACAGGCGCAAAGGTTGCTGTGGATGATTTTGGTGCTGGCTATTCAACATTTTCTGCTATTCTTGCTATAAAGCCAGATTTTCTGAAAGTAGATGGCTCTATTATCAGAAATATTATAAGTAATGATGATAATAAAATTATTTTAGATACTATACAATATTTAGCAAAGAAAATGAAAACTAAGATTGTAGCAGAATTTGTTGAAAATAAAGATATTCAAAACTATTTAGAATATATGGGTGTTAATTATTCACAAGGCTATTATTTTGCAAAACCA
Organism: uncultured Desulfovibrionaceae bacterium; assembly: GCA_964370245.1. Classification (GTDB taxonomy): domain Bacteria; phylum Desulfobacterota; class Desulfovibrionia; order Desulfovibrionales; family Desulfovibrionaceae; genus CAYJAZ01. The sequence continues at coordinate 7,430 of CAYJIN010000080.1, forward strand.
GAACCTCTTGAAAATTTAAACAAGTAGTAATAGAAAGAAATTATCCTGTGTCAAAAAAATGAAAATGCCGAAACCCTTGTAGTTTCAGCATTTTTTTTAGGAATGATTTATATTTTTTGGAGGTTAGAATTGTAATTTTGAAAGCTCTCTATACGCATCAAGAGCTTTATTCCTTACTGCTGCAGTAAGACTAACAGCAACACTTGCTTTTTGCATAGTAATCATAAGTTCATGCACGTTTTGCGTTTCGCCCGAAGCAAAGGAAGTAACAGCGCTTCTTTTTTCAGCTTGCAAGTTATTTACTTCTTGTAAAGAGGAATTTAGCGTGTCTGCAAAAGACGTTGTTGGCTGTGGTGCAGGGTTTGCAATTGTATGCTCTAAGTTATTAAAACTTTTTTGCGATTTTTGAAAAGCAGCCAATGCATCGCTGTATGAACTCATACCTATTTGTTGTATAGACATAATAAACCTCTTTTTTTGCTCTTTGCTCAGCAAATTTCAAACGTCATTTATTTCAAAAATTATTTACCAATTTCTAATGCTTTTAGATACATGCTTTTTACCGTATCAATAGTGGTAACACTTGCATCATAGCCACGTTGTGCTGTCATCATATTTGCCATTTCTTCAACGACATTGATGTCAGGATACATAACATAGCCAAATTTATCAGCATCTGGGTGCCCTGGTTCATATACTGCTTTGAGTGGGCGTGAATCAGTGGTAACACCAGCAACGCGCACACCTCTTAGCTCTCTATCAAGTGCTGATTTCATGTGAACACCAAAATGGTTATCAATTTCAGTGGCTTCTTGCACAATAGTTTTTCTTCTATATGGGCCACCGTCAACAGTACGAGTAGTTTTTGCGTTTGCAATATTCATTGCAATAACGTTTAGGTTGGTTCTGTCAGTAGAAAGGGCGGAACCACCTATATCAAGTGCGGTCATGAAGTCCATTATTTGCTCCCTTCTTGTATAATGTTTCTAATGCCATCGAATGAAGATTTTGTAAGTTGTGAAAGTGTGGTATATTGCAAGTTATTTTTGTTAACTTTCATCATTTCTTTATCGATGTTAACTCTATCTTCACCATGCACCATACGTGGTGTGAATTTTTTACTAAAGTCTGCGCTAAAGGTGTTAACATCAAAGGAAGTTGGCATATGCTCGTCAGAGGTTCTTGTAACTTTACCCATTGCACCTAAGTTGAGCGCTTTTTGAAGTTCTTCTTCAAAGTGCAGTTCACGTGGTTTATAGTTAGGTGTATTTACGTTTGCAATGTTAGACATAAGAACGTTTTGTCTTTGCAATTGCATATCCATAACATTCGAAATGAGATGTATATTAGATTCAAATAAAGTTTTCATCATGACCTCCAAAAGCTTTCTGCTTTTTTCTTGCCTTTTATTTTTTCATATTTTTAATTTTTCAATTTTTTTCTTGTTTTTGAATAAGCAAAAAGTGTGCCATTGCATATAACTATTCAATTTGTCAGAGTATTTCGTCCTTGTTTTTTGATTTGTCAAAAAAATTACAGTGATAAATTATGAAGATTCCATAGTTTTTTTGACGCTTATTCTTTTGTGAAAGTGCTAATGCATTTTCTATGCCTTTATGTGCAAAAATCTTTTCAAATGACCTTTCTGGCGAAATGTATTGGTTATTATTAACATTTAAATGACAGAAGAGAGGTGAATGTAAAAATAATCAATAAAATCAATCAAATAAATATTGGTATATATATTGCAATACTATAATTATAAACGACAATATTTTGGCAAGGATATTATTATGGAAAATACAGCAAAAAAATTCGCAATGGAAAAATTGGAAGGCAATAGTGATATGATGCTTGGCGCGGGCGTTGTAATGATTCTTATTGTTATGCTTATCCCGCTTCCTACATTTCTTATTGATATTATGCTTTCATTCAGCATTTCGCTTGCATTGCTTATACTTATCACAAGTATGTTTATGACAAGCCCTTTAGAATTTTCTATCTTTCCATCATTATTACTTGTCACAACATTATTACGACTTGCACTTAACGTGGCCACCACTCGTGTTATTTTATTGAATGGCGATCAAGGGCCTGATGCTGCCGGTGATGTTATTATGTCTTTTGCTCAATTTGTTGTTGGTGGATCATACGTTGTTGGTGCTGTTATCTTCTTAATTCTCTTTATTCTCAATAAAGTTGTTATTACAACAGGTACAACACGTATTGCTGAAGTTGCAGCTCGTTTTACCTTGGATGCTATGCCTGGTAA
>CAYJIN010000081.1:0-9698 GCA_964370245.1 uncultured Desulfovibrionaceae bacterium
TTTTTACGTCTTTATCAGCATCTTGAATTTCAAGAACAGTTCTATAGTCAAATTCTGCACCAAGTTCAGAAACATGTTCAAACATATTGATAGCTAATTCAGCGCCATTGATAAGACCAACACCTGGATAGTTTTCAATTTCATTTGTATTAATAATTTGGCCACCTGGTGCTAACTTATCAAGAATCAATGTTTTCATATTTGCGCGGACAGCATAAATTGCTGCTGTTAGTCCTGCAGGGCCACCACCTATTATTACTACATCATATTTACACATGCTAAATTCTCCTAAGATAGAAAGTAAAATATTTTTAAAAAGAATTATTTATCCTCTTTTCTAGCATAGATTTCTAGAGATTGTCTATTTTTTATTTTTTGACTCAAAAGAAGCTTTTTAGTGGTAACACCTTTATAAAATATATTTTCTATATAAAAAAAACATCCGTAAAACAAAGGGGTAATGTTTACGGATGTTTTTATTAGAAACTAATTATAGATACGCTCTTAACTAGTCATCGCCTAAATCAGTTGCAACACACATTGTTGCAGCACCAAAGTAACCAATTGTTCCTTCAACTTTAGTAAGTTGTTTAATGCCTTGCGCTGCAGCACCAGGAACACGGAAAGTTTCAAGATTGATTGGTTCAATTGGAGTTTCTGTAGGTGTAGGTAATTGTGGAATCCACTCATAAGGTACACGATATGAACGGTAAACCATGTTCATATTCATTTTTTTACCTTTATAAGGGTTAATGAATTCCCACACAATTTCATGCTCAGGAGTTACTTCAAATACTCTACCGTTTGAGCCTTCACAAATCATAGTGTTACCGTTTGGAAGACGTTGCATACCTGAAATAAAACCACTATAGAAACGTTGTGCATCTAAAGGCACCAAGAAGCCAGCTTCTTTTGGTGTGTATTGCCATACTATTTTATAGTTAGTAGGATCAATTTCTAACACACGTGAATAGTCACGTAATGCATTTTTTTGACCAGTAGGAGCACCAGGGTTTGGTGCACCATAACCAGCCCAACCGCCGTTATCAAAAATAAGGATATTTCCTTCACCTGGTAAACCGCGTGGAATCATATGAACATGGTGTTGACCAATAATCCAGCCTAAAGCTTTCATTTCTGGTGTTGTATCATAGTAAGGTCCGAGTTTCCATGTGAATTCGCCTGTTTTTTTAGAAATGATAGCTGAGAAGTTTAAATCACGGCAGTCAATAATGATATTGTCAGGGTGGAAACGTTCGTCACCAGCGTCATACCATCTGTTAGGCCCGAGAGCTGACATTGAGTTTACGTGCGCCCAATCGCCATAAGCGATGCCGCCTTTTCCTTCACTACCAATTGTACTTTTGTTCGGAGAGCGTGCAAGAGCGTTTAATGATTCTTCATTTAAACCAATTTCTTCAAAATGGTCGCTCATAAGCCATTCCCAAATAATTTCGCCTTCCCAGTTTACTTCAAGAATTAAATCGTCAAGTAAGTGGTGTTCAGAAATTTCTGGTTTATATACATTTCTATGGGAAAGAATAAGTGAGTTGCCACTATCAGTTTTAGGCTCCATACCAGGAACATAATAACCAACTGGGTTACCTTCACGTTGATAGTCGTGGTGTTGACGAGCCATCCATTGTGGTGTTTCGCCTGGATCTTCGATATATTCATGTTTATCAAATTTCCAAACAACATTACCATCCCAGTCGATTTGAACAAGGTTTGTTTGATCTTGATGACCATATTTTGGATTACGTTCACCAAGGCTTCCTAAAACATAGCCGCCAGGGAAAATTTTGTTAGGAAAACCATGAACATCTGACCAAAGTTTTAATTCAGTTCCGTTCATGTCAATAAGCATAGCACCCATTTCTGGTGCTTGAAAAACTGTATAACCACTCCAACATTTTTCAGGATTGTAAATGGTTACACCGGTAGGATAGATAGTTGCACTCATAATAATACCCTTTTAAAATTTTTTTGAGTTAAAAACAAAATGCTGTCATAAAAAAATAATACATTACTTTGAGAAAAAAGAAACAAATAACTATTTTTGCTTCATTTGAGACTTTTTTATTTCAAATTAAAATTTTAGAAACAAAAAAAGTGCAAAATTTCAAATAGATAAAAACAATGAACTTTAAAGTAATTATTATGTAGCATGAAATCAAGTTAAAAAAATCTAAATAAAAGATAATTATTTTTGAAAATTAACTAATTTTTTCTGTAGTTAGAGTAATAAATTCTTAAGCTTGATAAAATTATCACAAATAAATGCGGTGTCCATGCAGCCATAAATGGAGATAAAGAACCACTCTGCCCTAAAGTTTCAAAAATCATTGTTGATACATAGAATAAAAAGGCAATAAGCATACCAGTTGCAACACAAATATACACATTTTCTTGCCACGTGAGTAAAGCAAAAGCAACAAATGTAAGCACTATAATTGAAACAGCATAAGCAAGCTTCATTTGAAATGCAATTTGTAAGCGTTCTACGTTTGAACCAGAAGAGATAAGGTCGTCAATGGCAAGACTAAGATGCTGCAAAGGCAAGTTTTGTGGGTTAGCTACATTATCAGTTAAAAATAATAATGAATGATCACGCATAAATGGCATTGTAAAATCGTCAAATTGCTCTACTGTAAAGTCAGTTGGAATATTACGCATACCATTTGAAAGATGCCAAGTTCCATCTTTTACTGTAACTTGCTTTGCAGAAATAATTTCAACTATATCTTTGCCGTCATTTAAAAGATGGTAAGCAGTAAAGTTTTTGCCATTTCCGCTTTTGTAAAGGCTTTCAACATTTATCATCCATTCATCATCAACAAACCATAAGTTTGAAATTGGAACATCTATGACAGGTCTTTTTCTTACTTCAAAATCCCAAATCGATTCAGATTTCGTTTGTGACGCAATACCAATATATTGTGATAGAAGAATTTGAATAAAGGCCCAACCAATTGCAATAATAAGCAGATGTTTTAATAAAGTAAAAGGTGCTATTCCACCAGCTTGCAATGCTGTAAGCTCTCTATTTTTTGCCATCAAACACAAAAGAATAATGCTCGCTAAAAAACATACAGCAGGTAAAATCACTGAAAGTATATTTGGCGTAAGATAAACAAAATAAAGAAGAATGGTTTGAAAACTTGTTCCAACTTCAATAAAGGTGTCAATTTTTTCAAACAATTCAGAAAGAATATATATGATAAGCCCAATAATAAGTATAAGGCTTGAAATTTTTGTATGTGAAGAAAATAAAGTTTTAAAAAGCATAATTATCCCTTATTAGATACATTATTATAACGGTAAATACCAAATAATGCCAAGGCAATAAAAACAAAAGAAGGAAGCCAAATACCTAGATAAGGATTTAAATCACCACCCTCTCCAAGGCTTATGCCAGTTGATAAGAAACCATAGTAAACGATAAAAACAAGCAATGCAATTCCAAGCCCTTGCTGCTTTTTTACCCCAGAGCATGCAATTGAAATTGGTATAGCTAAAAGCCCTAAAACGAAACAAGCAAATGGAAAAATAAATCTTTTATGTCTTTCAATAAGAATTTTATTTGCAAGGCGTGTATCTTCTTGTCTAATCAAGTCAACTGGTAATTCATTCAATTCTTTTAGTGACATTTCTTTTGGTTTTACAGGCCCTAAATCAAGCCCTGCAAAAACATTTGAAAGCGGAATGCTTACAATATATTCACGAAATGAAAGAATTGTTGAAGTTTTATCTTCTGCTGAATAAATTTTTCCATCTTTGAGCAAAAATAACAGCTCACTTCTTTCTTTATCTATTTCGATAAAACCTTCAGGTGCTAAGATAGTTGTAATGTTTTTAGTATCTGTATTTACATTGTTTTTTTTGCTGTTATCTAAATTGTCACTTGAAGTTTCTAAGTTTGTTGCTGCTGAAGATATATCGATTGTATTTGAATCATTTACGAGCACTTGATTCATAAAACCAGTTAAAGGGTCAACATTTTTTGCATATAAAACAAAGCCAGGAATATCTTTATTGAAAACACCAGCTTGAACAACAATTTTTGCTCTTTCACTTGCAACTTCTAAGATAGTATCTCGGAATGAATACATTCCCCATGAAATGCCGAAAATAGCAAGATATAATGTTATTGCTGTTACAAGCGATGAAACGATAACAGGCGCTGGCAGCAATTGATAGAGCGATAATCCGCCAGCTTTTAGTGCCATCATTTCCCTATCAGATTCTAAACGTAAGAAAACAATAAATATTGAAATCATACATGCAATAGGAGCTGCTAATTGTAAAAATGTTGGTGACATATAAACAAAAAGCATAAGAGTATCCCCTAAGCCAAGCTCTAAGCCAAATAAAAGTTCTCTTAGCTGTAAAGCACGTCCCATAAGGATAAGACAGAGAATAACAAATAATGTTAATACAAATACTTGCACTATCTCTGCAAAAATTTTTCTTTGCAATAATGATAACATACTATTATTTTGTGTTTAATTCGTCGTATTCTTCTTTAAAAATTCTTCCTAATGAATTTACTTCTAAAGGAGAAAGATTAAAGCGTGCGCCAGCTTCATCACACAAAGCAAGAAAATTTCTTTGTGGATTAAGCTTTAATTCTTCCATCATATAAATTAATGCTTTTTGTACTAAATGAGAATGTTCCATATTATTTTCCTTTTAGAAAGAAAATTCTTTTGATGCATTTGGTGCTAATTCAAAATAAAGAGTATCTGGTGAAAGTTCTTTTAGATGTTGACGGAATTTATTCGGATCTTTTTCAAGCATAGGGAAAGTTGCATAATGTATTGGCATTGCAGCTCTTGCTTGTAAAAAGTCAGCAGCTTTTGCTGCCATATAGCTATCCATAGTGAAAACATCGCCAATAGGTAAAAATGCTAAATCAATTGAATGCAATTCTCCAATTAATTTCATATCATAAAACAAAGCAGTATCGCCAGCATGATAAAAAGTGAAGCCTGATTGGCATTTTACAACATAAGAAACAGGCACGCCATGTTCACTGGTGTGTTTTGCTTGATGCATAGTGATTTTAGTATTTTCAAATTCAACAGTTCCACCAATATTCCACCCAATTCCATAATTAAGAATATTCTCGTGCGGAATACCTTGCGCATGTAAATAAGCGGCAACTTCAACTATAGCACCTATTTGGCAATTAGTTTCTTTTACAATTTCAACAGCTTGACCAATATGATCACCATGCGCATGCGTAATAAGAATTAAATCAGGCTTTTCAAAAGTGCGCCAATCATTTTTTGAAAGGCTATTACCTTCAAAAAAAGGATCAATCCAAATATTAATTCCATCTTTAACACGGCAATTTGCATGTCCTTCATAGTAAATAGTAGCCATATATATCCTTCTATTGATTTGTAAATATTTTTTGCGCTTCATTATTTGCGCAAAATAAAAATACCTTCTATCTTCAAGCCTGTCAATAGATAAAATTGATTTTATACTTAGCGTTAACTAACTAAATTAATATAAAAAAAGAGAGCAAATATTTCTATCTACTCTCTTCTTATGTATAAACTCAGTTATAGTTGAAATTATCTACTATAATTCGTTCGGCATTTCGTTTAGTTCTGCTTGTGAGAACACAGGGCCATCAACGCAAACATATTTATCACCAACGTTACAACGACCGCAAATACCGATACCGCATTTCATACGACGTTCTAAAGTTGTGATGATGTTTTCATCTTTAAAGCCCATTTCTTGAAGCGCTGCAAGTGTGAATTTAATCATGATTGGAGGGCCACAAAGAACAGCAACACAATTGTCTGGGTTTTGGGCTAACTCTTTGAAAACATGAGGAATAAGACCAACTTTATGATCCCAACCAGCACATGCATTATCGATACAAAGTGTTGTTTTGAGTTTTGGGTGATTTAACCAACCTTTAAGTTCATAGCTATACGCCATGTCTTGCGGTGAACGAGCACCGTAAAGAAGTGAAATTTGGCCATAATCATCAGCACGCTCTAACACATGAAGCATAATTGTGCGGATAGGTGCCATACCGATACCACCACCGATAAAAAACACATCTTTACCTTTCCAATCTTCAAATGGGAATGGTTTACCTAAAGGTGCACGCACGCCAACTTTATCGCCAGGAGCTAATTTGTGTAAAGCTTCTGTAACTTCACCAGTTTTCATTACTGAAAATTGAAGATAGTCTTTTTGTGATGGAGGGCTATTGATAACGAAAGTTGATTCGCCAACACCATAGATCGAAAGTTGACCAACTTGGCCAGGGCCATATGTGAAAGCATTCATTTTTTCTTCGTCATCAAAACGAACACGGAAGGTCATAATATTGCTTGTTTCTTTGATTACTTCTAATACAGTAGAAACTTCTGGCAAATATGGATTATTATTACATGAACATGTATGACTCATTTATAGTATCCTCTTATATGCTTAAGCTTTTTTAGCTGGAGCTTTTTTTTGAGCCTGTGCTTTTGGTGCACTTGCTTGAGCCTGTGAAGCTTCTTCTTTCACAGCTTCATTACTGCAAGTTGTTGTACATGCTCTTGATTTTGGCAATTGTGCATCAGCAGGAGTTGCTTTAATCATTTCATCAATCATATTTTTAATGCTAATTGTTGCTGGGCATGATTGTAAACAACGGCCGCAACCTGTGCAAGAAAATAGATTTTTATGCCATGAAAGCATATAGTTGAACTTATGCCCTAAGCGGTTACGCCAACGTGTATAACCTACAGAACGTGGATTGTGGCCACTTGCTTCAAGAGTAAATTCATTGCCCATGCATGATGACCATGAACGAATTCTTTTACCTTCAAGTGGGTTACCTTCATCAGTAATTGTGAAGCATTGGCAAGTTGGGCAAACAAATGTACATGATGAACAACCAATACAACCAGCTGTAACTTTCGCCCAGAAATCATTGTTTTCAAAGTTGAAAGAATGGATTTGGTCGATTTTTGACATATCAGCTTTTTCAGGTAAAGTAGCATGAGCTCTTTCGTGCATTGCTTGAACTTCAGCGTTGATTTCATCGCCAACTTGTTCAAATGCAGCTACTTCTAATAAAGCTTTACCATTTTCAGTAATTGCTTCAAAAACAAAACCTTTCGCTGTAATTGTGAAGAACACATCAGAAGCATAAGGTGAAGTTAAATCAGTATCAGTTGTATTACAGAAACATGAAGGTAAAGTTTCATTACAAGCTTGTGTAATAACACAAATTTTTTCACGACGTGCAGCATAGTAAGGGTCACGATATTTACCGCCCAAATATTGCGCATCTTGAACTAAAACAGCTTTAGCATCACAAGGGCGTGCGCCAAAAATAACAGTTTCTTTTGCTTCAATTTCGCAAGTAACTGTCATATCTCTTTTAGATAAATTACCTTCTTCTTTCTTTGATGAATAACTTAATAAAACTTCAGTTTCAGGAATATAAGCTTTTTTCATTGAAGTTGTTGTATAGTCGAGCAATGCATCAACATCAGCTTTTGCAATTTCATCAGCAGAATAGTTTTGGAAAAGAACTGCTGTTGCAACAGCTTTAGGTGCAAGCATTGTGTATTTGTCAGCAAGTTTGGCAAGCCAAGCCGAAACTTGATCTTTTTGTGCTAAGTATTTCATATTAGAAGTGATCCTTTATGTTTTCTTCTTCCACTTGGTAACCTAAGAGAGGCGGTGTAGAATTGATGTCTATACCAGCGGTGTAACCAAATACACGCTTCATAATGCCACCGAATTGTTGCTTGAGCCAGAATACAGGAATACCCATTGGGCAAGCACGGCTACATTCAGCACAACCAGTACATCTACCAGCTAAATGCTGTGCGTGGATAAGTTGGAAGAACATTTTACTTTCAGGAGTATTATCGTCAGCTACCCAGTGTGGGTCACGGCTATCGCCAGCACAATAATCTTTACATACGCACATTGGGCATGAGTTACGGCAAGCATAACAGTGCATGCAACGTTCAATATGACCGCGCCAGAAGCTCATTCTGCCTTCTAATGACATTTCGTTAAGGAATGCTAAACCAATAGGAGCACGTGTGTCAGCTTCAAGTGGTTGACCTTCAGCGCCAACGAAAACATCAAAGAATTTTGCAGCAGGCATTGTACATTGACGGCATTTGTCTTGCATAATATCTTGTGAAGCAACAGTAAATTCTTTATCGCCTTCAGCAGTTTTTACAGTTACTGTCATGCCTTTAGCATCGCCAACAAATGAAGTTACAACAGGTTTTCTAATGCCTGAAAGTTCTTTTACTTTTGCAAGCACTCTTTCACGGTCAATAGTACCATTACATTGCATACCAATGATAGTAATATCATCTTTATTAAGAAGTTTTTCTTGTAATAAAGCAACGATAGCACGGCTATCGCAACCTTTTACTACAATACCAACTTTTTTACCTTTGTGTTTATGCAATAAACCAACTAATGATTGAACATTAGTAGGACCCCATACAAATTCATCAATTTGTTCTGGAGTTTTTGCAAAGAAAGGTTCAGCCAATAAAGTTTCTGGGCCTTTTCTCCAACCAAGAATACCTTCTAAGCCATTAGCTAAAGCTTCTTTTGCTTTAGTTTTAAGTTCATCAACAAATGGGTTTGCGCCACAAGCTAAAGGACGAACCATATCATAAAGATTTGTTGGTAAGTCATACATAGGTGTAGCATCTCTAAATTTAGGTGCTGGTCCTAAAGCATGAATAGAATTTGTAAATTCAGTTACAACTTCTTTCCATTTTTGCCCTTCAGAAGCAGAAACCCATGAATAAGAGAAACGACGTGAATCAATACCAAGAATTGAGATAAATTCTTTTAATGATTCTAAACGACGGCGTGCATAATAGTTACCGCTTGTATAGTGGCAATCTTTAGGGTGACAGCCTGAAACTAAAACACCATCAGCACCATCAAGCAAAGCTTTTAATACAAATAATGGGTTTACACGGCCTGAACAAGGAACACGCACAATACGCATATCGGTAGGTTGTGTGAAACGGCCAACACCGGCAGAGTCTGCACCACCATAAGAACACCAGTTACATAAAAATGCGACGATTTTTAATTCTTTTACTTCTGACATAGAGCTACTACCTCTGCAAGAATTTGGTTATCGGTAAAGTGTGATAATTGAACAGCACCTTGTGGACAAGTTGCGTTACATACGCCGCAACCTTGACAGATAGTTTCAATAACTTCTGCTTTCTTGCTTCCACGGAAGTCGATTTCTTTTATCGCTTGGTAAGGGCAAACATCAATACATTTACCACAACCAACACAACGTTTAATGCTTACGTTAGCAACTTGTGGGTCACCAGTAAGTTTTGGTTTTGAAAGAAGACCAATAGCTTTTGCTGCTGCGCCTGAAGCTTGAGCAACTGAAGCTGGAATATCTTTAGGGCCTTGGCAAACACCAGCTAAGAAAACACCTGCAGTGTTAGTTTCAACTGGTTTAAGTTTTACGTGGCCTTCTAAATAGAAGTTATCAGCATCGTATGAAATACGAAGTTTTTCTGCTAAACCTTCAGCGTTATCAGCACCTTGAACACCAACTGCTAATACGATTAAGTCTGCTTTAACTTCAACTGGTTTTCCTAATAAAGTATCAGCACCACGAACGATGTAGCGTGTTACGCCATTTTCATCGATTGTTGGTT
>CAYJIN010000082.1:0-9671 GCA_964370245.1 uncultured Desulfovibrionaceae bacterium
GCTGAAGGCAAAACTAAAATCCAGCGTATTTATCATCTTGATCGTGGTTATGAACAAATGGAAGTTAAACTTTCAGCACTTGGCGCAAAAATTCAACGTGAAAAAGAGTAGTTTATGTCAATAGTTATCGGTACAGCTGGCCATATCGACCATGGTAAAACTTCATTAGTAAAAGCTTTAACGGGTGTTGATTGTGACAGGCTTGAAGAAGAAAAAAAACGTGGAATTACTATCGAGCTTGGCTTTGCCGCTTTACATATTGATAAAGAAACTATAATAGGCGTGGTTGATGTTCCAGGCCATGAAAAATTTGTTAAAAACATGGTGGCTGGTGCTTCTGGAATTGACGCTGTTATGCTTGTTATTGCAGCTGATGAAAGCGTTATGCCGCAAACTAAAGAACATCTTGAAATCTGTAATTTACTTGGTATAAAGCATGGTTTAGTTGCGCTTACAAAAGTTGATATGGTTGATGATGATATGCTTGAACTTGCAAAAGAAGAAGTGGAAGAATTTCTTCAAGGTTCTTGCTTAGAAAGTGCGCCAATCTTTCCAGTTTCTGCAACAAAAGGAATTGGACTTGATGATTTAAAAAATCACATTATCAAACTTAATAAAGAACTAACAAAAGAAAATAAATCAGATTTATTCCGTTTATCCATTGATAGAGCTTTTTCTATGAAAGGGCATGGCACTGTCATTACTGGTACAAGTATTGCTGGCAAAGCTTTATTGAATGACGAATTATCCGTCTATCCAAAAAATGAAATCGATGTGCGCATACGTGCAATTCAATCACATGGCGAAAGTAAAGAAGAAATTATTTCAGGAAAAAGAATTTCAATAAATCTAGCAAACTGCTCTTTAGAAGATATTGAAAGAGGCGATGTTTTAGCAAAGCCAAATTCACTCTTTCCTTGTGATAGATGGCTTGTTAAATTAGATTGTTTAAAATCCTCCCCACAAGCAATTAGCCATAGAAAAGAAGTTCACTTCCATTATGGCGCAAGAGAAATAACAGCAAAAGTATATCTTTTTGACAGAACCACCTTAGAACGCGGAGAATCAACTTTAGCTGAAATTCGTTTTACTCCACCTAAAAATAATGAAAATATTGTAAAAAATGCACTTGTTGGTGTTTTTAATGATAAATGCGTTTTACGTTCTTCTTCGCCTTTAAGAACTATAGCAGGTGCTTCTGTTTTAATGCCATTACCTTATTCATGGCAACATAAAGAGTTTACATCTGAATTTATTGAAAAAATTCTTCTTTTAGAAAAATATTATGAAGAAGATCAACAAAAATTTATTTATGCACACATTGAATTATCTTCAAAAAAAGGAAGAAATTTTAATGAATTAAAAGTGCTTACTGCATTAAATACTAAAACTATTGAAAAGCATATTTCAACTTTATCAAATAAAGGCGATATTCTTTGTTATAATAAAGAAACAAAAGCATATATAACAAAAGAAAATTACTCTCAATTAGAAGAAAAATTTATCAATCTTATTGCTGATTATCATAAAAAAGAACCACTTAAGCAAGGCATGTTAAGAAATATGCTTATTTCTGCAAAAGAAATTTCTTTAGATAATTCGCAAGAAGAACAAAAACTCGCTTTTTTTGTTATTGAACGCTTAGTAAAATCGAATAAAATTTCTTATTCTAATGATATGTATCATCTACCAAATTTCAAAGTAAGCTTGGCTCAAGATGAAGAAAAAATGCAAAAAGAAATTTTAAAGGCTTTGCAAAAAAATATTCAAGCTCCACCAAATATTAAAGAAATTTTAGATGAATTAGAAATTTCTTTAAAAGAAGTGCAGCCACTATTAAAAATTCTTATTGAAAATAAAAAGATAACTAAACTTACTGAAAATATGTATTATGACACTGCTACTTTGCAAATGTATGAAGAAAAAACTCGTGCATATTTTGAAAAGAATGAAGATTTAGATCCTGCTGCATTTAAAGAAATTACAAATGGTCTTTCACGTAAATACATTATTGCTATTCTTGAATATTTCGATATGCAAAAATTCACTTTAAGAGTTGGCGATATAAGAAAATTAAGGAAATAAAATTTACTACCTTAGTTTTTCTTAGAAAATAAAAATGTTGCCTATCTAGAATATCCTTCTAACTTATATAAATTTAAAGATATTTTTTTGTCTAGAAAAAGTCTAAATTTAAAGCTTTAATTGCACTTTTTTTGATTTTATGCTATGGAACTTTTAGGAGTTTTTTTATGTTTGATAATCAATTAAAAGATATATTAGCGCAAGTTAAATCAATTGCCATCATAGGCGCTGTTGATAAAGAAGGCAGACCTGTTGATAGAGTGGGTAAATACTTAATAAATAGAGGTTTTACCATCTATCCAATTCACCCTGTACGTAAAAATGTATGGGGACTTCATACTTTTAAAAACATTCAAGAACTCGCTGATTATCTTAAAGCAGAAAATAAAAATATTGATGTTGCATGTTTCTTTAGAGCTTCAGAATATTGCTATGATCATGCGGTTGAAACAATTGAATCTGGATTAAATCCTAAAATATTTTGGCTTCAAGAAGGTATTTTTTCACCTGAAGCTGGCAAATTAATAACTTCTCATAATATTAAATACATAGAAGATAGATGTATTAAAGTTGATTATCAAAATCTTTTACCAGAAGATTTTTATTGCGCTCAATGCGGAATTTGCTGTGAAGGTAAAAATGGTATTGTTGTTGATAATACAAAAGATTTACCTCGCCTTTTAGAATATTTTAATTGTGATATTGAAGAGCTTGATGCAAAGTATACTCTTGAAAATAATAGTAAAAGAGTTTTACGTACAGGTGAAAATAATTATTGTTTATTTTATGACAAACAAAAATCCTGCACAATTCACCCTGCTCGCCCTGATATTTGCCGTGCTTGGCCATATTTTAGAGGGAATTTAGTTGATGAAGTAAGCTTTGAAATGGCAAAAGATGATTGTAAAGGTATTTTAGCTTGTGCAAAGCATGAAAATTTTCAAAAAGAAGGTTTTACTTATTTAAAAGAAAATCAACTCATTAAAGAGAAAAGTAATTCTTCAGCAGCAAATGCTTTAAAATTTTCTTCCGATGAAATAAATAACTAGAGTAAATTATGAAACACGCAACAAAAGAACATTATAAAATTCTGCAAATTGATGAAAAAGCAGATTTGGATGCAATAAAAAAAGCTTATAGAAAAAGAGCTTTTGAACTTCACCCAGATCTTAATCCATCAAAGAGTGATGCGCATAAACATTTTCAACTTTTGAATGAAGCTTATGTTATTCTTATCGAGCGTGCTTCTAAAGAAAAACAAGAAACTAAAAAAGCAAGTGAAAAATATCAATCAAATTCACAAAGCTCAACATCTTCATCTACACATTCATCATCAAATAAGAACACTTCATCTTCACAAAATACTCGTCAAACTAATCAGCAAACAAAAGCTGAAAACACACAACAAAAAGCTGAATCACATAAACGCACTTATTCAAAACCATCTCATGAAGATGATTTAAGGCGTAAAGCACAAAATGCTTATTCAAAAGAAGGTAATAAAGCTCAATCAAAAGTTTTTACAAAAGAAGAGCAAAAGAAAGCCGAAAATACCCAGAATAAACCAAAACAAGAAGATGTTTTGCGTGATCTTTTGAATGACCCCTTTGCAAGAAGAGTGTATGAAGATATTTATAAATCTGTCAAAAACAATAAAGATGAAAATATAGATAAAAAAGTTTCAGTAAAAAAATCAAATTCTTCTAATTTTAATCCTCTTAAAAAAATAACAGATAATATTTCAGAACAATTAGGAAAAGTTGATTTCGATTCAGGTGTTAGCGGTTATATGAAATCTTGGATGCTCAAACAAATTGATGACACATTAGAATTTAGATTTCCAATAACCTCGCTTTATCCTGGTTCACGCATACGGTTACAAATTTCTCAAGGCATGAATAAAGAAGTGAATAGTGTAGAAATAACGCTTCCGCATGATTTTATTATAGGTAAACCTATTAAACTTGAAGGCATGGGCAAAAAAATTGGTAAATGGCAAGGAGATCTCTATATAAACCTTCTTCCAACGCTTCCAAAACAATAATATTTTCAACTAGTTAAATGAGTTACGAACAAAGTTATTCACATTTAACAAACAATAGGGAACATTAGGAACATTTAAAAATATTTTTTCACAATAGAAACAATAAGTTAGTGATTTTTGTGAAAAGACGTTCTTGATTTGTTATAAATTTTCCTTTATAGTTTAGGTACTTTCGTTAGTTACGAACAATTTCACAGACACATTAAAACAACAACAGGAATATTAAAATTATGTATTGTATTTTAAAGAAAGAAGACGTCATTGAAGGTTTATCAAAAGCCGTAGGAATTATTCCTTTAAAATCAGGTTCTGCTTTTTTACGTTCTTTATGGCTTGAAGCTAAAGATAATTCTTTACGTATTATGGCTACTGACTCTACTACTGAATTTACAGGTATTTATGCAGTAGAAGTAAAAACACCTGGTAATGTTGGTGTGAACGCTAAAGCTTTTGTTGATCTTATTAAAAAGCTTCCTAATGGTGACATTACTTTAGAATATGATGATGAAACACGAACTTTACATATCAAACAAGGTAGACGTCATTATAAATTAGCTACTGCTGATTCTACATGGTTTAAACCTTTAGATGAATTTCCAGAAGAAAATGCAGTTCTTTGGACTGGTGATTTCTTCCAATCAATCATTGAAAAAACTTATTTCTGTATTTCTGATGATGACACTGCTGAACAATTAGCTTGTTTCTTTATGAAAAAAATTAATGATAGAATTGATTGCTGTGGCTTGAATGGCCATCAATTAGCTGTTGTTGCTTTTGATAACGACGAATTAGCAAATTTATTACCTGAAAAAGGGTTATTGCTTCAAAAGAAATATACTGCTGAACTTCGTAAATGGTTAGACGATAAAGAAATCTATATTAATATTACTGACAATAAATTATTTGTAAAAAATATTGATAATACTGAAATCGTTTCTTTTGTACGTTCTGATTACAACTACCCTAACCATCAAGCATTTTTAGATAAAGTAAAAAATGGTTCACTTTCAATTTTAAAAGTAAACAGAAAAGAAATGATTAATGCTTTAGAACGTATAATTATCTTCAATAACGATAGTGAAAGATGCACTTATTTTGACTTAATTGATAATGAAGTTATTTTATCAGCACAAGGGCAAGAAGTTGGTTCAGCACAAGAAAATATTGAAGCAAATTATAGCGGTGATATTAGTAAAATTGCTTTCCCTACACGTCACCTCATTGATATTTTAGGACATTTTGAATCTGAAGAAGTTCAATTTACTTTCACAGGCGTTGAAAGCCCATGCGGTATTAGCGGCGAACAAGACATTGACTATAATGTAATTATTATGCCAATGAAGATTGCAAGCGTTAATATGTATGATGAGTAACCTGTACAATAAATAATCTCTAAACACACACAAGATAAACATTAAAACTTTAAGGATAATAAAATGTCAGACATTAAAAATATGTACCACAAAATAGTTCAAGATGATTTTCCACAAGATTTAGTAATTAAATTTGGTGACAATGAAATCAAATATAAAAAACGTACTTGGAATATTGATAACGAAGAACGTGGTTTGCGTTATGGTGAAAATCCTGACCAACCAGCGGCCTTATATGAGTGCGTAGAGGGTGCGATAACTATTGATGGCAAAGAATATAGAAAACCTAAAAATGGTATCGTTTCAGCCCTTACAGAAGCACAAATGCTTCAAGCAGGTAAACACCCAGGCAAAACAAATTTAACAGATGTTGATAATGGCGTTAATATTTTACAATATTTAACAGCAAAACCAGCTGCTATTATTTTAAAACATAACAATCCATCAGGCGCAGCATGGTCAAATATTTCATTAAATGATGCACTTACAAAAGCTTTTTATTGCGATAGAATTGCGGCTTTTGGTGGCGCAGTTGTTGTGAACAGACCTTTAGATAAAGAAAGCGCTGAATTTTTGGCTTCTTCTTATTTTGAAGTTGTTGCTGCTCCTTCATTTGAAGCAGGTGTTTTAGAAATTTTAGCACAAAGAAAAAATTTAAGAATTTTAGAGCTTCCACAATTAGGCGAACTTGAAAAATATACTGGCATTCCTTTCTTAGATATTAAATCACTTGCTGACGGTGGTTTAGTTTTACAGCAATCATTTGTAAATAGAATTAATAAAGTTGAAGATTTTATTCCTGCAACTGCTAAAAATAAAGAAGGAACAGACTTTATTGCAAGACAACCAAATAAACAAGAAGCAGAAGATTTATTATTTGCTTGGGCTGTTGAAGCTGGCGTAACTTCAAACTCAGTTATTTTTGCAAGAGAAGGCGCAACAGTTGCTATTGGTACAGGCGAACAAGATAGAGTTGGTTGTGTTGAATTAGCTATCCATAAAGCCTATACAAAATTTGCAGATACTATTGTATTTGAAAAATATCAAATGTCTTTATATGAGTTGCAATTAAAAGCATTACATGATAAAGATTATGCAGAAAAACTTGCTGAAGTTAACGAAGAAACTAGAAAAGCAAAAGGTGGTTTACCTAATTCTGTAATGGTTTCAGACGGTTTCTTCCCATTCCGTGATGGAGTTGACACTGCTTTAGCTCAAGGTGTTGTTGCTATTGCTCAACCTGGTGGTTCTGTGCGTGATTATGAAGTAATTCAAGCATGTAATGAAGCTGCACCGCAATGTGCCATGGTTTTCACAGCGCAAAGATCTTTTAAACACTAAAATATTTTAATATTTATTTATAGGAGTTTTACTCATGAGATTAATTACACGTTCTGATTTTGACGGTTTAGCTTGTGCTGTTTTCTTGAAAGAAGCAGGAATCATTGAAAACTGGACTTTTGCTCACCCAAAAGACTTACAAGATGGTTTAGTGGAAGTTACTGAAAATGATGTTTTAGCTAACGTTCCTTTTGTTGAAGGTTGTGGCCTTTGGTTCGACCATCACACAAGTGAAATGGAAAGACAAGCGCATGCTGGTAAATTTAAAGGCGATAGCCGCCCTTGCCCAAGTGCAGCACACGTAATTTATGATTATTACGGCGGTAAAGAAAAATTTCCTCATTTTGATGAATTATTAAAAGCTGTTGATAAAGTTGATTCAGCTGATTTAACTGTTGATGAAATTTTAAATCCACAAAAACATCCTTGGATTTTACTTGGTTTCATTATGGATCCAAGAACTGGCTTAGGCCGTTTCCGTGAATTTACTATTAGTAACTATCAATTAATGGAAAAATTAGTTGATTGGTGTAGAACTGAAACAATTGATACAATTATGTCATTCCCAGACATTCAAGAACGTGTTGAACTTTACAATGAACAAAGCGAAAAATTCATTGAAATGGTAAAAGCTAACACTGTTATTGATGATACAATTATTATTTCTGACTTACGTGGCCAAGAAACAATTTATGCTGGTAACCGCTTCATTATCTACAGCTTATATCCAGAACAAAGCGTTTCAGCTTGGATTGTTAGCGGTAGAGGCGGAAAAGGTTGTTCTGCAGCTGTTGGTTATAGTGTTATTAACCGCACTGGTAAAGTTGATGTTGGTTCATTAATGCTTAAATATAATGGCGGTGGGCATAAAGTTGTTGGTACTTGTCAATTTGACGATGAAGTTATGGCAACTGAACTTCCAAAAATGCTTGCTGAATTGAAAGAATTAAATAAATAATTTTCGATTTATATAGAAATTTAGAGCAATATGATTTATTTGTATTGCTCTTTTTTTATTTATAATAGTTGTACTTTAAAAAAATAAAGCTCGAAATTTCTTTCGAGCTTTCAATTAATTCATTAATTTTATTTATAATGGCCATACAACATCTAACATTCTTGATAACCAACCAGCTTTTTGTTTGTCAGCCAAAATTCCTGATCCATAATATTGAATTTGTGCATCTGCCATTTGTGTTGATAAAATTGTATTATCAGTGCTAACATCACGTGGGCGCACAAGGCCAGTAACTACTATATATTGTGTTTCATTATTTACGCGTGTTTCTCTAGCACCTTCAACTTGCATAAGCCCATCTTGATACACTCTTACAACTCTTGATGCAACAGTTGCTGTTATGCTATTTGAGCGTTCCGTTGAGCCACCACCATCAAAATCAGATGTGCTATTTGTTGAAATCATAGGATTTCCAATACCACCAAATAATGGAATGCTTGTTTTACCGAATAATACATCAATTCCTGCTTCACGAGTTGATTCTTTATTTGTAGTTGTTGTAGCCTCATTAATAGCAGAGTTATTTTCAACAATACTTACTAAAACAATATCGCCAACTCTTCTTGCTCGTCCGTCTGAATAAAGATCAACTTGATCTAAAGGATCATACAAAGAGCCAGGATTTGAATAAGTTACTGGTGGTTCTTGATAAGCCATAGGTTGCGTAATTGGTTGAATTGGAGATGGCTTTTGTTCAGCAGCAGTACAAGCTGATAAAGTGCTTATACAAAGTAATAAAAGTGCTAAATTTTTCATAATAAATCCTTTTACTGAATGAGAACAGTTTTATTATCAATGACTGTTCCAAAAATTTGTTTTTTACTTTGGGTGTTTCTTACTTTTATAATATCACCTGGGCCAGCATCTTCTAAAGCTTCGCCTTGCTGCACAATAGAAACATTTCCTTTTTTATATTGAATATTTACAAGTTGTCCTCTACGTATCATTGAAAGTGGTTCTAAATCGCTCAATAAAATAGCTTGATTTAGTCCTATTGATCTTTTCACTTGCCAAGGGCCACCTTTGCCATCCCACACTTCGCCATTAATATGAGCGATGTTTTTTCTTTGAAATGTGAGTGAATCTGCTTCAAGCCTATCACCACGATTATAAGGATGTATTGGTGTTGGAACGTTTTTCCACAGATTTAGAAAAACACTTCCTGTAAATCTTTTTATTTGAGAACCGTCCATTTCTCTTATGTAAAATTTTAGGGAAATTCTTCCTGCTTTTACATCATTTTTTTCAAGTTCTAGGTCAACACTTTGACCTTTTGTTGGCAAAAATACATAAGGAGGTAAACGATAATCGGTTAATTCTGCTTCGCCATCAAGTTGGCCAAGATAAGGTTGAATTTTTCTTTGAACAAGAGTCATTAAATCTTGTTCTCGTAAAAGTGCGCCATTTTTTTGAATTGCTAAAGAATTTGGAAGAAGAAGATATTGAGCACTATCACCAAGAACATATTCCAAAGATTCTTTTAATTTTTTTTGAGAGATTTGAAATGCTTTCCCCTCTTTATCAGGTGCAGCAAATAATTGAATTTGTTTTAATTGCTCCCAATCAGAAGGATGAAGATTTCCTAAAGGCTCTGCAATATCGCCTAAAGTAACAATAGGATTATTTACAATTGCTGATTCATTTACTTTAATTCGCCATGAATTAGCAGAAGCATTTTCCATAAAAACAGATAACAATAGTGAGAAAATAATAGAAAAAGAGAATAAAATTCTAGTTATTTTATTTTTTTGAAATAGCATTTTATCCTCCTTTTATTTTATTATATAGATTTTGGCCTTTGGCACAAAAT
>CAYJIN010000083.1:0-9652 GCA_964370245.1 uncultured Desulfovibrionaceae bacterium
TTTAGCAAATCAGTATTATGGTTTGCCTATAACTAAAGAAGATATTTCATTTAAAGCTTTTGCTACGGCCACAGCATCTGCTGCTGTTCTCTATGCCTGTTCTTATTTGGGAATGTCACTTATTCAAAGCTTTTTGCCAACGCTAGCAGAAAGTGATTCTGCCCTTTTTACAAATATTGAACACCAGTTTAATATGCTTGCAGATTTTAAAAAAGATGAAAGCATTTGGCTTATATCCTTTGTAATTCTTTTTATTGCAGGCCCTTATGAAGAAATTTTTTGGCGTGGTTATGTACAAAATCTGTTTTCAAAAAGATTCAGTCCGATTTTAGGTATCGTATTATCAACACTTTTCTATGCAAGCATTCAAATAGCAACAGGCAATATTATTCTTATTCTGGCTGCTTTATTTGTTGGCGCTTTCTTTTCAAGCCTTTATTATTACACAAAAAATCTATTCACCTGCATCATAGCACATTCCCTTTGGACGTATACTGCATATATTTTATTCCCGCTTATTTAGCTCAAAACAATCCCTAATCACAGTATATTTAAATAGTAAAGCCAACTTCTTGCTAAACCTTTTGTTTATAGAAAGTTGGCTTTTTTATAAGCTTTAAGAGGGAAGCCTATTATGAGAATATGTTATACCACTTTTTATGGCATATATTAATCGAGTGATGCTCTACTGATGATTTCATCTTGCACTTCTTTGCAAAGTTCAACAAAGAATGCAGAATAACCTGCAACACGAACAATAAGCTCTCGATAATCTTCAGGTTTTTCTTGTGCTTTGAGAAGAGTTGCATTGTCAACACAGTTGTATTGCAATTGAGCATTTCCTAGTAAAGAAGAAGCTTTCAAAATTGAAACTGTTGCGCTTTTTCCTTCATTTGTTTCTAAGAAGTTAGGAGTAACTTTCATGTTGTGCGACATACCAAGGCTCATTGATTCAACATTCACTTTAGAAACTGATTTTACAATTGCAGTTGCGCCTTTGCTTGGCAAACCTTGTGTTGGGCTCATGCCATCAGAAAGTGGTGCATAAGCTAAACGCCCATCAGGAGTTGCCCCAACCATTTCACCAAGAGGAGTATTGAATGATTGCGATAATGTGCCGTGAATTTGTTTTGAACCAAAGATTGACTTGTAAGAATTCATTTTTTCTTCTGTATAGTCAACAATATCACGAGCGATATAATCTACATAATCAATATCATTACCAAATTTTGGTGCATCTTTACAATCTTTGAGCATTTGTGGATGATTTTCAAAGTTAGTTGCTAAAGCTTCTTGCATTTCAGTAAGTGTGTATTTTTTATCTTCATACACAAGTTTTTTCACAGCTGCCATTGAATCAGCATAAGTTGCAAGGCCAGCAAAAATACTGCCAGGGCCACAATAAAGACAAGCGCCGCCACTTGTTACATCTTTACCATTTTGCATGCAACCATCAACAAATAAAGACATATAAGGCGATGGATTATTATCTCTAAACGCTTTTTGCACTAAAACAGTACCACGGCAGTTAATGTCGATAAGATAATCAAGCTGTTTTTTCACAGCTGCTTCAAATTTTTCATAAGTATCAAAAGTGCTGATATCACCACTATCAAGCCAAACTTTATCACCGTAAGTTTTCAACACGCCGCCATTAAGAGCCATATCAATACAAATTGGCCATTGTGTGAAACCGCCAGCTGTCCATTGATGGATTTTGCCAGATTTTTGTGGCTCAACACAGCCCATCAAGCTGTAATCTCTTGCATCTTTATAGTCAAAACCTTTAGAAAGCATCATCTTGATATGGGCATCATCAAAGTGAATAGCAGGCATTCCCAGACCTGTTTTTAAGATATCAACAATCTTGAGTAAATATTTTTCAGGCGATTGGTTATGCACACGGCAAGCAAGGGAAGGTTGATAAATTTGAATTTGCTCAACTGCATCCATGATGAGATAAGTTAAATCATTTGTTCCATCGCCACCTTCACGTTTTTGACCGCCAACACACATATTGATAAATGGCATAAAACCAGCAAAATATTTTGCTGTTGCGCCAGGGGTATACCAAATAACTTCACTGCATTTGATGATAAATGCACCTATCAATTCAAGTGCTTCTTCTTCAGTTATTTTACCGCTTTCAATGTCTTTTGTATAATAAGGCAAGAGGTATTGATCAACACGGCCAAGTGAAGTACTACATTGATTTTCTTCAAGTAAAAAGAGTGATTGAATTGTCCAAACTGATTGAAGAGCTTCCTGGAAAGTTTCCGGTGTATGGTAAGGTACACGAGCATTTACACGTGCAATTTCTTCTAATTCTTTTTTGCGTTCAGCATTTTCTTCTTTGCTTGCAAGTTCTAAAGCATGTGCTGAAACTCTATTTGCATAAATAACAATACCTTCGCACACTTCTAAAGCTGAGGTGTAGAATGCAATTTTAGCTTCTTTTTCAGGATCGTTTGAATTTTGCATTTTTTCAAGGTTTTCAAGAGCTTCTTCTTTGATGCCTTTGATGCCTTTTTCGAGTAAAATGATATCAAAACCAGGGCTAGTGTCGCCACCACCGCTTGTCATGTGGTAGGTTAAATCAGTAATACAAGCTTGTGCTCCATATTCCCACATTTCAGGTTCGTCAGCAAAATATTGTTCGCATTTTTCAGCAAGTGATTTGCCTTTCCAGAAAGGAAAAATTATTTCACGAATTGATTTTTTGTCTTCTTCTGAAACAAAGTAAGGATCTTGCGGACGTGTTGCTATGCCGTCAAGCTCGCCTTCAAGCCATTCCCAAGCAACATCAGGTGATAATGAGCCAGCTCTTGCTTTTCCGCAAGGGTGCCCAACAATAAGCTCATTTTCAGTAATACGCATAGGTGCTTTTTCACACGCGCGTTTAAAACCTTTAGCACGCAAAACAATTTTTGGCAGATTTGAATTTTCAAATTCTTTAAAAACTTCTGTAAATGCTAAGGCTCTATTGATTGCCAAAGATGGAACTGCTTCAAGATAAGATTGTTTTAGTGCGCGCACTCTCTGTGAAATTTCTTTCATAAAAACCACCTAAAATGTTATACGTGAATACAAAAAAATATAATTTTCTGAATTTTAATCTATTCCCTAAGGGGAAAGTCAAGGCTTTTTTATTTTTTTTTGTAAAAAAGCATAAAAAAAAGGGAATGAATATTTCATCATTCCCTCTAATAACTTAGTTTATCAAAGTAATTTTATTAGTCTTTGATATAAGTTTCAATCATTTTTCTACCATCTTCTGTAACTTTGAAGTAAAGTTGAAGTTCATTCTTGTCATCAAGCTCATAATAGCTTTCTTCAAGAATAAAGTTTGCTTTAGCAACAAAAAGCGAAGTAAGAACAGCATCTCTTTTGAAAGCACTGAATGTACCATAATCACTTTTTAAAGATTCCATTACACCGTCAACAGTAGCTTCAGTTACTGTGGTGAAATAGCGAAGAACGGCATAGTTTAATGGCAACATAATTATGCTCCTTTTTTTCTGAAATAATCTAATGGGTTAGCAGCAATAATGAAAATACCAAGAACCATAAGGAATGCAGCCATCCATGCGATTAGAGGCATTGACCAGCCTTCGATTCCGAAGAACACGCCAAGAACTAACCAACAGAAGAACGGACCCCAGAAAGCAAACATACCGTTACATGTCATACCAAGAGCTGTTCCGCACATACCATTGCCTTTATACCAAAGCATGTAGTTGAAATATGCGAAGAAGCCTGCAATAATAAACCATTTGAAAGATGCAAAATCCATTATTGATTGGCCGATCATTGCGAATGAATCAACGCCACCAAAGAAAGCAAAAATTGGAACAAGCACTAAAAGGTTTACTAAACCAGAAGTTGTTTGACGTATGGTAATAGCGATTTCATAGTCAACTAAAGAAGTTCCATAACCGCAGATACAGCCTTCAATACCCCAGCAGAATGCAGCAAGAAAACCAAAAGCTAAACCAAGAGGAACGTTCTTTTGACCTTCAAGAGATAAGCCAGTTCCGCCAATAATTGCAGTTGCTAAGAAGCAGATAATAATACCGAGTGCAATTCTTTTTGTAATTTTTTGGCCAAAAAGGAAGTGTGAAATAATTGCACCAAAAGCAGGGCATAAAGCACTAATTGGCACAATGATTGAACCAGCTTGTTGTAGGCCAATTACGTAAGAAGTTGCTGCAACAGGGCCACCTAAAATAGCAGCAAATGTCATGATTACGCCTGGTTTTGAGCGCAAACATCTGAGATAGTCAGAAAATTTCCCTCTAATTGTACAGAAAGAAAGTGCCCAAAGTGCACTACAACCATCTGTAATACCCGCACCAAGTGCGCCTAAAACGAAAAGTGCTGTAAATTCATTTAAACCAGAATTTTCGCCATACCATGCACCCCAAATTCCAACACCCATTGCAAGTGTCATGAATGCAGTATAAATACCGTAGTTAAATCCAGAACTCAAAGCAGTAATAATACCACGAGTTTTGAAAGATTTCTCCATAGCATTTCTTGCTTTGAAGGCAGCTTCGCTTACTTGAGTTGAGCGAGTAGAGCCAGCTACATTATTCTCCATTAGTTACCTCTCATAAAAATTATAAAATTTAAACATACATTCTTCTAGGCTATAAGGTTTAAATTTTTCTGTCAATAGGAAATTTTGAAATTGGTGTAAAAACAAGAAAAAATAATAATATTTCAAAGAGATAAATGCTAATCGTTAGCTACATTTTTGTAAAAAAAAGCATGCCTTTTTCTTAGTTTTTCTACAAAAAAGAATAATTTCATAGGAAAATACACTTTCTAATTATTTGATTTTATTGAATATTATTTTACTACTTCTTTCAAAGCCTTAAAAATAGTGCTAAATCCATTTCATTAAACTCATTATATTTATAAAATAAGATATTTTTATGAAAAAGTTTGAAAAAAAATTAACAACTTTTTTGTAAAAAAGCCTTGACCTTCCCCTAGGGGTATAGGTTATAAAATAGAATTATATATCTTATTTTTTATAAAAAGCTTGATGCAAATCAAC
Organism: uncultured Desulfovibrionaceae bacterium; assembly: GCA_964370245.1. Classification (GTDB taxonomy): domain Bacteria; phylum Desulfobacterota; class Desulfovibrionia; order Desulfovibrionales; family Desulfovibrionaceae; genus CAYJAZ01. Next base: position 5,063 of record CAYJIN010000083.1, read on the forward strand.
TCGTATCAAGCAAAAACAAGACATTTGAGGATAATTATGGGAAGAACACATAATACTGCACTCGGTATGGTAGAAACTTTAGGTATGGTTCCTGCTATTTATGCAGCGGATAACATGCTAAAGTCAGCTGACGTAGAGTTAGTTTCATACGAAAACGTAGGTTCAACACTAGTAACAATCATCGTTCAAGGTGATGTTGGCGCTGTTGAAGCTGCGGTTAAAGCTGGCGTTGCTGCTGGTTCTAGCATTGGTAAAGTTACAGCTTCAAACGTAATTCCACGCCCTGCTAGTGGCGTTGCTAGAATGAAGAGCGTTCACGCTTTACCAGAAGGCGAACCAGAAAAATTACAGTCATTAGCAATGATTGAAACTTTCGGCCTTGTATACTTACTTGAAGCTGCTGATGCTATGGAAAAAGCTGCTAGTGTTGATGTTTTTGGTTATGAAAACGTTGCATCTGGCTATATTTCTGCTTTAGCTATGAGCGATGTTGCTGCTTGTAAAGCTGCAGTTGAAGCTGGTGTAAAAGCAGTTGAAGCTATGGGCGCTGAAGTATATTCATCTATCGTTATCCCTACACCTCACCCTGAACTAGCAAGAATTATCAAACTCTACTCTATCTAGTTTAGTATCTATTTCTCACATTCCAAACCCAAGGTGTTACTATGATTGCTGACAAAGATCTGCTTTCAATTCAACAAGCAAGAATTCATGTTGAAAACGCGAAACTTGCACACAAAAAGCTTGCTGACTTTCCTCAGGAAAAACTTGATGAAGTTATTGAAGCTATTGTTTATGCATTGAAAGATCAATTACAAGATTTAGCTGTAATGTCTCATCAAGAAACAGGTTACGGGCGTTGGCAAGATAAAGTTATAAAAAATCAATTTGCTTGTAACTATTTAGCAAACACTATGAAAAACCAAAAAGTTGTTGGTATTCTTCGTAAAGATTTGCAAAATAAAACAATGGAAATTGGTGTTCCTGTTGGTATTATTGCTTGTGCTGTTTCGGCATTAAGCCCTGTTTCAACATGTATTTATAATATTTTACTTGCAATAAAATCTGCAAATGCCATTGTTATATCACCCCATCCAAGAGCTGCAAAAACTCTAAAACATCTTCTTGATATTGTTATTAGAGCTGCTGAAAAAGCTGGCTTACCGCAAGGTTCAATTGCTTATCTTGAAACTGTTACTAAAAGTGGAACGCAAGAATTATTCTCACATCCCTCAACTTCTTTAGTATTAGTTTCAGGTGTTCGCAACCTAATTGATATGGCGAAAAAATCTGGCAAAGCTTTTATTTGTGGTGGAACAGGCAACGGCCCTGCTTTCATTGAACGCACAGCAGATGTAAATAAAGCTGTTTCTGACATTGTAAAAAGCAAAACTTTTGATAATGGCATAACACCATCATCTGAGCAAAGCATTATTCTTGATGCACATATCGCACAAAAAGCAAAAGAAGTTTTTAAAGCTTTAGGTGCCTATTTTATGAGTGATGAAGAAGCGCAAAGACTTGCAGCTGTTCTTTTTCACCCAAATGCACAAAGAAATGTTGAAACAATTGGGCTTGATGCAAAACATCTTGCACAAAAAGCTTCTATCATTGTTCCTGAAAACACAGTTCTTCTTATGATTGACAGAACCTACGTTCGTGACAGTGATGTTTACTCAAAAGAACTTTTTGCACCTGTTTTAGCTTGCTACACAGAAGATGATTGGCAAAATGCATGTGAGAAATGTATTGAAATATTAATAGTAGAAGAAAATTCACATACATTAACTATTCATTCAAACAATGAAGAAGTTATTGAACTTTTTGCACTAAAAAAACCAGTTGCACGCTTATTAGTTAATACTCCAGCTTGCTTTGGCGGCATGGGTATGAGCAGCAATCTCTTCCCTGCGCTCACTTTAGGCAGTGCAACAACAGGTTTTGGCGTTACCTCTGATAATGTTTCCCCTTACCATTTCACATACACACGTAAAGTGGCTTATGGCGTGAGTGATTCATTTATTCAAACAAAATCATTGGCAAGCCAGCAAAACACAACAACTATAAGTTCAGAAAAAGTTGACGAACTTCGCGCAATTATTTCTGAGATTGTTAATAAAATACACAATTCATCAAAAAATTAAAACTTTAACTAGAATGTATAAGTTTACGGAGGAAATATTATGAATCTTCAAGACTTTTCTGACAAATTAGCAGAAGCAACAAAAAACCTTAGCCTTTCTGAAAGAGAAGCATTAAAAAAGATTTTTGCAAATGTTAATTTCGATGAAATTCCTGCTGCAACAACAAATTACTCATCAAATTATTCGTCATCAAGCGAACCAACTGAAATTCCTGATGGCCCAACTGAGCGTCATGTTCTTCTTAAACAAAACTTCCTCCGTCAAACACCACGTATCACAACACATCGTGCTGTTTGTATGACGAAAGTTGCAAAAGAAAATCCAGGTCTTCCACCTATATTAATGCGTGCTAAAGCTTTCCGTTTAGCTTGTGAAACTGCACCATTAATAATTCAAGATCACGAACTTGTTGTTGGCGCACCTAACGGTTTCGCTCGTGCTGGCTCATTCTCACCTGACTTAGCATGGAGATGGGTAAAAGACGAACTTGAAACAATTGGCACACGCCCACAAGATCCATTCTATATTTCTGAAGAAGACAAAAGAATCATGCGTGATGAACTTTTCCCATTCTGGGAAGGTAAATCAATTGATGAATATTGTGAAGCACAATACCGTGACGCTGGCCTTTGGGAACTTTCAAACGACGCTGTTGTTTCTGACTGTTCTTACCATGCTGTAAACGGTGGTGGCGATTCTAACCCTGGTTATGACGTTATCTTAATGAAAAAAGGTATGATTGATATTCAAAACGAAGCTAAAGAATATCTTTCAAAATTAGATCTTGAAAACCCAGAAGACATTGATAAAATTTATTTCTATAAATCAATTATTGATACTACTGAAGGTATTATTGCTTATTCATTACGTATGTCACAATACGCATGTGAATTAGCTGCAAAAGAATCAAACCCTAAACGTAAAGCAGAATTAGAACAAATTTCTAAAAACTGTGCACGTGTTCCTGCGCATAAACCAGAAACTTTCTGGGAAGCAATTCAAGCTGTTTTTACAATTGAATCACTTCTTGTTATCGAAGAAAATCAAACTGGTATGTCAATTGGTCGTGTTGATCAATATATGTATCCATTCTATGAAGCTGACATTAAATCAGGCCGCTTAAACAATTATCAAGCATTTGATATTGCTGGTTGCATGCTTATTAAAATGTCTGAAATGATGTGGATTACAAGTGAAGCTGCATCTAAATTCTTCGCTGGTTATCAACCATTTGTTAATATGTGTGTTGGTGGTGTAACACGTGATGGTGCTGATGCTACTAACGATTTAACCTATCTATTAATGGATGCAGTTCGCCACGTAAAAATTTATCAGCCAACATTGGCAACTCGTGTGCATAACCGCTCACCTGAAAAATATCTTCGTAAAATCGTTTCAGTTATCAAAGCTGGTATGGGCTTCCCTGCTGTTCACTTTGATGACACACATATTAAAATGATGCTTACAAAAGGTGTTTCCATTGAAGATGCACGTGATTACTGCCTTATGGGTTGTGTTGAACCACAAAAATCTGGCCGTCTTTATCAATGGACATCAACAGCATATACACAATGGCCAATATGTATCGAATTAGTATTAAATAATGGTGTACCACTTTGGTATGGTAAAAAAGTTACCCCTGATTTAGGGCCTTTATCACAATACGATACTTTTGAAAAATTTGATGCTGCTGTAAAAGAACAAATCAAATACATCACAAAATGGACAAGCGTTGCAACAGTTATTTCACAACGTGTTCACCGTGATTTAGCACCAAAACCATTAATGTCTATCATGTATGAAGGCTGTATGGAATCAGGTAAAGACGTTGCTGCTGGTGGCGCAATGTATAACTTTGGCCCTGGTGTTGTTTGGTCAGGTCTTGCTACTTATGCTGATGCAATGGCAGCTATCAAATATTTAGTATATGATCAAAAGAAATATACATTACAGCAATTAAATGAAGCGCTTAAAGCGGACTTTATTGGCTTTGATCAAATTCTTGCTGATGCTTTAGCTGCACCTAAATACGGTAATGATGATGACTATGCTGACTTAATTGCTGCTGAACTTATCAACTACACAGAACGTGAACACAGAAAATTCAAAACTCTTTATTCAGTTTTGAGCCACGGAACACTTTCAATTTCAAACAATACACCATTTGGTCAAATCCTTGGTGCATCAGCGAACGGCCGCCGTGCTTGGTTACCTTTATCAGACGGTATCAGCCCATCACAAGGTGCTGACTATAAAGGCCCTACAGCTATTATCAAATCAATTTCAAAAATGGCGAATGATGCTATGAATATTGGTATGGTTCACAACTATAAAATCCTTTCAGGATTACTTGAAACTCCTGAAGGTGAAACTGGCCTTATCTCACTTCTAAGAACAGCAAGTATTCTTGGTTGTGGTGAAATGCAATTCAACTATCTCTCAAACG
>CAYJIN010000084.1:0-2299 GCA_964370245.1 uncultured Desulfovibrionaceae bacterium
CAAGCACATGTGCTATGCATTTATCACGTTTTTGCGAAGAACTTATTGTTTGGTCGAACCCACAATTTGCTTTTGTTCGTTTGAGCGATAAACATACCACAGGCTCGTCAATTATGCCTCAAAAGAAAAATCCTGATGTTGCTGAGATTATGCGTGGTAAAACAGGCAGAGTATATGGTAATTTATTCAATCTTTTCACGCAAATGAAAGGTATTCCACTTACTTATAATAGAGATTTACAAGAAGATAAAGAACCTTTCTTTGATACTGAAAAAACACTTTCACTTTCACTTGCAGTAATGGCAGAAATGCTTGAAGATGCTGTTTTCAATGAAAAAAATATGGCAAAAGCTCTTTCAAAAGGCTTTTTAAATGCAACTGAATTTGCTGATTATCTTGTAGGGCTTGGCATTCCTTTTAGAGATGCACACCACATCACTGGAAAAACAGTTGCTTTTGCTGAAAGCGAAGGAAAAGCTTTAGAAGACTTAGGCTTAGCAGAATTAAATCAATTTATTCCAGAAGGTTTTGTTGTTGAGGAAAATGTTTTTGTAGCAATGGATTATTTCACTGCTGTGCAAAATCGTTCAAATCATGGTGGAACTGGCTTTGATTCTGTTGAACATCAAATTAAAACAATAGAAGAATGGTTGAAATAAAAATTTAGAATTTACTTGCTTTACAAAATTATAAATTGAGGACTTGAGATGAAAAAAGTTTATATTGCAGCAAGTTTTAGGCACGTGCATGCTGTTCAGTTACTCTCAAAACACTTAGAAGAGCATGATTTTGAAGTGCTTGACTGGACAAAAAAAGCAGCTTTACCAGAAGGCCTTAATCCTGCACAAAGAAGAGAATGGATGGACACTGATGATAATGGTGGAACTGTATATGAATTTTGCAGAAATGCCTGTACTACCGCTGATTTAGTTATTTATTTAGGCGCTTCAGGCCAAGATGCGGGCGTTGAAATTGGCATGGCAAAAGCAAATAATATTCCAATTCTTGGTATTAGAGGCCCTCTTGAAGCAGTTGGGCTTATGTTACATGGCTCGTGCACTTATTGGGTTGATACTATTCAAAATGCTCTTGTTGTTCTAAAACAACTTGAAAAGTGCCCAAATGATCAGATTTTTGAATTTTTTAAAAATATCAAATACTAATCTTCGAGTGTGATTTATCTCTGATTAAATTATGCTCATAAGAAGTGAAAATTTATGAGGGTGGAAGGTTTTCTTTCTGCCCTTTTTGTTTACATTTTTTATAGAGTTTGTTATTCTTTTTAGCAAATAATAGTCGATGATGAGTTGTTGAATTTTCAAATTTCAAATAGTTTGACATCTAACAAAATCTTTGTTATTTTTATAACAAGCGCGCTGGAGCTGAAAATTTAATTTTTAGTATATTTATTTACAGTTTTTAAAGTGCTATTAGTTTTCTGATTTTCTAGTGCTAGGCATAGAATTTCTAATTTATAGAGGAGCAAGAGAGGCTAATTTAAAAATGAACATGCAAAATACACTTTATCGTGTTTTACCTTTTCTTGAAACAATAAAAAATTATTCAGTAAATAAGGGAAAAGCTGATTTTCTTGCTGGAATAACGGTTGCGATTGTTGCATCGCCTCAGGCTATGGCCTATGCAATGATTGCTGGTCTTGATCCTGTATATGGTTTATATGCTTCAATTTTTCCTGTAATTATTACAGCTTTATTCGCTTCCTCACAATATCAAATCGCAGGCCCTACAAATGCTGTTGCTATGGTTGTGTATTCTTCTTTGGCGCAGCTTATGGTTTCAGGGGCGGCACTTCTTTCCTTGCCAGAAGAAGCGCGCCTTCCCTTTGTGTTTATGTTTTCAATTCTAACAGGAATAATCCAGCTTTCTCTAGGGCTTACTAGATTAGGCGACTTAGCAAACTTTATTTCTGATTCTGTTTTACTTGGCTTTATGACAGGCGCTTCAATGCTTATTGCTATTGGACAAATCCGCCCATTTTTAGGTTTAGAATTTGAAGCATCAAGCCATACTTTTACGCTAATTCGGCAAATAGTAGAGAATATAACTACTATAAATTATTATACTTTTTTTGTTTCATGCTTTACTATTGTTTCAATGCTTATCATTAGGAAGTATTTAACAAAAATTTATTCATCACTCATTGCTCTTATATTAACCTGTGTTATTACTGCTTTATTTGGTTTAGGCGAAAAAGGTGTTGTGCTAAGCGCTGCTGTGACGCAATCTGGTTTACCTTTTTATTTTCCTGATGATGATATGCTCTTGCGTATAAGCGAAC
>CAYJIN010000084.1:2399-9495 GCA_964370245.1 uncultured Desulfovibrionaceae bacterium
TATTTTCACCAGCATTTGCATTGGCTCTTATTTCAGCGGTAAGTGCTGTGGCTATCGGCAGAGCAATGGCAAGTCAAAAAAATGAAATTTTTAGCGCAAACCAAGAACTTGTTGGCCTTGGTCTTGGTAATATTGTTGCGGGATTTTGCTGTGGTATGCCGGGTGGTGGCTCTTTTTCACGTTCAGCAGTGAATTATACCAGTGGCGCTCAAACACGTTTTGCAGCAGTTATTTCAGGTTTTCTCACTTTACTTCTATTACTTGTTGCTGGTCCATACATTAATTATATTCCTATTGCGGCATTAGCAGCGATTTTAATGGTTATTTGCTATGATATGATTAATATTAAGGATATTGTTTTCATTTCAAGAGTTTCAAGAACTGATAGTGTTACTTTTCTTGTAACCCTCATAAGCGTGTTTGCATTCGGCTTAGAAGTTGCTGTTTTTTTAGGAGTATTTTTATCACTCTCTTTGTTTTTAAAAAAACAATCACATCTGACTTTTCATCCTCTAGAAAAAGAAATGATTGCATCAGAGCATTACTTGTTTGAATGCAACAAAGTAAAAGTATATGAACTAGATGGAGCTCTTTTCTTTGGAGCAGTAAGTGAATTAGAAAAAGATTTAAAAGTATTTGAAAATTTTCAAGATAGAGAAGAATGTGTAATTATTCTAAATATGAATGGTGTAAACATGCTTGATGCATCGGGCGCACATGCCTTTAGAAATTTCTTTACAAAAGTTTCAATTCTTGGCATAAGAATTATCCTATGTACGTCAAATGCTTCTGTTTATACAACCTTTGAAAAAACAGGTATTTTGAAAGATACGCATATCCCACTTGTGCATAATCTGCGTGATGCTTTAAGTTTAGCTGAAACGGATATCGCTTGCAGTAGACATTGTGAAACTTGCACGCGTAACAGAAATACAAATCAAATAGAAGTATAGATGATTGCCTTTTAAAAAGAGAAAAAAATGAAGAAAGTCAAAGAAGTATATATTTGTTCTGAATGCAAAAAGCAATTTGCGCAATGGCAAGGGCAATGTTCTGGTTGCCAAGAGTGGAATACTTTAGAAGCCGTTGTTCAAGCTGTGCAAACAGGAAACAAAAAAACTTCACTTACACCAGCAAGCACTAAAAAACCTCAAGTTTTATCAGAGGTTTCCTATGAAAGTGCGCAAGTTTTTTCCTCAGGGATAAAGGCTTTAGATGAAATTTTAGGAAGTGGACTTGTGCCTGGCGCAGCCTTACTTCTTGGCGGAGAGCCAGGAATTGGTAAATCAACTTTACTTTTACAATTGGCTGGATCAGTTGCAAAGTCAGGAAAAACAGTGCTTTACGTAAGTGGCGAAGAAACGCTTACACAAATTAAAGGCAGAGCAGATCGATTAAATGTTCTCCATCCAAATTTACTTGCAATGGCAACGAATGCAACTGCTGATGTTCTTCCATTGCTTTCACAGGAAAGTGCACCCCATCTTCTTATTGTTGACTCTGTGCAAACTTTATTGAGTGAAGAAGCGCCAGGGCTTGCAGGAAATGTTTCGCAAGTGAAAGCTGTTGCAACTGAACTTATAGAAAAATGTAAAGAAAACAATATAGTATTAGTTTTAGTTGGGCACGTAACAAAAGAAAATACACTTGCTGGCCCTCGTTTATTAGAGCATAGTGTAGATACTGTTATTTCATTAGAAGGTGATAGAAGACAAGGGCTTAGACTTTTTCGTGTGTTGAAAAACCGTTTTGGCCCTAACCATGAATTACTTGTTTTTCAAATGGAGCAAGAAGGTTTGAGTGTTGTTGAAGATCCGTCCACTTTATTTTTAGAAGCAAGAAATGCAGAACTTTCAGGAACTGCTATGGTAATGGCTGTTGATTCACATAGGCCAATTGTTGTAGAAGTTCAAGCACTTGTTGCTCCGTCATTTCTTTCAATTCCACGAAGAACTGCTCTTGGATTTGATTTGAATCGACTGAATCTTCTTCTTGCTGTTTTGGAAAAGCGCCTCAAGCTCAACTTTTCGCAAGTGGATATTTATGCAAAACTTGGTGGCGGCATAAAATTGCAAGATCCAGCTATTGATTTAGCTATTGTAGCGGCAATTCTTTCTTCTTATTACGATAAAGCCTTGCCAGAAAAAGCAGTTTTTTGGGGTGAAATTGACCTAAATGGTCAGCTAAGACCAACACAAGGGCAAGATATTAGAAAAAATCAGGCAGAAAAACTTGGGTATAAGCCGATTGTTTATCCAAATGCGCAAAAAAATAAAAATACAACTTTAGCTGATTTCCAAAAATTTCTTTTTAGAGATTAGCAATTATAGATTTGGTTTTAATTGTGAGTGTTTAAAGTGGTATAAGTTGATACACACGCATTAAAAAGAAAGCCCTCAAAATATTTGGGGGCTTTTCTGTTTAATTATTTAGCTATAAACTTGGCGTTAATCAACAATATTTTTAATTGTTTCCGCTATCAATTTGAATTCACTTGATTTCAAAGTTCTTACATCTAAAGAAAATGAATTTTCCTCTAATCTACCAATAATAGGTGGACAAGTTGTGAGAAGTTTTTCTTTGAGTTTTTGAGCACTCATAGTTTTAGGTTGCATGCAAACAAGCAAAGTAGGGAGTGGCGCTTCAGGGAATGCACCGCCGCCAACACGAGAAGATTCTTTTTTATATGTGATAGTTACTTTTTCTTTCAAAACGCTTTGTAATGCTTTTGCAAGTTTTTTTGCGTGTAATTCAATGCCTGTTGCAGAAGCCGTGAGCATATTGAGAGTAGGAATATTTTGCAAAGCATTTTGAGGGCTTAGATATTCTCTCAAGGTTGCTTCTAATGCCGCTAAAGTAAGTTTGCATGGGCGAAGTGCGCGTAATAATTGATTTTGTTTTATTTTTTCAATGTATTCCTTTTTCCCTACAATAATACCAGCCTGTGGGCCACCAAGAAGTTTATCGCCAGAAAAAGTTACAATATCAACACCTTGAGAAACAACCTCTTGCACAGTTGGCTCTTTAGGCAAGCCATAAAGGGAAAAATCAATAAATGAACCAGAGCCTAAATCTTCAATAAAAGGAATATTATTTTCTTTTGATAATTTTGCAAGTTCATCAGTTGCAACGTTGCTAGTAAAGCCGATAAGCCTGAAATTGGAAGTGTGCACTCGCATAATTGCTTTTGTATTTTCGTTTATAGCATTTTGATAATCTTTGAGATGTGTTTTATTTGTTGTACCAACATCTTTTAGCTGTGAGCCACTACATTCCATCACATCAGGAATTCTAAAAGAACCGCCAACTTCCACAAGTTCACCACGTGAAATAATGGTTTCGCCGCCTTGTGCTAATGAGCTTAAAACAAGCATAACAGCCGCTGCATTATTGTTTACAACAATGGCATCTTCTGCTTTTGTGATTTGAGTGAGCAAATCCCTTACAATGCTGTGGCGTGAACCGCGCTCGCCAGTGCTAGTATCAAACTCAACAGTAGAATAGTTTGTAGCGGTGTTATTTATCGCATCTAAAGCTGATTGAGAAAGTGGCGAACGCCCTAAATTTGTGTGAATAACAACACCTGTTCCGTTAATTACTCGTTCAAGGCGTGGTGCAAGTTTTTTCTCAAAAAGTTCAATCATATATAATGTTTCTAAAAATTTTGCCAATTCTTCTTCAGTTGCAATTTCTTTTGCTTGAATTTTTGAACGTAGATTACTGAGATGATTATTGATATATTCAGTGATTATTACTTGTGGTAGATTGAAGAGCGGTGATTTTTCGTCAATAGTTGAATGGATTGCGTCTAAAATTTTTGTAACTTGAGGGAGAGCCCTAAAAAGAGTATTCATAGTATTCACCTAGTTTTGTGATAGAGTAAATTGTGGATATTTTTGATAAAATTCTGAAAGTAAGTAGAGTGAGCCACAAATAAGAAGATTTTCATCTATGCTCACTTCCATTTTTCTATTTTGTAAGTATTTTAAACATTCGTCAAGACTTTTATAGCTTTCTACATTATCATAGAAAGTTTGTATGATTTTAACAAGTTCCTGGCTTTTAAAAGAACGAGGATTATTTTGAATGTTTGGAACATAGATCTTTGTATTTGTATTGATATTTGCAATTTCAACAATAAAAGGAATAATGCTTTCAATCTCTTTATCTTCTAAGCATGCGAAAATAATATGATTTGGTAGAGCGTTTATAATTTGAAGCGCAGGTAAAAGCTGTTTTAGCCCATGCGTATTATGCCCACCGTCAAGAACAATATTCATATTTTCTAGCGGAGATTTTTCTTTAGCAATAAACTGCAACCTACCAGGAATAAAAGCTTTTGCTAAAGCGTTTTTCTCTTTATTACTATTTGTTTCACAGTCTAAAAAACTGTTGGCAATATTTCGCCAAGCCATAAGAGCGAGATTTGCATTGTCTTGCTGATATTCGCCTTTTAATCCAAGAATATGTTTTTCATTATTATTTTCTAAAAAATGCAGTGGAATTTCAAATGAATTAGAAACTTCTTCAAGCGCAGTTCTTGCTATTTCTTCTTGCTGAGCACTCAATGCAAGTTTTGAATGTGCACCTAAGGCTCTTGCTTTATCAGCGGATATTTCTTCAAGAGTTGAACCTAAAACACTTTGATGATCAAGCGCAAAAGGTGTGAACAAAGTTACAGGCGAAAGCAAAGCAGTGGTTGCATCGAATTTTCCTCCAAGCCCCGCTTCAAAAATCACAATATCTGTTTGAAGTTTTTTATAAATTTGTGCCGAAAGCACTGTAAGAAATTCAAAATAAGTTAAACCTGGATTAGCGTCATACACTTGATTTGCGCAACTTATCCATAAATCATCAGAAATTTGCTCGTTTTGATAAAGTATACGCTCTTTAGGACTCACAAAATGTGGCGAAGTGTACAATCCAACTTTCAAGCCATGCTCTTCTGAGAGGTATGATAAAAATGTTGAAGTAGAACCTTTTCCATTAGTTCCAACCACTTGAACAGAGAAGTAGGGAAGTGGCAAAAGATTCAATTTTTCTAGCGCTATAGTCATTCGATCTTGCCCAGGCTTCATATGAAAAAGCCCTAATTCATCAAGATGTGCTTGTAATTGTCTGAAATTTTGAAATTTATTTTTATTAATGATTTCTTTCATAATATTGATATCTTGCTTTAATTTTGTATGTAATATAGTATGTATATACTTTGATTTTTGCTATTTGTCATTCATTTTTTTATTGATTAAATTGATAGACATAAAGGATAATTTCATCATGAACACAAGTGAAGGTGTAGTCAAATTTTCTGCTCTGCATGAAGAGAAAAGACTACAAGATATTGATAGTGCCTTCTTTGAAGCGCTTAATAATGTACGCACGCAATTGCATGATTTGAATATGGTGAATGTGCTTCCAAATGGAATAGGTTTTGGTAATGTTTCTAGGCGATTAGATAATGATAGATTCCTTATTTCTGGAACAAGCACAGGCAAAGAGCGCATTCTTAATCTTGACGATTATGCAATTGTAAATTCATTTAATATAGCTAAAAATTCAATATTTTCAATAGGATTGACGAAAGCCAGCTCTGAAAGTCTCACCCACGGTGCAATCTATCAAGCAAATAAAAATGTGCAGGCAGTTATCCACGTTCACCATAAGAAACTATTTGACGATTTAATAAAAAGCGATATACTTTCTTTGAGTGAAACTATCGAATATGGCACGCCAGAACTCGCTTTTGCTCTATATGATTGTGCAAGTAAAAATGAGACTGGAATCATTGCAACAAAAGGCCATCAAGATGGCATCTATGCATGGTCAACAACAATTGAAAAAGCATTTAAACATATACTTTCATATACATATATATAGGAATCAAAATGGATAATATTAAACTTGGCATTATTGGTGGAAGCGGGCTTGCTGGAAAAGAGTTTTTCACAAATCTCAAAAATGTTACTATTGCAACACCTTATGGCGAGCATTCTGACGGACTAGTTGAAGGTGAAATGCATTCAATTCCAACAGCGTTATTGCTCCGACACGGGAAAAGACATCAGCATTCGCCAACAATGGTAAATTATCGTGCAAATCTATGGGCTTTGAAAGAACTTGGTTGCACACATATTGTGGCAACAACAGCAGTTGGCTCTCTTCGTGAAGAAATAAAACCAGGCGATTTTGTTCTTATCGATCAATTTATTGATTTTACAAAACAAAGAAAGATGACATTCCATGAAAGCTTTGAAAATGGCGCAGTGCATACAGCAATGGCAAGCCCATTTGATGAAACTCTTCGTGAGATTATCCTTCATATATTACACAAAAGAAGTTTTCCTTGCCATGCAAAAGGAACTGTAGTAACAATCGAAGGCCCACGCTTCTCAACTCGCGCAGAATCGCACATGTTTAGATCTTGGGGGGCGGACATTATTAATATGTCAATAGCTACTGAGGCTGCACTTGCAAATGAGCTTGCTCTTCCTTATGCTGCAATAGCAATGTCAACTGATTATGATAGCTGGCGTGAGGGCGAAGAGGCAGTAACTTGGGAAGCAATCTTGAAAGTCTTCAATGAAAATGTTGAAAATGTAACACTCGTTTTGGAAGATATTGTAAAGTTTATCGCAAGTAATAAATAAATACCACTATATATAAGGAGGCCGTGATGGCTCGTGAATTAAATCTTCGTAAAGGTGAATTAGTAAAAACAGGTCTTGTTGGATTTAGCTGGACAACTTTCTTCTTTGGCTTTTTCGTTCCGCTTCTTCGTGGCGATTTCAAATGGACTGTTATTCTCTTGATTTGTTGCGTTCTTAGTTTTGGTCTTGCAAACCTCGTGTTCTGTTTCTTCTATAATAAGATATATACGTCGAATCTTCTCGAAGCTGGATATGTTCCAGCAGACGATTTTTCGCGTGAAATCTTGGTTAGAGCTGGATTGATGGGGAACTACAAAGATTAATCAAATCTAATATTAAAAGAAATTTCAACTTTTTTCAACGGCAGAGTCGCTCTACATCATGTGGGCGACTCTAACTATTTGAAATATTGAACAAATAATTTTATAATTTTTCTCTTGACATTTTTT
>CAYJIN010000085.1:0-6470 GCA_964370245.1 uncultured Desulfovibrionaceae bacterium
CAACACCTGAAACAACACGAGTTGTACAGATTGAACCAGGGCCAATACCAACTTTAACAGCGTCAACACCAGCTTTGAATAAAGCTTTTGCGCCTTCATAAGTTGCAACGTTACCAGCAATAATTTGAGCTTTTGGGAAAGATGAACGAACTGTTTCAACAGCACGTAAAATATTTACTGAGTGACCATGCGCTGAATCAAGCACTAAAACGTCAACACCAGCAGCAAGAAGTTCACTAGCGCGGAATTCACAATCAGCACCAACACCAAGAGCACCACCAACACGTAAACGACCATTATCGTCTTTACATGCATCAGGATATTTTTGAACTTTATCAATATCTTTAATTGTGATTAAGCCTTTAAGTGCACGGTTTTCATCAACTACAAGAAGTTTTTCAATGCGGTGATTATGAAGATGTTCTTTTGCTTCTTCTAAAGTTGTTCCAAGTGGAACTGTTACAAGACCTTCAGAAGTCATCACTTCACGAACTAAAGTTGCATCAGCATTTGAAACAAAACGAACGTCACGGTTTGTAAGAATACCTACTAGTTCATTATTTTTAACAACAGGTAAACCAGAAACACGAAAATCTTTCATTAAATCTAATGCAGCTTGCACAGAATCATCAGGTGAAATAGTAACAGGATCTAAAATCATGCCACTTTCTGATTTTTTAACTTTTTCAATTTCAAGGCGTTGACGTGCAACATCCATATTTTTATGAACAATACCTATTCCACCATTTCTTGCCATGGAAATTGCCATTGCCGACTCAGTTACTGTATCCATAGCAGCGGATAAAAGAGGAATACCAAGTTTGATTTCAGGTGTAAGATAAGCGCTTACGTCAATCAAGTCTGGTGTAATTTCTGAATATGCAGGCACTAATAATACATCATCAAAAGTTAATGCTTTTGCAAGAATTGTAGCCACAAAAAAACTCCTTATTTAAGGTTTGAAAGCATGTTCTCAATACAGACAAATTTCTTTCAACAAAAATTTAATAAAACGATTAAGAATATTACCTCTAAGCCATACACTTGTCAAATTAAAAGGAGAGAAAAATACAATTTTTAACTTAAATTAAGAATTTGCATTTTCTCAATTATAAGATAATATTTATTTCGAAATATGCAATAAAAGAGAGTATAATGTCGCACGATGTTTTTTTAATTACCTATGTTTCTTTAGAAATCAGTTTTTATTCAGTGCTTTTTTCTGCTATTCTTGGCTTACCAGTTGGTTTATGGCTATGCGGGCAAGGAAAATATCGTACTGCTGTAGGAACTATTTGTAACGCACTTCAAGCTTTACCAACAGTTTTAATTGGGCTTACTGTTTATACTTTTCTCTCAAGAAAAGGAATTTTGGGTTCGCTAGGGCTTATGTATTCAACAAAAGCAATTATAATAGGGCAGTGTATTCTTATTACGCCTTTAGTTGCAATTCTTACACAAGTTGCCCTTGAAAGACTTGATAAAAGATTTAAACGAACAGCGCTCACGCTTGGTGCAAATAGATGGCAAATGTATAAAGTGTTATTTATTGAAGCACGTTTTGCATTAACTGCTGTTTTAGTAACGGCTTTTGGGCGTGTTATCGGTGAAATTGGCATAAGCATGATGCTTGGCGGTAATATTGCCGGATATACCAGAACTATGACGACGACAATGTCTCTTGAATATGATAAAGGTGCATTTGAACTTGCAATGAACCTTGGTTTTATTTTGCTTGCAATAAGTCTTGCTGTGAATATAGCCTTAAAGTTGTTGCAAGGAAAATCACAGGAGGTAGACATTGTTTAATCTCAAAAACATAACAAAAGTTGCAAGAAAAAATACTATACTTTCAATTGATGAACTTTTTTTAGAGCAGGGCAAACTTCATACCTTGCGTGGGCAAAATGGTGCTGGTAAAACAACTCTTTTACATATATTAGCTTTAGTAAGCTCGCCAACAAGTGGAAGTTTAAAAATATTTAATGAAGAAGTGAATTTTTCATCAGAAAGTCAACTTCAAAAATTACGCAGAGATATTGTTCTTATGGAGCAATTACCTATTATGTTTAGTGGAGATGTTGAAAAAAATATCTGCTTTGGATTAAATATTAGAAAAGTTCCAAAAGTGGAACAAGCAAAAAAACTTGATGAAGTTTTAGAACTTTTAGAAATTAAACATCTTAGAAATTATAGAGCCAACACTTTATCAGGCGGTGAAACTCAAAGAGTTGCATTAGCAAGAACACTTGTTTTAGAGCCAAAATGTATTATATTAGATGAGCCAACAGCAAGTGTTGATAAATCAAGCCGTGAACTCATTGAAAGAATTCTAAAAACGCTAACACCTAAATATACTTTAATTATGACTACTCATAGCGAAGAACAAAATGAATTTCTTTCTGAAAATACAATAGTTTTAGATAAAGGTTTACTTGTAAAATAATATGAAAAAATTACTTCTTCATGTCTGCTGTGCACCTTGTGCACTTATGCCACATAAATATTTATCAGAAGAATTTGATACAACTCTTTTCTTCTATAATCCTAACATTCACCCTAAAGAAGAATTTGAAAAAAGGCGTGACTGTTTTCTTGAATTTGTTGAAAAAGAGAATATAAAATATATTTCAGTCAATGAATATACACCCTTTGAAAAGTGGGTAAAAGATAAACCTACTTTAGAATTTCCAAAGCGTTGCTTCACTTGTTATACACCACGCTTAGAAGAAAGCGCTAAACAAGCAAAAGAATTAGGCTTTGATTATTTTTCTACTTCGCTTTTATATTCACGCTATCAGCAACATGATATGATAATTTCACAAGGGCATGCATTTGCAAAAGATTATGAAATTCAGTTCATTGATAGAGATTTTCGCCCTTATTGGTATGATGGAATAAATCTTTCAAAAGAAAAAAACTTTTATAGACAAAAATATTGTGGATGTGGTCTTCCTGAAAATGGAAGCGAAAAAACATCAAAAAATAAAAAAAAGGAAAATATATGCTTAGCAAAAAAAGATTAAATATTTTTGAAGAAGAAAAAGATGGTCTTTTTGCATTTCACGGGCATTTTTGCGGTGGTTTATCTATCGGCATGCGAGCTGTTGCCCTTGCAAAAGATTTGCTAAATTATACATCAAAAGACGATTTAATGGTTATCACTGAAACAGATATGTGCGGTGTTGATGCTATTCAATTTCTTTGCTCTTGCACCTATGGAAAAGGAAATCTTATCCATAAAGATTTTGGAAAAAATGCTTTTACTTTTATTGATCATGCTCAAAAAAAAGCAGTGCGCATAATCCTCAAAGCTAATAAAATGGAACAATTTGAAAAAGCAAAAGCTGAATGCAAAGATAAAGAATTATTAGAACTTATAGAAGCTGATAAGAAAAACATCTTCTTCTTAATAGATGATGAAAGTTTATTTAGCTATGAAGAAATTCCCTATAATCCACCCAAAAAAGCAGAAGTTTTATCAAGCTTTGTTTGTGAGAGTTGTAAGGAAGAAATGATGGAATCACGCGCAAGACATTATGGCGGAAAAATTCTTTGTATTCCATGTTTTTCACTTGTTGAACAAAAAATTTAACTAATTATAAGGATTAAATATATGAAAATGGCTATTATCCGTGGGATGGTTTTGGGCGGATCATTAGGAATTTTTGCTGCTTTATTTGGCATTTCTGATGTTATTGCAAGAACAGCCCTTACAGGCACAATTGCTGGTGGCTTTGCTGGTTATACTATTGCAAAATTCCAAGCAAGAAAAAATGCGAAAAAATAGCAATGTCTGAAAAAGAAATTCTAAATATTATCCATAAATATTTTCCAAATGAAAATGAAAAACATTTACTTGGAAGAGGGGATGATTGCGCAATTATTGATGTTGACACTGCAAACTCTCATCTTGTTGTAACTACTGATATTTTTGCTGAAAATTCACATTTTAGAACATCTTATTTCCCTCCTGAAAGCATTGGCCATAAAGCCTTAGCTGTGAATATTTCTGACGTTTATTCAATGGGTGCTATGCCCTTATCAGCACAATTAGCGCTTTCCTTTCCTAAAGATATTTCATTAGAATATTTAGAAAAAATATTATCTTCAATGGCAAATTTTGCAAAAGAACATAATGTATTCTTATCGGGTGGAGATTTATCAAAAACTGAAAATCTTAATCTTACCCTTACTCTTATTGGTGTAAAAGATAAGGATGTAAATTTACTAAGAAATCAAGGCAAAGTAGGGGATATTGTTTTTCTTATCTGCGATGAAGGCGAATTTGGTCTTTCACGCTTAGCCTTAGAAATTTTGGAAAATAATCCAGCTGATAAAGAAAAATATCCATCTGCAATTAATGCACATTTTTATCCAAAACTATATAGAGAAGAAACTCTACAACTTATTGAATTTGTAAAAAAATATAAAAATGAAAACTTTTCTTTAATGGATTTATCAGACGGTTTAGCGCAAGATTTGCCTAGACTTTCAGAAAATTATGGTGTAGCTCTAACTTTAGAAGAGAAAAATCTACATAATGAACTAATAAATTTTTGTAAAGAAAATAAAGTTAATCCAATTGAATTTGCAATAAAAGGCGGCGAAGACTATGCTCTTCTAGGAACTTGCCCCAAAAATTTATGGAATGAATTAACAAACTATTGTAAAAAAGCAAAAAAAATTGGTATTCTTACTGAAAGAAAAGGTCTATTCCTTAATAATATACAATTAGAAATTAAAGGATATGATCATTTTAACTAAAATGAGAAATATATGAAAAATTCATTTGATGCTTCTATAAATAAAAAATTAGGTAAAATTTCAATATTTAGTATTGGCTCTGTTTTTATTTTAATAACTGTTATTATTTTATTTACTTGGCGCACAATTGATAAAGAAAAACAATTTGTTTCATCCATGCTTTATGAAAAGGGTGACACTATAATAGAGCTTCTAGAAAAAGTTTTTTATTCTAATACTTTTGAAAATGTGCGCATGCAGTTACAATATATTTCAGAAGAAGTTGTAAGCGTTGAAAAAGAATTTATTCCTGAAGAATTTCTTGAGGGTTCAAAGTTTAATTTTATTATTATCACCGATGAAAATGGTACTATAGTTGTTCATAGTAATCCTGAAAAAATTGGCCAACAACTAAAAATTAATGGAAAAACATATAATAATGAAGATGATTTTAGAAAAATTGATATTACTAGAAAACAAAGATGGAATCTTGTAAATATTGACGGCGAAGAATCCTTTGTTGTTTATAAAGAACTTGACAGAAATGATAGATCAAGATCACGCTCAAGAAGAAATTTTAGAGATGCTAATGATAATTATCGGCACAATCAGCACATGCATCAAGAATATATAGCTCCTGAAGACGCACCATATACAAGAGTGTATGCCTTTGTAGGACAAAATGCAAAATTATTAGAATCTACATCGCAAAGATCTATGTTAGTTGTAATTGGCATCGCCTTTTCAACTTTCTTTATCTCATTAATTTTAATGATTGTTTTATATTATATCAATAGAAATAAAGAGTTACAAAGAAGACATGAAGAAGCAGAAGATCTTGCAAATGAAATGATTGAAAAAGTGCAAGAATTAGAAAAAGATTTAAGGCAAAAAGAAAAATCGGCTGCTATAGGCGATTTAACAGCAGGTGTTGCCCATGAAATAAGAAATCCACTTTCATCAATAAAAGGTTATGCAACTTTCTTTAAACAAAAATTTGAAGAGGGTAGTGATGAAGAAAAAGCCGCAAAAATTATGATTGAAGAAGTGGAAAGACTTAATAGAGCAATTGATGATTTAGTTGGTGTAAACTCATCAAGCGATGTGAAATTACAGCAAGCAGATGTAAAAGAGATTTGCAGTAAAATTTGCTTCTTACTTGAACCAGAAGCACAAGAAAAAAATATTACCCTTGATTGCCTTATTAATGAAATTCCAAATGATAAACATTTTATCACTCAAGTTGACCCAGATAGATTAAGACAAGCTATTCTAAATATTGCATTAAATGCAATGGAAGCTTTTGAAAATATGGATAAGAAAGAAAAAATTGTTACTGTTGATTTGAAAGACGATAATAATTTTATAATTATTTCTGTAAAAGATAATGCTTGTGGCATTCCAGAAGAACTTATTTCACGTATTTTTGACCCTTATTTTACCACAAAAACTCAAGGCACAGGCTTAGGGCTTGTTATGTCAAAAAACATTATAGATGCCCATAAAGGTAGGCTTGAAATTGATTCTTGCGCATGTGGAACAACTGTTGAGATCTATCTTCCTAAAAACAAGTAATAATTTAAAATTAAGTAACAGCTCATTTGAAAAAAAATAAATTACTAATTCTAAAAAGTAAAAATCAGTCTAAATAAAATAAGGTGAGTATGTAGTATACTCACCTTATTTTTTTGGGAAAATAGATTTTTTTATAGATTTTATGTTGG
>CAYJIN010000085.1:6570-9434 GCA_964370245.1 uncultured Desulfovibrionaceae bacterium
ACTTCAAGCCATTTACGGATAATTCTTAATGACATATCCATGTTTTTTTGAGCTCTTTCAAGAGTAACAATTTTTAGTTCCTCAAGTTTTTGTCTATCAAAATAAATGGCAACAGCTTTATCTTTATTTGTCATAGCGCGGCTAGGTGTATTGTCTTGTACACTAGGCAAGTTTCGGTTTTGCGTCATTCATCCAATCCCTCACTATAATAATTGTTTGCTCCATATTTCTTTCAGCCAATTGTAAAGCTTTTGCTTTCAAGTCGTCAACATTAATATCTTCATCAATTGCATATACAGATGCATCTAAATGAGCTTGTTGATTTTGTCTTGATTGTGCTTCAGCCATTCTTGCTTCTTCTTCTTGTGCTTGGAAGAGAGCATATTGTTCTTCAGCTGCTGGTAAACCTTCAAGGCCTTCAATAACTTCGCCTGATTCAACACGAGGACGAATAAGACTTAGAACAATAGGACGAACAACTAATAAGATAAAGAAGAGTGCAAGTAAAGCTGTGAGAATTGGTTTTATCATTCTATTAGCAAAATCTGAAAGAAGAGCGGCTGCGCTTGGTTCAACAGGAAGATTGTTTTCACCAAATGCTATATTACTTACTTCTATCGTATCTCCACGCAAGTTGTCAAATCCAACTGCATTAGAAACTAATTGACGAATTCTTGTTAATTCTTCTTCACTTCTAGGCACGTAAGTATATTCACCATTTTCATTACGAACATACGTTCCATCAACTGCAACTGCAATAGTAAGTCTTTCCACTTCACCCATTTGACCAATAATATTTTCTTCAACTTTATTGATTTCATAGTTGATAGTTGCTTGTTCACGCGAACCATCTTGAGTTGAAACAGAACCTGTCAAACCATCACCACGGAAATTAGCATCTGGTGAGCCAGCTTCTAAGTTTGCTGAACCTTGTTGAACTTCTTCACTTGTTTGTTCAGAACGAACAACTTGACTTTCAGGATCAAAAATTTCTCTTCTAATAGTACGTTGGCTATAATCTAAAGAAGCATTTACTTTTGCAATAGCTTTACCAGGGCCTAAAATTGGGCTAAGAAGTTCATTAATTCTTGATTCAAGAAGTTTTTCATAACGAACACGATAATCAAGTTGTGTGCTATTAGCACCAAAGCCTTCTTCTTCAGGTGTATAAATTGCTTTACCATTACTATCAGTAATAGAAACATGATATTTATCTAAACCTTCAACAGACATAACTAAAAGATTTAATACGCCATTTACTTCTTTTTTTGACATTTCCATACTTGGATTTTCAAGCATTAACACAACAGAAGCTGATGGCTCTTGTTGTTCTTCAATAAATAGTGATCTTTCAGGAAGAACTAAGTGAACACGCGCTGTTTCAACATTAGGAAGTTCACTCAAGGTTCTTGCTAATTCACCTTGAAGAGCACGTTGATAATTAATACGTTGAACAAATTCAGTTTGACCCATTTGAATTTCATCAAAAATTTCAAAACCAATACCTTGACCAACTAAATTTCCTTCGCCTGCAATTTTAATACGTAAGTCATAGACTTGCTCAGAAGGAACTGTAATTGTTTGCCCTTCATCAACTAAAGAATAAGGAACTTTTTCAGTTTCAAGGTAAGTAACAATTTTGTTAGCATCTTCACTTGTAAGGTTTGTGTAAAGAATTTTGTGGTTTGGTTTATTGAGCCATAAAATAAATAAAATAAACAAAGTCATCATTACTAACCCAGCACCAACTATTAATATACGTTGGTTTGAACTTAGTGCTGACCAGAAATTTTTCGATTTTTCTGAAAAACTCGCTAAACTAAATTTATTTGTGTCCATAATTATTCTCCCAAAGTCTGTGTCAAAAAAAAATAAAATCTATTGTTATGTAGTTGAGTATTGCAAAGTGTGTGCCACTTAATATTAAAAGATAATTTTTCTTCTATTTTACTGCTTAAAAAATATAATATATTGTTAATATTATTAAATAATTAAGTCTATTAGCTGTCAATTAACAGACACAATTTTTGGCACAACTATTGCAATGTCTTTTGTGAGAAATTGTAAAACTACAATGAAAAGATACAATTTTCTTGAGGAGGCTTTATGCAAAATGCTGTATTTACAGGTTTATTCGGTGCTCTTAGCTCTGAACACAGACTTGCAGTAATTTCAAATAACTTATCCAACGTAAACACGAATGGTTATAAAAATGATAAATTAGCATTTAAAGATACTATGATTCATTTTGCACACGATTATATACGTGAACCACTTGAAAATTTACGTTCAAAACCATTGTTTCCAGAAGCACATCTCTTATCCCGTGTAAGAATTGCAGTTGAAAAAACTGATTTTTCTCAAGGTGCTATGGAATCAACAGGTAATCAGCTTGATGTTGCATTAGCTGGTGATGGATTTTTCAAAGTTCTTACTCCTCAAGGTGAATTTCTTACTAGAAACGGATCTTTCACAAAAGATGCAAACGGCACTTTGACGACAAAGCAAGGCTATACACTTATGGGACAGGGTGGACCAATTGTTATTCCTCCTGGCACAAAAGATATTCATATTTCTGACGATGGCCGTGTGTTTGCTGATTCTGTTGAAATTGCAACTATTGACATCACAGCTTTTGATAATCCATCACAAGATCTTGAAAAATTGGGTTCAAATTTATTGAGATTCCGTGAAGGTGCAACACCAGAAGTTATTGATCCTTTTGCAAATGGTTTAGTTGTAAATCAAGGATTTTTAGAAAAAGCTAATGTGAATGTTGTTGAAGAAATGGTAAAAATGATTGAAGTGCAGCGTTCATTTGAAGCAAATTCAAAAGTTATGCAAACAGCTCATCAATTAGATAC
>CAYJIN010000086.1:0-9395 GCA_964370245.1 uncultured Desulfovibrionaceae bacterium
ATCAAAGTAATGCAATTTTGTTAATGATAATATATACTATTAGATTAGTCAATCACTTATTTTTTTCAAGTGCTGAATAAAAAAAGATACTTTCTTCTATTGATAGAAATACTTATAAGTAAAATGTCACAAAAAAAGGCAGCTCCTAAAAAATAAGAACTGCCTAATTTATAAGATTATTTTTTTATTATGATTGATAGCTTACACTGTCATTCGCTGATGAACTTTTTATTCTTGTCATAAAAAGAGCAGCTAAGATAAGAGCAAGAACAACACCTGCAATAGTGCCATAGTTTTCAGCAGTTTTAAGGTCAACATGAGATGTCATTAAGCTGTAGAAACCTTCTGGTGCAACCAAGATATATGAAGTTACAACAACTGTCATAAACATAGCAGGAAGCATTGCAACAATGTATAATCTATCTCTTTTCTTAAGGTATGCAGCAGCTGCCCAAAGCGCAAATGTTGCAAGAGTTTGGTTTGACCAAGAGAAGTATCTCCAGATAATAGCAAAGTCGATAAATAAAAGAGCCGCAGCAATTGCAAAAACAGGCACAACAATTATGTAGCGATTGATTTTTTTGCTTTGGTCAATTTTTAAAGCATCTGAAATGCTCATACGAAGTGCTCTAAAAGCGGTGTCACCAGAGGTGATTGGGCAAGCAACAACACCTAAAACAGCTAAAAACATACCAACAGTTCCCATAAAGCCCATAGAAACTTTATTGATAACAACAGGTGCAGAACCAGCTTGTGAAAGGCCTTCTAAGCCTCCGAAGAAAGTCATAGCTGCAGCAGCCCAAATAAGAGCAACAAAGCCTTCAGTAATCATAGCACCATAAAAAACCTTACGGCCTTCAACTTCGTTTTTAATACAACGCGCAATGATTGGTGATTGTGTTGCGTGGAAGCCAGAAATAGCACCACATGCAATTGAAATAAAGAGGTATGGGAAGATTGATTTTGAAGCCACATGTGGGTTTGAAAAATCAAATTCAGGAATTTCAAAGAATAAACCAGTGTAAAGCATGCCACCAATAATACCAAGAGCCATAATTAATAGAGCAATACCGAAAATTGGATATACTCTACCGATGATTTTATCAACCGGTAAAACAGTAGCAAGAAGATAGTAAACAAAGATAATACCAATGAAAATCCAGCGGTTTACACCTGTGAGGTTTGCTAAAATATCAGCTGGCGAAGCAATGAAAACAACGCCAACTAATAAAAGTAACACTGCTGAAAGAATAATCATTACTTTACGTGAAAAACCGCCAAGGTTTTCGCCAACTAATTCAGCAACAGTTGTACCATTTGAGCGAACTGACATCATACCGATTAAATAATCGTGCACAGCACCAGCAAAAACGCAACCAAGGGCAATCCATAAAAATGCGTTTGCACCCCACATTGCACCAGCAATAGCACCAAAGATTGGGCCAGTTCCTGCAATGTTCAAAAACTGTATAAGAAATGATTTCCATGATGGAAGTTCAACAAAGTCAAACCCATCTGCTTGTGTTTGTGATGGTGTAGGGCGTTTTGCATCTTCACCAAAAATATGAGCAATGAATTTGCTGTAAATGAAATAACCAAAGAACAATAATGCGCATGAACAAATAAATGTAATCATTCGAGCTCCTAAATAAAAAATAAATATCTATTGATAGCATGTTTAGCAGATATAAAATAATGTGTCAACTATATATTATAATTAGCTAAATTGTTTACTCAAACAATTTTTTTCTACAATATGGAAGATTTTATAAGTGTGTTTAAAAAAGAAAACAGCTGTATCTCTACAACTGTTTTTGAAATAAAGAAATATTTATTTTTAATAAAGAATAGAAGGGCTTACACTTGCAACTGATTGCGTTCCAGTAAGAATCATCGCTTGTGTGAGCTGGCTTTTTAGTTGATTTGTATACGCTGCAACGCCATCTTTTAAACCGCCAACAGCTGCAACAGAATAAGGGCGACCAATCATCGCAAAGTCAGCACCAAGAGCTAAAACTTTTATAATATCAAAGCCATCTCTAATAGCTCCATCTATAATAATGATTGTTTTACCTTTAACTGCTTTTGCAATTTGTGGCAAAACTTCTGCTGTGCCTGGGGTATAGTCAAGCACACGTCCGCCATGGTTTGAAACAACAATTGCATCACAACCTGCTTTTACAGCATTTTCGGCATCTTCAACAGTCATCACGCCTTTTAATATGAATTTCTTCCCTTTAGAATGAACAAAATCAACAGTTTCAGTGAGTTCAGATAAACTTTTTGGGGCAACTGGTCTGCCTTGCAAAGCTAAAGTGATAAGCCCCGCAGCATCAATATCCATACCAATTGCAGGGCAATTTGTTTCCATTGCTTTTTCAACTTTATGCTTAAACTCGTTGCTTACCCACGGCTTTAGAAATGGAATGCCAAAACCATCAGCTTTTATAATGGCTCTATATCCAGCTTCGTGAATAAGATCTGAAACACCATCGCCAGTTGTGCCTAAAACACCAGCTTTTTTTGCGCCATCAATAATTGCATGTGTGTATTCATCTTCTGTTATTGCGCTATTCATATTGTAAGAAATACCGCCAATAGGCGCAACGAGAAGAGGCATATCGAGCTGAGTTCCAAAAAATTCAGCAGATAAATCAGGCTGTTTTACATCATGGATTAATCGTAAATTGAGTTTTAGATTTTTTAAGGCATTATAATTATTATGAAAAGAAGAACCAGTTCCGCATCCGCCCATGCCTGGAGTTTCTCCACTACATATTTTTCCATCACAAACTTTACACACTCGGCAAGAACCTTTAAAAAGTTCTTTTGCCTTTGAGCGAATTTCCTTCATGTCCATAAAACCTCCAAAAAAATAGTCACTTACAATAAAATAGTCATTTAGAGGATATTTTGTAAACTAGTCTTTGTCAAGTTTGAGTTTATTTGATATTTGCAACAATATATAGAATAAAAAAGCCCTTCAAATTGAAAGGCTTATAGTTTTTTATCAATGCTATCTTGTATAAATTCCCCAAAGTTCAGCTGATTTTACATCAGATGCCCACACTTTTTTATGCAAGGAAATAAGAACTTCTTTATTATGCAATAAAAGCATTTTTTCTTGATTTGATAATGCGTGTGGGCCTTCGTTTACAGCTTTATCAACAAGATCAAAAACAAATTGTGAAGTTTTTTTACGAGGAGCTAGCAAAGAAGTGTGGAGAGCAAGCACATTGCGGTCAACAACTGCACGTATAAAACCAGAATTTTCAGGAATTTCAAGTGGAAGTTCAAATTGTTTATATTCGTTTGAAGGTTCTAAATTTTTATCTAATGCTTGAATTTCATCACTTGGCATAGTTTCTGGTGGTGTGAGAAATATTCCCCATGATTGTAAGCGTTTGCCTATGCTCATTTTGCTTGTCCACACAGAAAGAGGAATAGAAAAAACCAAGCCTAAAGCAACGGGCGCAAACCAAATAAAGAAACCTGGATTTGCTAGATACATAAACCAACCCCAAACACCGCCAATAACCGAACCCCACCAGTGAAAACGAAAAGCATCATACCATGAAGTTCCGCTTTCTCTGTTTTGTGAATTCCAGCCCACAGTTCGCCCTATAAGCGATGAAATAACAAACCATGAATGGAAAAGCATGCGAACAGGGGCAAGAAAAGCTGAAAGAATAATTTCAAAAATTACGCTCAGTGTCATTTTGAAAAATCCACCAAAGGCTTGTGTTGCATTTTTTACATGCATAAGCGCAATAACAAAAATTTTCGGTAAAAATAAGAGGATAGCAGTGCATGATAGCAAAGTTAATAGCCAATTTGGAAAATATTCTGGCCAATCGGGAATAAGGCTTGCTTCACTTGGGAAATAATCAGGGATTATGAACAATTCCATAATAACTTGTGCTGAACTTGCTAAAAGGAAAAGTAACCATAACAAGGCAGAAACATAAGACATTATGCCATTGATAAATAAAGCTCTGTGTGTTGGAAAAAAGCCAGCAGTAAAGAGAAGGCGACTATGTTGAAGATTGCCTTGGCACCAGCGTCTATCACGTATCAACTCATCGATTAAACTTGGTGGAGATTGCTCGAATGAGCCTTCTAAATCATAATCAAGCCAAACTCCATAACCAGCACGACGCATGAGGGCAGATTCAACAAAATCGTGGCTAAGAATTTCGCCTCCAAGAGGTATGCGTTCTGAAAGTTTTGGTAATTGACAGTGCTTCATGAAAGGTTCAGTGCGGATAATGGCATTATGCCCCCAATATTGCGTATTACCTAAACGCCAAAAGCTCAAGCCTGTGGCAAAAACAGGGCCGTAAAGATGATTTGCAAATTGTTGAACTCTTGCTATAAGTGATTGACTTTTTATTATTTTTGGTGGCGATTGCACAATGCCAACATCAGGATTTTTCTCCATAATTTGCACAAGTCTTTTCAAACTATGGGCAGACATTAAACTGTCAGCATCAAAAATAATCATGTAACGATATTGATGACCCCATCTACGGCAAAAGTCTGCAATATTACCACTTTTTCGTTTTATATTCATCTTTCTATGGCGATAGAAAATATGTTCATGCGCATTTTCAAGCTCACACAGTTCACGCCATGCTTCTTCTTCATTTACCCATGCATCAGCTTTTGTAGAATCGCTCAAGATAAAAATATCAAAATGTTTTTCTATTCCAGCAGTGCAAAGCGATTGCCAAACTGTTCTAATTCCAGCACAAACTGTTTTTGCATCTTCATTATATACAGGAAAGAGTAAGGAAGTTCGTGCATCTTTAGGTAGGGGAGTATTTTCTGGAACAGAGTGTTTGAAAGAAAAATTATCATACTTACGGAGCATAATAAAAATTCCCATAATAAAACTCCAAAAACCTAAAGAAATCCAATAAAATAGGATAGTAAAGAGTGCAGTTGATATAAAGAGAAGTGGCTTCCAGGCAGTTGCAACAAAAAGAGAATATAGCACGCAACCAGCAAGCAATGATGGCACAGCTGTGAGAATTGTGAGGATTAATCGCCTTTTAGCAACGCTTACTTCCCATTCAGCTCTCTCATCATTTTTATTTCTTTTAAATGAAAAATTCTTTGTTTTTAGAGCAATACGAATCTTTTTTAGCGCTTTTTGGAAGAGATTTTCACCCATTCCTTCAGGAATCATAATATTTCTATTGATTTTTGGTGCGCTTGTAAGAGTTTTTCTATCTTTTCCAAGCAGCTGTAAAGAAATATTTTTTTCTTCAAGTATATTATTGAGCGCTTGCATTGAGCGTTCGATAGGATCATTATCCGGCGAGGAATTGCTTTCTTTACTTGCTTCAACTTTTTTTATGCTTTCTAAAGCGATAGCAACGCTTTCACTTGGAGATAAATGCAAAGTTCGTGTATAAAATAAAAGTCGATTTCGTGCTTCGTATTGTTCGTCTAAGAGTTTAACCATGCTAAATGGTTCTCCTTGCTATTTGATATTTCATTGTTTTTGCTAATTATAATGTTAAGTCGTATTGCCAGATTTCAGTTAGTGGGGTAGGCAAGTTTTCACCACGGATTAGATGTGCTTTGAAGCGGATTTTTTCAGGATTTCGTGCAGGAATAAGTGTTTGCACGATACTTTCAGGTGTTGGAAGAAGCACTGAAAAAGTTAGCTTCCACGTATTGTTTATATTGTCTTTAGTAAGTGTTTTATCAACAAATTCAACTTCTTTTGGAAGTTCAATAACACTTGCTAAACCAGTGTTTTCAGGCAGAGCATTCAAAGCTTCACCCTTAAAATCAATAGTAAAAGTGCAAAGCCTGTCGTTCTCATCTGCATGAATTTCTTTTGCTGAAACAACTTTTGCTAATAGATGAGGGCTTGCGCCAGCTGTTATCCAATAAAGTTTATAAGAGTATGAAACTTCATCAGAAATTGCTTGCTCGCCAAATGTATACGGCACCCAAAAAAGCGCAATATTATTATGTTTGTCATTTCTAGTTGGAATTTCAATAAGTTCTAAATAGCCATTGCCCCAGTTTGAAAGTGGCTCAATCCACAGCGAAGAGCTTTTGTGATAGCTGAATTGTTTATTATGAAAACTATTTTCGTCAATATTTCGTTGAAATAAGCCAAAACCGCTTGGATTATTGTTATTTATGCTTGTGATACTCAAACGACGTGGATTTTCAAGCGAGCGCCACACATAATTATTAGATGAATCTAAATACAAAAGCCCGTCAGAATTATGCGCATTATGGATATTTCTTTCTTCATCTAGTTCCTCTTCTGTAAGAACTTCATTTTGAGACGAGGCAAAAAACATGCTTGCTAATGGCGCAATACCTATTTTTTGAGGAAGTTCTTTACCGGCACGAGGATAGAAAGTATTTTCAACATTGATAATTGTTGAGGTTCCTGTTTCTAAAATAAATGTGAAAACACCAGTCATGCTTGGTGAATCCATGAGTGCATAGAAGGTGAGTTTTGAGTCGTTTTTTTTGGGTTTTACAATCCATATATGAGTAAAGTGTGGAAATTCTTCGCCTTCTTGAAGTGCGGTATTAATTGTTACTCCACGTGCATAGACACCGCTTTGAGCATTTTTACCAGTACCTCTAAAGAAAGTTGCTCCAATAAAGGAGGCAATGCCTGAATATTGCGCAATATTTTGCATATTATTTTGAGAAGAGTAGTGGATTCTAAACCCACCTATATTAAATTCTTTAGGTAAATCATCAATAATATCTTCACTAGAGGCACTAAATAAAGATCTATCAGCTTGTAATTTTTTGCTTTGTTCATCTTCAATTATGGAAATCTCAATAGAATCTTGATGTAGATAGCCTGGTGCAAAAAATTCAAGGGCAAAGGGAAGATTTTCATCTTTCCAAAGAAATTTCTCTTCTTTATGCTGAATACTTTGCCATTCTTCAATATCAAAATCTTCAAATAATTCAACGTCTTCATCTGATGGTGAGATGTAATTATTATCGGCTAGGCTTTTAGCATAGGCTTTAATCTCTGAAATAGAGATAGGGCTTATTGGAAGTGAAATGTTTTCAGAAGAATGCAAGATTTCAGTTCTTTCTTCAGCATATGCAGAAAGTAGGTGAGTAGAAAAAAAGCTTGCGCAAAAGAAAAAAGCTAAAGGGAGTAATTTTATTTTAATCAATGAAAATAACCTGTTCTATTTAATGTTAAACCAAAAATGCTAAAGTTTAATGCATGCAAATGGGCAATTGAAATTGCTTTTCTTCTGATAAAGTTTTATCAAGTGTCATTACAAGAGTATAGGTGTCAGAATTTTTTGGCATAAACTGTGGAAAGGACAGACTGTTTCTACCCTCAAAGGCTAAAAGTTCTTGTTCATAAAGAATATTATTCTCTGAATCATGAATTTGCATGAGAACTTTTTGATTTTTTTCAAGCCAAAATGGAATTTGATAAAGACCTGTATCGGGATGACGGCGGATGTCATAAGCATCTTTATAATAATGATTTTTATTCCATTGTAGCGTTTGAACTACTTCAGGAAAACCCGTTTCATGTTTTGGCTCGTGAATGCCAGCTTTTTCTAAGCCAGACAAGATATCTTCATCAGCCATCAAAAGATTCCATAATAAACCTGAGCGATAATTTTCAGCCATTATAACCATTGGAAGTTGGTTTATACCTAAATATGACTGACTATACCAATTATAGCGCAAGCTAAATGCATCGTATGGTCCCCATGGACCCCAGATTTTTTCTTTGTGTTTTCCAAGTAATGATTCTAAAACTTGCAAGGAATAGTGCGGTGTGTAAGGAAGTGAGGATAGTGCTGCAGTTGGTGCAACAGTAGCTTTATCTTTTTTTGGTTCACTAGCAAAATAACCATGCCTTGTATCACTAGCTGTAAGCCCCCAATAATCTTCAGAATATTTGTTTCCCTTATAAGCTGTGAGTAAACTATAGCCACGATTACTGAGTGTATGTTTTGTGTTACGAACATAATAGCCATCTTTCACAAATTCATCTGCCATAAGATAAGGATTTAGACCTATAAAAGAATATTGCGCTAGAAAAAGTGGGCCAGCACCCGCTAAGGAAGCTTCAATTTCATAGCCATAAACCATTTTTTCTTGATAGCCTTTGCCTGATGTCCAATAATTATAAGCGGTTTTACTGATTGGATGCGTTGGTGATGCCATTGCCAAAACGTAAGCAATAAGGCATTCATTGTTACCTAAAACTTTTAGGCCATGTGAAAATCCTTTTTCAATATCCCAATGCCAGTAAAGACCATTTTCTTCGTTATTGGTAAACCAATCCCATTCAATTTCGTGCCAAATTTCAGTTATAATTTCACGTAGTTCTTTTTCGCTTCCAGGCCCATTGAAATATTGTCTTGCCATAAGTAGACCTTGCATAAGCAAAGCAGTTTCAACAATATCAGCACCTTGATCCATCTCACTAAAGGGAAGAGTTTCACCCGTTTCACCATTTAGCCAGTGCGGAAAGGCCCCATGAAGATTTTTTCTATTTGTTTTATCGCGCAAGAAAAGACTAATTTTCATAAGCCTGTGAAGTGCCTCATCTCGAGTAACCCACCCACGATCAACCGCTGTAATAAGTGCAGCAACACCAAAGCCCGTTGCACCTGTAGCAACAGGGGTCACCTCCCAATGGAAAAGCCCTTCGTGCACCATTCCTGAACTTGGATGGCTATGCTCCCACATGTAAAGAAATGCATCATGTTGTAAAGTATTGAGATTTTCACGATCTTGAAGGTAGGCAGTGTCTGCAATAAAATTTTTATTAGGGGCTATTACTTCAGTCGTTTGAGCATAAGAGAAGTTTGCAGTTGCAAATTGCAAAGGAAGTAAAAAGAAAAGCGTAAATATTTTTAATAATTTCATAATCTACTATAGGTTAAAGTCTAATCTAGAAATAAGTTCTTTTATAGAAAAGTAAAGTATTTTCAAAATGAATACAAGTTATCAAATGCACTTGCACAGTGATTATAACAAGTTTTCGTCAATCCAATGTGCAAATTCATTTGAAGTATTCTCAATAGAAATGCTTATGATTTCAGGAAGTTCATAGGAGTGATTTTCTTTTATAACAGCTTCAATTTGTTTAAAGAAGTGTGATTTCGTTAAGCATGAAAGCTCAAATTCTTTATGCGTTTGAACTTCATTTTTCCATGAATACATTGAATACATTTCTTTTATTTGCGCGGAGGCAATAAGTTTTTTCTCATGTAAAAGTTTTGCCAGTGCTAAAGCTTCATCTTTATTTTTAAAGGTAGTTTTGATTTGGCAAAATTTGTTCATTTCATATCCTTATTATTCGTTCTATTCGTTTGAAGAGCGCTAAAATAGTTTCTTTTATTGATAAAGTCAAGATG
>CAYJIN010000087.1:0-2021 GCA_964370245.1 uncultured Desulfovibrionaceae bacterium
CCAAGAATGTTATTCAAGAAAATTTTGTTTACCGCCTAAATGCCTATATGCTTTCGACCTTATTTAGATAGATTTTGGCTTTCAGCGCAAAATCCTCACTGCGTGAAAAACGTCGTTTTCACTTGTTCGCTAAAGACTTGTTCAAGAAGTTCGCACAATTTCCAAGAATGTTATTCAAGAAAATTTTGTTTACCGCCTAAATGCCTATATGCTTTCTCTGTGGCCATTCTTCCGCGTGGTGTACGCTTAAGGAAGCCACATTGAATAAGGTAAGGCTCGTAAATATCTTCAATAGTTCTTAATTCTTCTGAAACAGCAACCGCAAGAGTTTTTGCCCCCACAGGGCCACCATCGTAATGATCAATTATCACAGAAAGAATATGTCTATCCATTGAATCAAGCCCTTCTTCATCAATATCAAGGCGCACCAAAGCATTTCTTGCTATTTCTAAAGTAATGCATGCTTGCTCATCAGTGCCTTTTACTGCCGCAGTTGCGAAATCTCGCACCCTACGCAAAAGCCTGTTTGCAATACGTGGCGTTCCTCTTGAGCGTTTACCAATTTCAAGCGTCGCCTTTTCTTCAATAGGAATATTGAAAATGCGTGCTGCCCTTAACACAACTTGTGCCAATTCGTTTGGTGTATAGAATTCAAGACGAGAAATAATGCCAAATCTATCACGAAGCGGTGACGACAATAAACCAAGCCTTGTTGTTGCGCCAATCAAGGTGAAAGGTTCAATATCAAGCTTTACAGTTCTTGCCGCTGGGCCTTGCCCTATAACCAAATCAAGAGTGAAATCTTCCATTGCTGGATAAAGAATTTCTTCAATTGAAATTGGCATACGATGAATTTCGTCCACAAACAAAATATCATTTGTGCCAAGGTTTGAGAGGATAGCCGCCAAGTCACCCGAACGTTCAAGCACTGGGCCAGAAGTGGTGACAAGGTTTACCCCAAGTTCTGATGCAATAATACGGGCTAAAGTTGTTTTACCTAAGCCAGGATTACCATAAAAAAGAAGATGATCTATTGCTGATCTTCGCTCTTTTGCCGCATCAATATAGACACGCAGATTTTTACGCAATTCTTCTTGCCCTATAAAGTCTTCCAACCTTTGCGGGCGTATATGTTCGTCAGAAAAGTCAAAATCTGCCATTTTTATGCTCTTTTACTTTGCGCTAATTGTTTTAAGCAAGCTCTAATTGCTGCTGTAACATCAAAATCAGGGTTTGCGTTGAGAATTTCTTTCACGCTTGGGCGCACTTCTTCTTCTTGATAACCAAGATTTACTAAAGCCGCTAAAACGTCCATCAATACTTTGTTTGATTCGCTTGCTGGTAAGTCAATTCCAGCACTTGCGCTTCCTTGTAATTTATATTGTAAATCAAGGAATATTTGTTGAGCTGTTTTCTTGCCAATACCTGAAACTTGCGTTAAAGCAAGGCTATTATTATCAGCAACCATTTGACGAAGTTCATCAGGGCTGAATGTGGAAAGAATAGCCAAGCCAGTTCTTGCACCAACCCTATTTATGGAAGTGAGCACAAGAAATGTTCGTCTTTCATCCCATGTAGGAAATCCAAAAAGCTCTGCCGCATCTTCACGCACAACATGCACGGTGTAGAATGTTACAACTTCACCGCGCGCAGGAAGATGAGCTAAAGCATGGCTTGGTGCAAAAACTTCATAGCCAATGCCCCCTTCTGTTAATACAATAACAGAATTTTCCGTATGCTCTAAATATCTTCCTTCAATATATGCTATCATATTTCCCGCTTAATTATTGAGCTTTTTTAAGTAAAAGCCCTTTATCTGTTTTGAGCACTTCAATTTTATACTGGTGCATTAAACCAAGAAGTGGTCTACCAAAAAGGAAAGGTAATAAATCTTCTTTGATATCTGTTTTTTCTAAAACAAGCTCTCTAAAAGAATTATCAAAAGCAATCATTGATAAAAGCGCTTCTTTTGCTTCAGGTTCTTCTTCGATTTTTGTGATATATTCAGCAATTTTGATTAA
>CAYJIN010000087.1:2121-9346 GCA_964370245.1 uncultured Desulfovibrionaceae bacterium
ATCTTTACTAAATCTGTTTCTAAAGGAACAATCTTTCTTTCAGATTCGTCACGAACAAATTCGCCTGGGCGAAAAGTCATAAGATCTTCAAGGCGAAGAACGCCATCTGAAATTAAATTTAAATCTTTATCATGAATTGCAGGTCCACCTTTTCTGCAACAAGTCCCGCATTGTGTACAATTTTTATCTTCTGACATAGTTTTACCAAAGTTTATAAAAAACTTTCTCCTAATATATTTTCCATAGTATAGTTGATTTTTTCCAAACTAACAAAAAAGCCCACGCTTATCAAGTCAAGAATGTTGCAATAGAAATATTCTTTTAATTTTTATCCTCTCTGCGTCACTTGCTCACTTGAAAATATTATAGTATATATATTTACAAATGCTTAGTTAGATAAAAAGGGTGATAGACATGAACATCAAAGAAACAATTGTTGAATTAGGCGTTGAAGCCAAAAAAGCTTCAAGACTTCTCGCACGTGCAAGCGGTAAAGATATATCTTTTGCACTTGAAACACTTGCAGAACTTTTGAAAAAAAATGAAGCATTTCTTTTAGAAGAAAGCCAAAAAGATATAAAAAATGCAAAAGAAAAAGGCATGTCAATCCACGATATGCAACGCCTTGAACTTACGCCAGCTATTATTAATGAAATGGCAGATGCATGCATATATGCTTCAAGCTATCCGCACCCTATCAATGTTGCAGAAGAACAATGGCAACGCCCAAATGGAATGGTTGTTGGTAAAATGCGTGTTCCTCTTGGTGTTATTGCTATCATTTATGAATCACGCCCAAATGTTACTATTGATGCAGCAATTCTTTGCTTAAGAGCTGGCAATGCGGTTATCTTGCGTGGCGGCTCAGAAGCTATCAATGCAAACACTGCACTTGCAAAACTTCTTAGCCAAGCATTGAAAGAAGCAAATCTTCCTGAAAAAGCTGTGCAGATTGTTCCAACAACTGATAGAGAAGCTGTGCAGATTATGTGTAAAATGCATGAATATATTGATGTTCTTATTCCTCGTGGTGGCGAAAGCCTTATCCGTGCTGTTGTTGAGCAAGCAACCATGCCTGTTCTCAAACACTTCAAAGGCGTGTGCCATTTATTTGTGGAAAAAAGTGCAAAACTTGAAGAATGCATAGATCTTGTTATCAATTCAAAAGTGCAAAGACCATCAGCATGTAATGCTTTAGAATGTTTACTTATTGAACAATCAGTTGCTCAAGATTTTCTAAAAATGATTGTGCCACCATTAGCAAAAGAAAATGTTGAAATGCGTTTGTGTGCTCGTTCTTTTAGTCTTGTTGATGCTATGAAATTAGCCTCCGAGAAAACTGTAAAAGCAAATCAAGAAGATTTTGGACAAGAATTCCATAATCTTACCTTGGCTATTCGCATTGTTGATTCATACGACGAAGCTATTGAACATATCAGCAATTATGGCTCAAATCACACAGAATGTATTTGCACACAAGATCTTGATATGGCAAGAAATTTCCAAAAAGATGTTGATGCTTCTTTAGTTTTAGTGAATTCATCAACTCGTTTCAATGATGGCGGTCAACTTGGACTTGGTGCTGAAATTGGCATTTGCACATCAAAGCTCCATTCTTATGGTGTGATGGGCATAAAAGAACTTACAACAACAAAATATATTGCAAGCTCTGAATATTTAATCAGAAACTAAGACAAAAGAAATACTATGACAACAGAATTACAAAAAGCCGTTTTTTTTGATAGAGATGGCGTTATCAACCACGATTTAGGCTATATCCATAAAGTTGAAGATTTTTTTTGGATAGACGGCGCGAAAGAAGCTATTGCGCTTTGCCGTGAAAAAGGCTATAAAATCTTTATTGTTACGAATCAATCAGGCATTGCACGTGGGCTTTACACTGAAAAAGAAGTGGAAGTATTGCATAATTTCATTCAAGATGAATTGAAAAAAGAAGATACTTTTATTGATGAATATTCCTTTTGCCCACACCATCCACAAGGAATTGTTGAAGAATATTCAAAACAATGCAATTGCAGAAAACCTGAACCAGGCATGATTATCGAGCTTATAAAAAAACATCATATAGATGTTTCGCAGTCTTTTATCATTGGTGATCATCCTCGTGATGTTGAAGCTGGTAAAAATGCAGGAATTGACGGATATTTGTTCACAGGAAAAAATATTTTAGATTTTGTAAAAGAAATATTTGAAAACCGCAATAATTAGACTTTAAGTTTACTTGACTTTATTTTTTCACACGTATTTTGAAAGAGTTAGGAAGGAGTTTATATGGCTTTACAAAACATTGGTATTCTTGGCTATGGCAAAATGGGAAGTGCAATTGCAACTGGTCTTGCTCAGCATGGTAAAACAATTTATGCTTATAATCCGCATAAGGAAGTTGTTCCGGCAAATTATTATCAAGAAGCTGTTGATGTTGTTGCAAAGTCAGACATTATTATTCTTGCAGCAAAACCGCATCGCATTTCAACTATTTTAGAAACTATTGTTGATCACCTCACAAGTGATAAGCTTATTCTTTCTATTGCTGCCGGTGTTGAAGTTGGTGTGATGAAAAGAAATGCGCATGGTAAGTGCCCAATTATTCGTTCTATGCCAAATCTTCCTGCGGCAGTCGGCAAAGGCGTGTTTGCTCTTTGTTTTGATGACCCTGCACTGAGTGAAACACAAAAGCAAGAAGTTGAAGAATTATTCGACCTTATAGGTGATGTATATATTCTTCAAGAAGATAAGTTTGATGCTTTTTCTGGCCTTGTTGGCTCTGGCCCTGGTTTTATATTCCACGTGATGGAAGCTTTCTATGAGGCGGCTGTAACTCTTGGATTTAGCCATAAAGATGCAAGAAAAGTAACTATTCAAACTTTTTCAGGCTCAGTTGGTTTAGCAGCTAAAACTCCACTTTCATTTTATGATTTGAAACAACAAGTTTGCTCACCAAAAGGTATTACCATTCAAGGTGTAAATCATTTAGAGAAAAAAGCAGTAAAATCTGATATCGTAACTGCCATATTAAAAGCTGCAAAACAATTATAAAATCAAACAATTACAAGCTCTATTTCCTCTTTTATTTTTAAAGAAAATAGAGCTTTTTTATTTAAACTTTTTAGCTTGCGAATTTAAGTTGACCACTTAATATTTTTGGCTTATTGTTGCGGAAATTTTATCCCTATAATTTAAATATTTTGAGAAAATTATGAAAAGTTATTCAGCAAAAGAAATACGCTCTTTGTTTTTAGAGTTTTTCAACAAGCATAATCATGCTATTATTGAGTCAGCACCTCTTATCCCACGCGATGATGCCACACTTTTATTCACAAATGCAGGCATGGTGCAATTTAAAAAAATATTTCAAGGCGAAGAAAAGCGCGATTATTCTCGTGCAACAACTTCCCAAAAATGCTTGCGTGTAAGCGGAAAGCATAACGACTTAGAAAACGTTGGCAGAACAGCTCGTCACCACACATTTTTTGAAATGCTTGGTAACTTCTCTTTTGGCGACTATTTCAAAGAAGATGCCATTAAATTTGCTTGGGAGTTCATAACTGTTACTCTCGAACTTCCAAAAGAAAAACTCTATGTAACTGTTTTTGAAGAAGATGATGAAGCAGCAATGCTTTGGGAAACAGTTGCAAAAGTTGAGAAAGATAGAATTTTCCGCATTGGCGCTAAAGATAACTTCTGGTCAATGGGCGATACTGGCCCTTGTGGCCCATGCTCTGAAATCTTCGTTGATCAAGGCGAAGATATGAAATGTGGCGACAATTGCGGCATCGGCTCTTGCGATTGCGACAGATATTTAGAAATTTGGAACTTAGTTTTCATGCAATTCAACCAAACACCTGAAGGCAGAGAAAATCTTCCAAAACCATCAATCGACACTGGCATGGGCTTAGAGCGTATGGCTGCTGTTTCACAAGGCAAACGCTCAAACTTCGATTGCGATCTTTTCCAAGATATTATTCAATATTCATCAAAACTTGCAAACGTAAGCTATAGTTTCAGCGACCCTGATACTAATGATATTGACACTGCTCTTCGTGTTATTGCAGATCACTCACGTTCAGCTGCTTTCTTAGTTGCTGATGGCGTATTACCTGGTAATGAAGGGCGTTCGTATGTTCTTCGTCGTCTTCTTCGTCGTGCGCTTCGTTTTGCTACATTAATTAATGTTAATGAAGCATTCCTTTATAAAGTGTGTGAAAAAGTTTGTGATGTTATGGGCGATGTGTATCCAGAACTTACAAATTCAAAAGAATTTATTTCTCGTGTTGTAAAAGAAGAAGAAGAACGCTTTGCAAAAACTCTTACTCAAGGTCTTGTGATGCTTGATGAAGAATTTGAAAAGCTCAAAAATAATAATCAAGATACAATTAGTGGACAAGTTGCATTTACTCTTTATGACACTTACGGCTTCCCTCTTGATATTGTTGATGATATTGCTAGAAAACGTAATTTCAAAGTAGATGCAAATGCTTACCAAGAATGTATGCTTGAACAAAAAACTCGTTCACGTAATGCACAAAAAGGTAAAAGTCTTTTAGGCGCTGGCTCATCAAACATGAATGATGTTTTCAAAAAATTTGTTGAAGATGGCTTAACAACTTCCTTTATTGGCTATGATTGCTTACAAGCGCAAGCAAGAATTGTTGCTTTGCTAGATGCAGAAGGTTTTAGCGTTGAAAAATTAGAAGAAGGCGAAAAAGGCTTTATTCTTACAAATCAAACTCCTTTCTATGGCGAATCAGGCGGACAAGTTGGTGATCAAGGAACAATTACAGCACCTGAAGGTGTTGCCTTTGTTTCTGACACACAAAAACCTGTGGCAAATTGCTTTGTGCACGTGATTGAAGTGCAAAAAGGCACTGTGTATGCTGATCAAGAAGTGAAAATGCAAGTTACTGAAAGTGAGCGTATCGCAATTGCACGTAACCACACTGCAACACACATTCTTCACTCTGCTTTACGCACTGTTTTAGGCACACACGTTCAGCAAAAAGGTTCACTTGTAAGTGCTGAAAGATTACGTTTCGACTTTACGCATATCAGCGCAATGACTCAAGACGAACTCAAAGCAGTTGAAAATGAAGTGAACCGTTTAGTTTTAGCAAACGGCGCAATTGAAACTCATGAAATGTCACATAAAGAAGCTGTTGACTTTGGCGCAATTGCTCTCTTTGGCGAAAAATATGGCGATTCAGTTCGTGTTATCAATATTGGCGAAAAAGACAGTGTTGAGCTTTGCGGTGGAACGCACCTTAGCGCAACTGGTCAAATTGGTTCATTCCTTATTTTATCAGAATCAGGCATTGCAGCTGGCATTCGTCGTATTGAAGCGCTTACAGGCTTCAACGCTTTAGCACACATTCAAAATGAAAGAGCTGAATTAGCAACTATTGCACAATCACTCAAAGTAAAATCTTCAGAAGTTGTTACACGTATTCAAGCTTTACAAGCTGATGTAAAAACTTTGAAGAAAGATTTAGAAAAAGCTAAAATTTCTGGTGCTGGTTCTGCACAAGGTAACGCTGGCGCTGGCTCATCAGAAAATTCAGTTGAAATCAATGGCATTAAACTTGTAACAAATTCATTACAAGATATTCCAGTAAAATTGCTTCGTGAAATGATGGATGATACAAAATCAAAACTTCCTAGCGGTATAGCTTGCATTTCAAGTGTTGTTGACGGGAAAATTCAAATGATTGTGTATGTATCTAAAGATTTACACGCAAAAATTACTGCACCAGATATTATCAAGCAAATTTCCGTGCACATCGAAGGCTCTGGCGGTGGTCGCCCTGATCAAGCACAAGCTGGTGGCACTAAAATTGATGGCTTACAAGCAGCACTTGATGAATTAAAAGCAATTATTGAAAAAGTATAATTTATCTCACTTAGCTTCATAGAAAATATAAAAAAGCCACTTCTTTCGAGGTGGCTTTATTTTTATACATTCTAAATAAATCAAAATAAGTTCAAATTACTCTTACTCATTGAAATATTTCTTTAATTTATTATGAAGAGTTGCTCTCGTAATTCCTAGTCTACGAGCTGTTTCGCTTTTATTATCATTAGTTTCTTGCAAAGTCTTAATAATTAAATCTTTTTCCATATCATCAAGCGAAGATGGACCTTGCCTTGTTTGTTCATTTTCACTTTCTTTTTCAATGAACTGTTGAATTGTCAAAGGCAAAGCCTTTAGCTGTAGCATTTCACCTAAGTTCAGAATTACTGCACGTTCGAGTGCATTTTCAAGTTCGCGCACATTTCCTTTCCAATGATATTTCAAAAGTGCATGCATTGCTTGAGCTGTAAAACCATGGATTTGTTTGCGATTTGATTTTGCAAATTTCTCTAAAAACATATCAGCAAGATAAGGAATATCTTCCACACGTTCTCTTAAAGGTGGAATATGCAAAGAAATAACATTTAATCTATAGTATAAATCTTCTCTAAATTTATTTTCTTGCACTTCTTTTGCTAAATCTCTATTTGTTGCAGCAATTACTCTCACATCAGTTGTGATAACTTTATCAGAACCAAGTCTTTGCACTTCACCTTCTTGCAAAAAGCGAAGAAGTTTAGCTTGCAAGCTGAGTGGCATTTCACCAATTTCATCAAGAAAAAGAGTTCCTGTATGCGCTTGTAAAAACTTGCCTTCCCTTGCTTTATCTGCACCTGTGAAAGCACCTTTTTCATGCCCAAAAAGTTCTGATTCTAAAAGATTTTCAGGTAAAGCAGCGCAGTTTACAGTCACAAAAGGTTTATTCGCACGCAAACTAGTGCTCTGCACCGCTCTTGCGACAACTTCCTTACCAGTTCCTGATTCACCAGTAATTAAAATCGTTGCATCGGTTGGAGCAACAAGCGAAAGCATTTGCGCAAGTTCTTGCATTGCAGGACTTTTACCAAGCATTAAAGAAGGACTGTTCACATCTTCTACAATATTTTTTGATGAAATTAGCTTTTCAAGTGCAAAGCGCAACACATCAAAATCAAGGGGCTTTGTAAGATATTCTGATGCTCCTGATTGTAAAGCTTCCATCGCCTTATCAACAGTTGACCAAGCAGTCATAATAACCACAGGAATTGCAGGGTTATATGCTTTTATTGCTTGTAAAGCAGTAATACCGTCAACCTCTGCCATACGCACATCAGTAAGCACAAGATCAAAACTTTGTTCTTGCACCATTTGAATTGCAAC
>CAYJIN010000088.1:0-9319 GCA_964370245.1 uncultured Desulfovibrionaceae bacterium
TTGCAAAAATGCTCACTCTTCCTTACCCTGGTGGTGCGCTTGTTGATATGCTTGGAAAAAAAGGAAAAATTGATAAAAAACTCTTCCCTCGCCCTTTCATAAAAAATGATAATTTAGATTTCAGCTTTAGTGGATTAAAAACAGCGGCTTCACTTTATTTGCAAAATAATCCTGATGCAGCTTTACCAAGCCTTCCAAATAAAGGCGAAACATTGCTCACACTTGCTGACCATAAAGAGCGCATTGAAAATGCACCGCAAATTCTATGTGATGCTGCAGCCTCTTATCTTTTTGCAATTGCTGACACTTTAGCGATTAAAGCTCAACGTGCTTTTGATAACGACTTTTTCAAAACTCGCCCAAAAAGTATTATTTTAGCTGGCGGTGTTGCGGCAAATTCATTTGTGCGTGCACGTCTTAGTGAATTAGCAGAAAAAAATAAGATGGAATTTCTTACACCGAGTATGAAACTTTGCACTGATAATGGCGATATGATTGCCTTTTTAGGTCGTCATAAGCTTATGAATGGCTTTAGTGATGCTCTTTCTTTCCCTGCCTACCCTCGTGGTTCTGTGCTTATGGGGTAGTTTAAAAAAAACTATTAAAATAAATTTTATTGATTTGAATTTTACATTTTTGTAAACACTCCGCCCTTAAAATCGCTCTACAACAAGAAATTGCTTGACGTTGTATAGTCTTTAATTATATAGATATACATTCCTTATTGATAGTTATTTATTATTAAAAAACTATGAGTAAATGTTATTTTTTTTTGAGGAGTTTTATCTATGAATGGCGCACTATTACTTGCGATTTCCGGTGTTATCCTTTTGATAGCATATTTCGTTTACGGTTCTTATCTTGAGAAAGCATGGGGAGTTGATAAAGATAGACCTACCCCAGCACACAAACAAAAAGATGGCATTGACTATGTGCCAGCTTCAAAAGCAGTTTTATTTGGCCATCAATTTGCATCAATTGCAGGCGCAGGCCCTATTAATGGTCCTATTGTTGCTGCTATGTTTGGTTGGGCTCCTGTTCTAGCATGGATTTTAGTTGGTGGTATTTTCTTTGGCGCAGTTCAAGATTTTTCTTCAATGTATGCTTCTGTACGCAACGAAGGTAAAACAATTTCTGTTTTAATTGAAAGATATATCGGCAAATCTGGTAAGGTTTTCTTCCTT
Source organism: uncultured Desulfovibrionaceae bacterium (assembly GCA_964370245.1). Taxonomy (GTDB): domain Bacteria; phylum Desulfobacterota; class Desulfovibrionia; order Desulfovibrionales; family Desulfovibrionaceae; genus CAYJAZ01. The sequence goes on from CAYJIN010000088.1 coordinate 1,185, forward strand.
GTTTTCACATGGCTTTTCTGTATTTTAGTTATTGCAGCTTTTGCTGATATTGTTGCAAGCACATTCAATGGTTTTGTAAATAATTCCGCTAGTGTTGCAGGCGCATCAACTGCATCAACTTCATTGATATTTATTGTTTTTGCTCTTGGGTTAGGTTTGCTATTCAGAAAAATAAATCTTTCCTCTACAATGCAATGTATTATTGCAATTGTAACTTTAATTGCTGCACTCTACCTTGGGCTTTCATTCCCAATTTTTGCAACAAAATCAACTTGGGTTATTTTTACTTTTGGTTATATTTTTGTTGCTTCTGTTCTTCCTGTTTGGCTTTTGTTGCAACCACGTGATTTTTTAAACTCTTTCCTTCTTCTTGCAATGCTTTTAGCTGCATTTGTTGGTGTTATTGTTGCTAGACCAGATATGAACTTGCCTGCTTTCACTTCATTCACAGTGAAAGGTCAATACATCTTCCCTATGCTGTTTGTTACAGTTGCTTGTGGTGCTATTTCTGGCTTTCACTCTCTTGTTTCATCAGGCACATCATCAAAACAAATCAACAATGAAAAAGATATGAAACTTATCAGCTTTGGTGGTATGTTATTAGAATCATTCCTTGCTGTTATTGCTTTAGTTGCTGTTGGCGCACTTGCTACTTCAACTTCAATGCCGCACGGTGCACCACCTGTAATTTTTGCTAATGCTCTTGCAAGCTTCTTATCAGAACTTGGCTTCCCAAGTGAAATTGTGTTTACACTTATCACTTTAGCTATTTCAGCTTTTGCCCTTACTTCACTTGACTCTGTTGCGCGTGTGGGTAGAATTGCTTTCCAAGAACTTTTCCACACAGAAGGAAGAAAACCAGAAGGTGGCCTTCTTGCATTCCTAAGTTCAAGCTATTTTGCAACTTTCATCACTTTGTTATTAGGCGCATTATTAGCATCTGGCGGTTATATGAGCATTTGGCCTTTATTTGGTTCAGCAAACCAATTATTAGCAGCTTTAGCTCTTATTGCAGTTTCAGTTTTCTTAGAAAAAACAGGCAGAAAAAACTTTATGCTTGGCATTCCAATGTATTGTATGCTTCTTATCACTGTTAGTTCACTTTGCTTAATCATTTATGGTAACATCAATAAGATTTCAGCAGGCGAAGCAGTTGCAGCAAACAGCCTTCAATTAGTTTTTGCTATTCTCTTATTAGCGCTTGGTGGTATTGTTGCAAAACAATCACTTTTCACAAAAAAAGAAGATAAGAATGACGATGCTTCAATGGAAGCAGAAAGTGCATAATTTGTTTTAAAAACCCATAAACAAAGATACTAAACTCTAAAAGGCTTATTTTTTATGAATAAGCCTTTTTTTTGAAATCAAGTATACATAAAATTGATATTTTATTTATAAATTTATTTGATTTATTCATATTATTTGTTGCCTTTTGCTACTGCTTTGTATATAATATTAAAGATATTTCCAAGAAGCTTCAACTCTTTTGGAGAAGAGGAATGAAAAAATTTTTAATGCTTACTGTACTTATCTTTTTACTAGTAAGCATTTTACCTACACCTTATCTCTCCCCTGCATATAGTTCAGCGCTAAACGCAGACTCTATAGATGTGCAAAAAATTCAATCAAGCGAAGCACCACTTAACTCATTAAGAGCCTTTGATAATTCAACTAATAGTAAGATAACTAAAATTTCTTTCTGGACTTTTCCAATTGGTGATTTTGGCAATAAAGAAATTCTTCAAACTTTCATTGATGATTTCAATAACATCTATCCCAATATTCGCATAAGTGTTAAAACACTTAACTATCGCACTGGCGATGCAACTGTTGAACAAGCAATTGAAACAAGAAATGCACCTGACATTATCATGGAAGGCCCAGAACGACTATTAGCTAACTGGGGTGCTAGAGGCCTCATGATTGACCTTCAAGACATGTTAGATGAAAAAACATTAGCCAATATGTCCGCAGTTTCACAAAAAGTTATAGACGCATGCAGAGCACCCGATGGTGCATTTTACGAATATCCACTTGTTATGACAACCCACGTTATTGCAATTAATTATGAAGTTTTTGAAAAAGCAGGCGCACTTGAATTTCTTGACTTAGAAAATCGTTCTTGGACAGTAGACGGCTTTGTTGCTGCCATGGAAAAAATTAGAGATTCTGGCCTTATTGAAACACCAGGTATTATCTATTCAGGTGGGCATGGTGGTGATCAAGGCACACGCGCACTTATAACAAATCTTTACGATGCAAAATTTACGAATGATGATTATTCAGCCTATACAATAAATGAAGAAAAAGGCATACAGGCTTTAGAGCTTCTTGTGGATATGGTAAACAATAAATCTCTTAGCCACAGGCCTGATATTGCAGCGGTTGAAATGCTTGACCTTTTTGCAGAAGGAAAAACTGCTATAAGTTTAGCATGGAATGCAAATAGTGAATCACTTTATTATGACAAACTAAATTTTACACCTTTTGCAATGAATTTTCCATCACATGATGGCATAGCAGAATTGCAAGGCGGAATTTGGGGTTTTGGAATTTTCAATAAAGGTGATCAAGAAAAAGTTGATGCTGCAAAGAAATTTATTAATTTCCTTGCAAATCATCCTCAGCAACGCAAAAAAAGCATACTTGCAAGCCAATTCTTTCCTGTAAATAGTGAACACAAAGATGCCTATGTAGGTAGTGATAATGAAGAAAGAATTGCAATTTTTACTTCATTTCTAAAAAATTTCGGCAATTATTATCAAGTAACTCCTGCTTGGCCACAACAGAGAACTGCTTGGTATCAACTTTTACAAGAAGTTTTTAGCGGTAAAAACGTACAAATTGCTGCTGATAAATATGCTCACACACTTAACGCACAAATCAATCCATAGCAAAGGAGGAAAAACAATGCAAAAAGAAAAAAATCGCCTCAGCATACCTCTTGCTATATTTGGTTCTATTTCTATTCTTCTCATTTCAATGTTTTTTTATAATATTTATATTAGTGATGAAATTGAAGAGCTGTCTGATAATAATATCGAACAGTTAGTGAGCAATAATGCTGAAGCATTCAAACTAAAGCTTGAATCAGATATCAACCTGATAGAATCATCAGCAGCTTTATTGCCTGTGTGGGATTTCTTACGCTATATTAATTTTGATTCTTCTAACTATCAATACTTATCACGTGCTTTTGACTATATGCTTGTTATTAACCCTTATGGCTATGCAGTTGGAAGCGATAACTCGATTGGCGATTTAGCTGACTATGAATATTTTCAAAAAGCACTAAAAGGCGAAACTGTAATAAGTGATCCCTTTATTTCAACCTTTACGCAAAGACACGGAATTGCAATAGCAACACCAATGATTGCGCATGGTGAAACTCGTGGTGTTTTAGCGGGTCATATCTATCTTGATAGTTTAGATGAGATGTATGGAGCACAAATTGCTGGAATACAAGCAAATATTATTGTTGACTCACAAGGAACTATTATTTCAAATAGTGTGAAAAACTCAATCCATCCTCCACTTTCAAACCTTTTCGTAAATATAGAAAAATATTTGCCTACTGACCAAGATACTTTCAATGCATTAAAAAAAGATATAAACAGCAACCATGCTGGAAAAGAAACACTTTACTTTAATGAACAAACATATACACTTATCTATAAACCAATTGGCATAAAAGATTGGATGATTGTTTCAATTATTCCTGAAAATATTGTGCAAGCAACAACTAGTAATATCGTTATAGTTTCGGCTATTGTTTCAGTTGTGATCATGCTTATTGTTTCAATATTTGGAATGATGATAAATGCTTCGCAGCGTAATACCCTCAAAAAAATTGCTGAAATTGCTTATATATCACAACTTACTGGGATTAACACTCTTGTTAAATTTAAATTGGATGCTAAAGATTTTGTTACTACAAATACTGCTAAAAACTTTTTATTAATAAAATTTGACATTGAAAACTTTAGGCTTGTAAACGAATCTCTTGGCACAAAAGAAGGCGACAGAGTTTTAAAAAACATGGCACAAGCCATTGCTTGTAGCAAGAAATCAGTATCTTGCACAACTGCACATCTTCACACTGATGAATTTTTAGTATTACTTGCTTACACAAATGAAGATGTTGAAAATTGGCGTGATGACTATTCAGCAGAATTGTTTAAGCGTTTAGGCGATGATTTTAACTATAATCTTCGCGTGGTTGCAGGTTTTTATTATATGGATGAAGAAAGTGCAAAGGATATCACCACTGCTATTGAAAGAGTAAATATTGCTCATCGCCATGCTAAAGAAACAAAATCTCTCCTCAGTGTTTACTCAAATGAGTTTCTAACAACTGCAATCAAAATTAAAGAAATTGAAAATGTTATGGAAGAAGCTTTGCAAAAAGATGAATTTCTTATCTATTTGCAACCTGAGCTTGATTTACATACTGGCAAACTGATGGGCGCAGAAGCACTTGTGCGTTGGAAAAGCCCTAGTGGATTTATGCAACCTGATGAATTTATACCTATTTTTGAAAAAAATGGTTTTATTTTAAAACTTGATATGTATATGTTTGAACAAGCATGTAAATATCTTCAAGCATGGATTATGGAAGGAAGAACACCTTTCATAATTTCAATTAACTTTTCTCGAAAGCATCTCTATTCATTAGATTTTGTTGCAAATCTTGTAAACATATCTAAGCAATACGATATTTCACCAAAGTATCTTGGCATTGAAATAACTGAAAGCAGTATGCTAAGTAATGAAGGTGATTTGATTTCTCTCATACGTCACTTGCAAGACACTGGATTTAATGTATTAATGGACGATTTTGGTTCAGGCTATAGCTCGCTTGGTTTGTTAAAAAATATACCCGTTGATGTGTTGAAACTTGATAAAAGTTTCCTTACAAATATTGACGAACGTGAACGCAGTTTTGCTGTGGTAAGTAGTGCTATTCAACTAGCTAAAAGAATTAATATAAAAACACTAGCAGAAGGTGTTGAAACTTTAGAGCACCTTCAAATTCTACAGCAAATGGGTTGTGATGTTATTCAAGGCTATTACTACGCAAAACCTATGCCAGCAACTGAATTTAAAACATTCTACGACAGTGAAAAAAGCACAATGCCTATAAATGCTGTAAAAACACATAGAGTTTTCACTTTTGCTGAACCTCTATAAACTTTCTTCCATGACTTTTTCTCCTTACTAAAACAGATAACTAGCTAATAAATAAAAGAAAACGGCACTTCCTCTTTAAAGGTTATGCCGTTTTTATTGTATTATCCTGCTTTATTTATTTTGTTACACCATCCGAAACTTCAGTATTCAGCAGTATTAAATCTAAGTCATCATCTGAACTAAATATAACATTTTGAAGCGTGATTGTTTGCTCAAGCACACCATCTTTTAATATAGATATTATACTGTTACCATTACTTTCACCTGTTGTAACTTCATAGCCTTCTGTTTGAATAAAGGCAGATAAATCTAGCGCATCTTCACCTATAGTAAAACCAAGAATAACATCGTTTCCTTTGTCAGTTTCATCAAGATCCCAGGCATATATATCATTACCACTGCCACCAATAAGAATATCATCGCCTGTACCACCGTGAATTATATCATTGCCTGTTCCACCATAGATAGTGTCATTACCGCTTCCGCCTTTGAGAATATCATCACCCGCATCACCTGAAAGCATATCATCACCACTGCCACCGCGAATGCCGTCATTCCCGTCACCGCCGAAGAGCTGGTCATTACCACTGCCGCCAAAGATGAGATCAACCCCACCTTCACCAAGAACAATATCGTCACCACCACCGCTATGAGCCATATCAACATACGAATTACTCAATCCGTTGATTGTGTCATTGAAAGCTCTATTTTCTGCTTCACCGTAGTAAATACTCTCACCTTCATCTTGTGAAAGAATTGCATTATCGTCACCAGTCATAAAAAGTTCTAAAGCATCTTGAGCCATTTCTTGCTTTATTATACCATCTGCGCCGTCATCATAGCCATCTGCGTGACTTTCGCCAAGGAAGATAACATCACTGCCTTGATTGAGGTAAACAGAATCATTTCCACCTGCTGTATCAACAATTGCACCTTCAACATGATCATAATCAATTGTTTTATTAACATTTACACCATCTGGTTTTACACCTGCCCATGAATAACTATAATGACCATCGAGGTATGCAACGTGATCATTGAGATTGCCTGCTTCAACATCAAACTCATAATCATTTCTATCAGGTGCAGTTGGTGGACTTGGAATTTCAACTGGAGGGTCTATTGGCGGGTCTACTGGAGGAGGAGTTGGTGAATCGATTCCAGTAACTTCAATGCTCAATTTTCCTTCATCAGTTGCATTGCTATTATCTGTTGTAGTAATTGTAAAATCTTCTGTTACTGGTGACTCGCCATCTTTTGGCGCATCTAAATTTTCAAGCGCAGCTTTTTGTGCTTCTGTTACGCCAAGTTCGTATCTATATTCTCCATCACCAAACACTGTAAGCCTGCCATAAGTTCCATCAATAATTGTTTCGGCTGTTTCGCTTGAGGTATCAACAGGTTGACCATTAATAGTAATTTCTTGTTCCGCTAAAGTGTTATCTTCACTATCAACATCACTCACACCAAATGTGCCATTTGCAGTAGTGTCTGAACCTTCTGTAACACTATTATCAGTTGGCGAAATGCTAAGCCTTGGCATATCGTTTGTGCCAAGAATATTTATAACTACATCTTTTGATGTTGTGCCACCATTCCCATCATCGACCGTGATTGTGTAAGTCAATTCAAGCTCATCGCCATGATTGAGGGTTGGCGAAGCTGGGCCATTCAATTCAAATGTATAAGTATATGTTCCATCAGCATTTTCTGTAAGTGTGAATGTGCCATAATCAGAGGCATTAGCATTATTTGCCTCAAAACTTACGTCAAGAATATCATCAGCATTGCCATCAGTAATTGTGAGATTTTCGCTTACTGAAAGGTTGTGTCCCCAATATTGAACTTCTGGTTGAGGATTTTCACCAATGGTGACATCATTTCCATGCTCATCACGCCCAACACCAGCTTCAATGACGTTTTGTTCAAAGTCGCCACTTATTACAGGTGCAAGGTTTGGGTCGGGCTCTGTTGGTGGATCTACTGGAGGGTCAACAGGAGGATCTGGTGTAACTGGCGGATCCGTTGATGGTGGATCAGGGGTAACTTCAGGGGTTGGTAAATCACCATCTAAACCAGTATCAGGATTAGTACCCACTTCTGGCATTGGTAAATCGCCATCTAGGCTCACATCTGGATTAGTGTCATTTTCTTCATTCGGCAATGGTGCTGGTGGTGAAACTTGTGGAGGCTCATTTTCAGTAGTATCAGAACTATCTTCCACTTCATTTCCATCAGTATTATCTTCTTCCTCCTCCTCTTCATCCTCTTCTTCTTCGTCACCTAAATTTTCTTCTGCATCAGGAGTTAAATCTGGAAAAGTTGTTTCATCGGCATCTTCATCAGGATTTTCATTACCCTCTGGTGTTTCAGGATTACCTTCATTGCCTGAACTATCTAATTCATCATCAATATCTTCATCAAGATTATTATCAAGATTGTTGTCTAAATTTTCATCAGGATTAGTTGGATTTAGATTATCTTCAAATTCATTTCCATTAATATTTTCATCTTCAAATTCATTTTCAGAATCTGTTTCATTTTTATTAGGTTTAGTAATATTTTCAGGTTTTGGCAGCAAGTTTCCATCACTACCAACAATCAGGTCAGAATCTAAAGGCTCTTGGCTCAGCGAACCAACACCTTGCGAAAGAAAGGATTGTGCCTTATAGGCAGAGGCGCCCATAACACCATCAAGCCCATAAATGCCGCTATCAAGCGTATCAGTAATCATATTGATTATGCGCCCGCCACCATCAGCTACTTCAGGCGAGCCCGCTGCTGGCATAAGATCTGGGTTTAGGCCAGCAAAAAAGTCTTGTCCTGATAGCATTTCGCCATCAAGCATAAAATCTGGTATTTTATCAGGTGAATATATCGTGTAAAAATCTTCAAAAGAAATAACTGCGCCATTATCAAACGAGATAACAAAATCATTATCAATG
>CAYJIN010000089.1:0-8692 GCA_964370245.1 uncultured Desulfovibrionaceae bacterium
TTAAATTGATGTCAGGGAAATATGCAAGTTTTGCAACAGCTAAATCTTTATCAGCTGCAAGTAAACGATATTTTGCTGCTCGAATATCAGGGCGATTTTCTAATAAATCAGCAGGGATACCAGTCTGTGGTAGAGGCGGGAGTTTTGGAAGTTCTTTTTCATTCACTTCAACAGGCTTTGTTGAATATTCACCAGTAAGCAAAGCTAAGCTTGCAAGTAAAGCTCTTTCTCTTTCAATAAGAATAGGCTCTTCTGCTTGCGAATTGAGTAATTGTTCTTGCTGTTGCAACACATCAAGACTGCTTGATTGCCCATTGGTATAACGAGATTTTTGCAGTTCAACTAAAGTAGAATTGAGTTTCACTTGTTCATTTAATATTGAAATTTCTGCTCTGGTTGAAAGTAAATCAATATAATTATTAGCTATTGAGGAAGAAACAGAAAGAACAGTTGTGAGCATGTCTTCATAACTTGCTTGATAACGATAATCGCTTGCTTGGTTTTGAGCAGCAATTTTTCCCCATAAATCTAATTCATAGGAAAGGCTAAGACTTCCTGAAAATGATTCAGATGTTCTGTCATTATTTGAACCATCACTGCTTACATTTGTGTGCCCAGTGCTTCCCCTATAAGATATTTGTGGGAAATATCTCGATTGGCTTTGTGAAAGAGTTGCAGCGCTTTGTTGCAGTCTTGTGAATGCAATTTGCAAATCAAAGTTACCGCTTCTTTTATTTTCTTCAAAAAGCGAAGAGAGGGCTTTTTCTTCGATGGCATTCAACTCATCACTATTAAAAGCTTCCCACCAACGTGTATTATCAAGAATTTCACTTCCTCCAGTAGTGAGAAAGTTTTCAGGAAGTGGTGGAGTGCTTGCTTCATAAGTGTCAATCATGGTGGCACAACCACTGAGAGTTAGCACGCACGAAGCTAAAATAATTTGTTTAGCAAAAAGAAAGTTCATTAAACCAGTCCTTAAAATCTATAGACTGTATAAAAAATATACAGTTTGGTAATTTATGTATAATAAATAAACAGAAAATTTATTTCTGCTATCAATTTTTATCAGTATAGTTATAAAGCAAAATTCGTGCCATGAAAAGTTAAATCTTTCAAACTTTTAAAATTAAATCTGTACAAATATTTAGACAAAAAATAAATAAAAGAAATTTTAAAAAATTGCATTCTAAAATCTTGCCAAAACAAAGAAGTAGTATTACTATGTAAATCGCATACTAAAAAAAACAATATGTTGCCGAAGGAGGCTACATTGAATCAATTCTCTCGAAATTCTTTATTATGGCTGATGATTGCCTTTGCTGCTTTGCTAATCTTTAACATGTTCAGCAAGCCATCTCAAACTTCCACTGAAATGCCATACAGCGAATTCATTGAACTTATAGAAACAGGCAATGTTGCTGAAGTTTCTATTGTGGAAAAAGTTATTAAAGGTAAACTCACTTCGGGTGAAGGTTTTCAAACCTACACTCCTGATGATCCTGGCTTAGTGCCACAACTTTTAAATAATCATGTAAAAATAATTGCTTCTCCACCAGAGGAAGCACCATTTTTTATGACCTTGCTTATGTCTTGGTTCCCAATGCTATTATTGATTGGTGTATGGATTTTCTTTATGCGCCAAATGAATGGCGGTGTTGGCGGCAAAGGCGGAGCAATGAGCTTTGGCCGTTCGCGTGCACGCATGCTTAATCAAGAACAAGGCCGTGTAACTTTTGCTGATGTTGCTGGTATTGATGAAGCAAAAGATGAATTGGAAGAAGTTGTTGAATTTCTTTCACGCCCGAAAAAATTTACTCGTTTAGGTGGTAGAATCCCTAAAGGTGTATTATTAGTTGGCCCTCCAGGAACTGGTAAAACTTTGCTTGCACGTGCTGTTGCAGGTGAAGCAGGTGTTCCATTCTTCTCAATTTCTGGTTCTGACTTTGTTGAAATGTTTGTTGGTGTTGGTGCTTCACGTGTGCGTGATTTATTCGTACAAGGTAAAAAGAATGCGCCATGCCTTATCTTTATTGATGAAATTGATGCTGTTGGTAGACAACGTGGTGTTGGTATCGGTGGTGGACACGATGAAAGAGAACAAACATTAAACCAACTTCTTGTTGAAATGGATGGCTTTGAATCAAACGAAGGCGTTATCCTTATTGCCGCAACAAACAGACCAGACGTTCTTGACCCTGCTTTGTTACGTCCTGGCCGTTTTGATAGACAAGTTATTGTTCCAACCCCTGATTTAAAAGGTAGACAACATATCATTCAAGTGCATGCACGTAAAACTCCACTTGCTGATGACGTAAATATTGATGTTTTAGCAAAAGGAACTCCTGGTTTCTCAGGCGCTGATCTTGAAAACCTTGTGAACGAAGCTGCGCTTCAAGCTGCTAAAAATGATAAAAATGAACTTAATATGCGTGATTTTGAATACGCTAAAGATAAAATCCTTATGGGGCGTGAACGTCGTTCACTCATTTTATCTGATGAAGAAAAACGCATTACAGCTTACCATGAAGCAGGCCACGCTTTAGTTGCAAAACTTCTTCCAAAAGCTGATCCAGTTCATAAGGTAAGTATTATCCCTCGTGGTAGAGCACTTGGTGTAACTATGCAACTTCCTGAAGAAGATAGACATGGTTATTCACGTGGCTTCTTAGAAGGTAATATTGCAGTTCTTATGGCAGGGCGTGTTGCTGAAGAACTTATTATGGATGACATCACAACAGGCGCAGGCAATGATATTGAAAGAGCTTCAAAGCTTGCTCGTAAAATGGTTTGTGAATGGGGTATGTCAGACGCTGTTGGTCCACAAGCAATTGGCGATCAAAGCAGTGAACCTTTCCTAGGCAGAGAACTTACTTCAACAAAAGGTGTGAGTGATGACACTGCACGCTTAGTTGATGATGAAGTAAAACGTATTATCACTCAAGCGCATGATAAATGTGAAGAACTTCTAAAAGCTAATATGGAAGCACTTCACGCTATTGCAAATGCTTTACTTGAAAGAGAAACAATTTCTGGTGAAGATATTGATATGCTTATGAAAGGCGAAGAGCTTGCTCCTTATGTTATCGGTGGTGCTACTGATGAAACTGATAGAGTTGAAGAGCAAAAGCCAAAGCAACAAGCTGAAACAGCAAATGAAGATATAGACGATAATAACGACTTCAAGTTTGATGATGACGAAAATAAATAAAATCTTTGCCCCAAAAATTTGGGGCATTGTTAATTGTACGCCCGATTCTTTTTCAGATGGTGGCTTGTTTATGGATACGCAAAAAGCCTATGCGCAAATGCTTAAGCTTTTTGAAGATGGGGCAGACTATGTTGACATAGGCGCTGCCTCCGCTCGCCCAAGCTCTGATTTTATTAGTGCAGAAGAAGAATGGGAAAGATTGGAACCTCTTTTTAATATGATTGAGGAAAATCGACCTGATTTATTTGCTAAAATCTCAGTAGATACTTGGCGTGCAAGTGTTGCGCAAAAAGTGTTGGAAAGAAATATTTTTTGTATAAATGATATTTCAGGTTTTCAATCAATTTGGGGCGAAGATGCTTTTCTTGATGTGTTGGTGCAATATAAACCATATTACGTGCTTATGCATTGCCAAGGCTTACCGCAAAATATGCAAGATCATACAGAATATGCTGATGTTGTTGACACTGTGTATTCTTTTTTTGAAGAGAGGTTAAATCTTCTTTCAAAAGCTGGTTTTCCTACTGAAAAAGTTATTCTTGATCCTGGCATTGGCTTTGGTAAAAATCTGGAACAAAATCTTGCATTATTAAACGCAACAGAAAAATTTGAAAAGCTTGGCTTGCCACTGATGGCAGGAATATCACGAAAATCATGGTTACGCTTATTGCTAGAAATTGAAAAAGAGAATATAGTAGAACTTGATAATGCGACAGCAAATGCAAGTTTACTCTTGGCTAAAAACGGATTTTTGCATCATCGTGTTCATAATGTAAAATTATGTAGACATGCATTCCACTTAGCAAAAAATCTCTATTAAAAATAAGATGATAAGGAAGTATTGATGATAGGCCTTTCGTTAACATGGCTAGATGCCATAGACATTATAATTGTTACTTTTCTTATTTATTATGTTGTTTTATTCGTAAAAGGAACAAGAGCCATTGCTGCAATCAATGGGCTGTTTGTTCTTTTTGCGCTTTATGCTGTTGCACAAACTGTTGGATTATATTCACTGGTTTGGATTTTTGAAAATGTTTTTTCTTCCCTTTTTCTTGTAATTATCATTCTTTTTCATGAAGATATTAGGCAAGCGCTTTCTACTTTAAATTTCCGCTCACTTTTTAATATAAAGCAAGACTATACAGACGATAGCGTTGAAATTTTATGCGAAGCATGTTTTGCAATGGCAGAAAAGAAAGTAGGTGCGCTCATTGTTTTAGAAAGACATGTTTCAATGGGTGATATTACTGAAAATGCAGTGCTCATTAATGCCTCAATAAGCAAAGAACTATTACTGACAATTTTCTATCCGCAAACACCATTACATGATGGTGCAGTGCTTATTGGTAGAAACGGGCTCATAAAAGCAGCTGGTTGTATTTTACCATTAGCAAGCGGTGAAAGACAAAATTTTGGAACAAGACATAGAGCTGCACTTGGCATCACAGAAAAAACTGATTCTTTGGCAATTATTGTTTCAGAAGAAAGGGGTGAAGTGACAATCGCTCAGCATGGTGATCTTTCAAATCCACTAACAAAAGAACGTTTTATGAGGGTGTTGAATAATGTCGTCAAAAACTAATAAATCAGAAAAAAGAAAATTAGGCTCAAAGACAAAATTTGTAATTTTTATGAATAAGCATCCACTTTTAAAAATGCTTATTCCCGCGGGTCAAAACACTCTTTACCTCATGTTTTCTTTTTGTGCGGCATTTTTTATTTGGTATACACTTACTGTTCAAGAGCAGGTGGAAGCGCCTTATGATGTGCGCATTGAATATACAAATCTTCCGAAAGATTTAGTTGTTACTGAGGGGCTTATCAATACAGTTTCTGTGCGTCTTCGTGGTTCAGCAAACTTTTTCTCAACTTTAAGCAATAAAGATTTAACTTATACGCTTGATTTGTCATCAGTAAAAAAAGGTGCAACTGTTATCCCGATTGAATTTGAAACAGATGCACGCTATAGAATTTTAGAGCTTGTCAGTGTGCAACCCGCTCAAATAGTAATTATAAGTGAAGGGCTTGTTGAAAAAGAAGTTTTGCTTGAGCCTTTAATGATGGAACATGATGATTTGAAAAATTATGTTGTTTCAGATATTGCAGTAAGCCCTGAAAAAGTAACTATTAAAGGGGCGGAAAGTATCATTAAAACTATCAATAGAATTATTGTTCCATTTAATCCAACTCTTGAAGATGAGGGCGGCGAATATACTGATAGTCTTGGAATTATAACGCCAAAATCCACTGAAGCTACACAAAAGATTGTTGATGTTTCTTATAAAGTGAAAGAACGCTATGAAGAGAAAACTTTTGAACTTCCTATTACGCTCATTACAGATGATGATGAAAGCAAATATAAATTAAGCAAAGAAAAAGCAAAAATTATATTGAATGTACCAGCTAATCTTGATGAAAATGAACTAATAAAAGAACTGAAAATTACAGCAGAGCCGAGTGGTGCATCGAAAGAAGTTCTTACACTTGGGCATAGAATTCCTGAAAATGTTTTTTATATTGGCATTCAACCCAATTCAATTAATATCACAAAGGAATAAAAAATGAATTTGCATAGAAATGTATATTTCTTAACTTTTATTTTATTTCTTTCAGGATTATTTTTTTCTTTGGAATCGTTTGCCAAAAATACAAATGAAGAACAGTTAAATTATTCCTTTATATTTAATAAAAAAATTCCTTCTCATATTGGCCAAAGTTTAGCACGCAGACAATTGCTTGAGGAAATTATTTCTACTAGCCAGAAAAAAGCAAATATAGATAAAATTCTACATCTTTCCGAGCTAGATACAGAGAGTGCTAAGGCCTTACTTCTTATGAGTATTGATAGAAGATTTATTGATTCATTAGAAAAAAATTTACATAACTTTACTTCGCATGAATATAGATATACAGCACAAGCAAAAGTCTTATATGGGCTTGAAACAATAAAAAATATTCAGTCAAAACTAGGTGAATCTTTATTGATTTATCGATTAGCAGAACTTGAAAAAGATACTGAGCATGAAGTTAAATCTCTCATCGAAAATATCTCAACATTAGAAAAAATTGCTAAAGAAAATAAAGCAGAAAAAGATATTGATGCAAATATTGAAGCAATACTCATTAAAATTTCTGCTGATTATGAAATTTACAAAGCCCTTGAATATTTAACGAACGAGCTTATCTATTATTCAAATATACATAGCTCAAACGCAAAATGGGAAGAGCCTGAAATCATAATAGAAATGATTGAAGCTTTACAAAATGGTTCAGCAAAAAAAGAGCTACCTACTTCAATAAATAATATTTTAGCTGAAGCTTATTTTTATCAAGGTAGACCATTCAAGGCATTTGAAGTTATAGAAGAGCTAAAAAGAAATAATAAAGCAAATTTATTTACAGAATATCTTAATATTCTTACCGCTCTTGATAGAAGTGAAGTTGAAATTGCAAAAATTGATCTTCAAAAAGTAAAAAAAGATATCTCTGATAAAGATGCGCTTTATCCTAATTTTCTTGTGCTAGAAGGGGCTATTGCTCAATTGCAAGGAAATATTGAAAATATGTGTGAAGCCTATGAAAATGCATGTATTTATAATAATTGTGCACCTTTTCAAGCAGTTCAGTCAATCTGCATAAAAAATAATTAAGATATTCTAAAACTGCCTATAGCTTTTAGGAAATGTTCCGATAAAAAATATAGCTTCCATTTTTAGGAAAATAGAATAAATCGGGTATAATTATGCGTAGTATGGTAATCCACCTTTTAAAAAAAGATAGTGTAGATGACTTTCCGCCAGTAGAAAGTGCGAAAAGTTCTGGCCTCTTAGCTGTGGGTGGAGATTTATCAACTGAGCGTCTTCTCAATGCTTACAAACAAGGCATATTTCCTTGGTATGGTGAAGGTGGCCCGATAATGTGGTGGAGCCCTGATCCACGCTGTGTGTTAATTCCATCTGACTTTAAAGTTGCTCGTTCTTTGCAGCGCTTTATTAATAAAAATATTTATTCTGTAACAGTGAACACTGCCTTTGAAGAAGTAATAACTCATTGTGGTATGATAAAAAGAAAAGGACAAAGCGGCACTTGGTTGCAGCCAGAAATGATTGATGCTTATATCAATCTTCATAAGCTGGGGCATGCTCATTCTGTAGAAGCATGGGATGGTGATGAGCTTGTTGGTGGATTGTATGGAATTATTTTAGGGAAAGTTTTTTTTGGCGAATCAATGTTTCACACTAAAAGCAATGCTTCAAAAGTTGCCTTTACTTATTGGGTAAAGCATTTAACAGCTCAAAATTTCAAGTTAATTGATTGTCAGCAAACATCATCACACTTACTAAGTATGGGTGCAAAAGAAATCTCACGCAAGCAATTTATGCAAAAATTAGCCAGTGCACTATAAATAATTCTTCTTGACGAAAGCAACAAAAGCCTTATACTTTTTAAAATTATTTTATTCTAATAAGTCTAATAAAGATAACTCAAAGTATTAAGGTGTATTAATGTCACAAGAACAAGCAAGTAAACCAGAATGGGCTTTGCATTTTCAGGAAGAAAACGCACCAACAAATTTCGATTTTGTTGCTAAGCCAATTCAATGGTATTTAGATCAAGCTGCAGAAAAATATCCACGTCGTAAAGCTGTAATTTTTCAAAATTATAAAATTACTTATGCTAAATTGCGTGAAAAAGCTGAAATCATGGCTGCTGCACTCAAAAAGCAAGGCTTACAAGCAGGTGAAAGAGTTGGTATAATGATGCCAAACTTGCCACAGACTATTATTTCAATTTGGGCTGTTCTAAAAGCTGGCGGTATTGTGGTTATGGTAAACCCTCTTTATATGGAAAGAGAGCTTGTTCATAATTTAAATGATTCGCGCGTTAAATTTCTTGTTGTTCTTGATATGTTCTGGGATAAAGTTAATGTTCTGCGCGATAAATTGCCTGTTGAAAAATATTTTGTGACGACTGTTTCCGATTCTCTTGCTTTTCCATTAAATCTTCTTTATCCAATAAAAGCAAAAAGAAGTGGAAAGCATGTAAAAGTTGAATATTCTGCTACAGTAAAGAAATACAAAACACTTTTCTCTTCTTCTGAAAGGCATAACGAATATCCAAGCGATCCGCAAAATACAGTTGCTTTATTGCAATACACTGGTGGAACAACAGGCTTGTCAAAAGCTGCAATGCTTACACACGGAAATATTTCAATACAATTGCAACAATTGCATCATGTGCATAGGCAAGACGATACAACTGAAACTGTTTCGGTTGCAGTAATGCCATTCTTCCATATTTTTGGTTTGACGGGCACTGTTATCATGCCAGCGTTTTTAGCAAGCCCAACTTTACCTGTTCCAAGTTATGTGCCACGTGATATTTTAGAATTGATTAAAAAATATCGCCCATCTCTTTTTATTGGAGCACCAAGCGTTTATATTGGATTAATGCAACAAAAAGATATTGCAAACTATGATT
>CAYJIN010000090.1:0-8601 GCA_964370245.1 uncultured Desulfovibrionaceae bacterium
AAAATAATAAAATCTATGAGGAATAATACTATCAAGGCTTTTGTTGTAAAAGAACAAGAGCCTTGATTTTTTTGTCTATCCGCAAAAAAAGATTTATTTGGTAAAAGTATTCGTATATTTTTATTTGCTTTATAGAGAAAATGGATATACTTTTAGATGAAACTATAAGTCTAAAAAATTAGCTTGGTAATTTAGAACTAGTATTTTATTGTAATCTTACTATATTTTGTGTGGTTTAGTTATGCTATTAAATTATAATCAGTTTTATGTTTTTTATTTGTGTGCAAAACACATGTCTTATAAAGAAGCTTCTAAAATATTAAATATTAGCGTGCCAGCTATAAGCATGCAAATTAAAAATTTAGAAGAAAACATAGGTTTTAACCTTTTTGTGCGCAAAGGCACACACCTTTCGCTTTCCCCAAAAGCGATAGAGCTTCTGCCGCTTATTAATGAAACTTTTCAAAAAGCAGAGCAGCTTGCTGACGAAGTGAGCTTAGTTTCAAATAGTAAGAAAAATAAAATTACTATGGGGCTTCATCCTTTTCTTGGGCAATGTTTTGTGCCTATTTTCACAAGACATGTAGAGAAGCACTTTAATGGCTTAACTGTTGAATACATTTTTGGAAATCCAGAAGAAAATTATGAAAAATTACTTGCAGAAGAAATAAATATAGCAATTTTTCCCGAGAAAATTCAATCAAATAAGGTTTTTCAACAAGCATTTTTTAAATCAGAATTAGTCTATGCTGTATCTTCCTCTAATCCTCTTGCAAAGAAAAAAACAATTGACCTGAAGCAACTTGCTAAAATTCCAACTATTTTTCCAAATGAAGCAACTATATACGAAAAGCAAGCACGAAACTTTTATAGAGAAAATAACATTTCCTTTGAAAATACAAATACATTTGGAATGCTTATAGCGATGAACTTTCTTCCTGAAAGTGATTATGGCGCATTTTTTAGTGATTTTATGATTGAAAAACAATTAGAAAGAAAAGAGTTATCTCTTTTAAAGCTTGAAAAGAAGCCAGAATCAACAAAATTTCATCTTTGTTGCCTAAAAAAGAATCTTGAAAAAGCGCATATAAAGAATTTTCTTGAATATTTTAAAAGCATTAATACTTATTCTAAATTTAAATTGAGTTAGAATTTTTTCGAGATTAATTTTTTATAACTACTATAATTCTTTAGAGTTATACTTTTTCTGAACTCTTAAATAAGAAATAATGGTTTTATTTCTGTTAACTTTTCCTTAGGTCAAATTCAAATAATTTGGTTTTACTTTGCTCCTATAATTGTTTATTTATCTATTATGTGAAAAAAATAATTTGTTTCACATGTAGATGAATCAAACTTTAAGGAGTTGTTTGTTATGGTAAAAATCAAATTATTTAAGAGTATACTGCCTTGCCTTTGTGCTCTTTTAATTTCTGCTCAAGGTCAAAACGCTGAAGCTGCAAATTTTAACAATATGTCCTTTCAAGGGAACTATTTAGAAAATCACCCTGTAACAAAAGAAGTTTTCTTCCCATTTAATGAGCAAGTTAAAAAAGATTTGGATGGCAATGCAAGTTTTAACTACTTTTCAAATGGTCAACTTTATCCTGAAAGTGAATCGTACAACGTATTAAATGACGGTAGAGTTGACTTTGGTGTTGTACGAGCAGGTTTATTTCCTGGCAAACTTGATGCACTAAATTTTATTGCAATTCCAGGTTTAGTTCCAAACGCTCTTGTAGGCGCTTTGGTTAATCGTGATGCTATAAATAAATATCCTGAACTACTTAAAGTTATGCCACAAGATTCAGTGCATTTTTCTACTTGGTCTTCAGCGCAAAACCAAGTTCATACAAATATTCCGATTAATAGCCTTGAAGATATAAAAGGAAAAAAACTTATTGTTTGGACTGCAGATGGTTTAGAGTTAGCAAAAATTTTAGGTGCAAACCCTATCCGTTTAAGTCCACCTGATACTTATCTTTCTCTTTCAAAAGGTATGGCAGATGGCGTTATTTGCCCTAATGCACCTTTAATAAGCTTTAAAATTTCAGAAGTTGCACAACATCACTATTTATTAAACCTTAATTCAGAACCTTTTATTATGAATATTTATAAAGGGCTTTGGGATGAGTTTCCACCTGAATATCAAGAATATTTCAAAAATGCTGGCCAAAAAATGACAGAAGATGTTGGTATTGCATTCTTATATGGCGAACAAGCGGATATTAAAACTCTCAAAGAACATGGCCACACAATTGTAAGCATTACACCAGAAGATGATATTGCAATGAAAAAAATGTTTGAACCTAAAAAAACTGAGTGGATAACTAACATGCAAGAAGCTGGTTATGCTAATGCCTCTGAAATTTTAGCATATATTGAAGAACGCTCAAAGTTCTATACTGATGAATATAATAAAGGGGTATATGGCAACTTTATTTTGAAATAAGTAAATTTGGCTGTGCCTTACAATGAGTTTATATATCTAATAGTTATTTCAACTTTTATATAATTTACGATTTGTAAGGTGCAGTTTTTTTATAAATTATCGCTAAGTTATTGTTGAATAATAACACTTTATAAGAAGAAAAATAATCCAAAGGAAATTAGAAATGAGTAATTTTGTTAGTTATAAATATGAAGAACACATTATTTCTGCACAAACAAGAGCAGAACAAGAGTTTATGGAAGCATTTGAAAGTGAATCACCAAGCTTAGAAAATGCTACTGTCGTTGTAAACCCTTATCTTATTAACCCACTTTCTGCACTTATACTTTTCACAACTGAAAAAGAAGTAAGTGTTACTTTAACCGTGCATGGCAAACGTAATAGTCGTGAAGATATAGTACATACATTTCCTGCTTCAAAAAAACATATGATTCCTGTTATGGCACTCTATGTAGAGTGTGAAACAAAGGTAACAGTAAGCTTATCTGATGGTAGTTCAAAAGAATTTAAAATAAAATCAGATGCACTTCCAGCTGACTGCGCAACCAAGGTGCAAAACATTCTCACAAGTATGGATTATTTTGGAACTGATTTAATGTTTTTAGCACCAGCTGAAAAAAACTATCCTGTAGGTATAGATTATAAAGGCGATATTCGTTGGATATTAAATATAAATACTATCTTTGATATTAAGCGCTTAAAAAATGGTAATCTTCTCACTGGTTCTCAAAGATATAGCCGTATGCCTTATTGTGCAACGGGTTTAATAGAAGTTTCTACTATAGGTAAAATTGTTCGTGAATACCGCATGCCTGGAAACTATCATCACGATCATTGGGAACTTCAAAATGGCAATCTTATGGCTTTAACACAGGACTATTCCGAGGGCAAAGACACTGTTGAAGATATGATTGCTTTACTTGACCGTGAAAGCGGTATGGTTCTTCGCACTTGGGATTTTAAAGACTTTTTACCGCAAGACCAAGGTGGTTCTGGCTCACAAAATGCACACGATTGGTTTCATAATAACGCACTTTGGGTAGATGAAGATAAAAAAGAAATTGTTCTTTCAGGCCGTCATCAAGATGCTATTGTTTGTTTTAATTATGAAGGAAATAATGGAAAAGGCGAGCTGAAATGGATTATTGGCGATCCTGAAGGTTGGAGTGAAGAAATGCAAAAATATTTCTTCAAACCAGTTGGTGATTTAGCTAACTTTGGTTGGCAATACGAACAGCATGCCTGTGTAGTTCTTCCTAATGGCGATATTATGGCTCTTGATAATGGCCAGTGGCGTGCAAAAGTGAAAGAAAAATATATAAGAAATCGTGATAACTATTCACGAGGCGTAAGATATAGCATCGATACAGAAAAAATGGAAATTGAACAAGTGTGGCAATTTGGTAAAGAATGGGGGCAAGATTTCTTTTCACCTTACATCTGCAATGTTGAATATTATGATGAAGGCCACTATTTAATCCATTCTGGCGGAATTTCTTACCTTGATGGCTATGCCTCTGATCTTCTTGGTTCATTTGCTATGCAAACAGCTGAGTTAAAAGATAAAGTGTATATGTGTTCTAAAACCGTGGAAGAAAAAAACGGTGTGCTTATGTACTATATAGAAGTTACTGGTAATTTCTATCGTGCTGAGCGCCTTCCATTATACCACAAGGGCGACAATATACAGCTTGAAAACAAAGGAAAATTAGTTGGTGAATTAGATATTACTCCAGAATTTGGAACTATTCCAGATTTGGATGAAGTTTGTGAGCCATGCCCTTTATCTTACGCAATTGATATTGTTGAAGAAGAAGATAAATTAGTGCTTACAGGTGTTTTCCCTCGTGGTTCACTTGCTATGTGGGTAATAGAAAATTCTGATGAAGCGCATGCTTATTATATTAATACTGCTGCTCATTCTTTTTTAGCAATGTGTTCAGGTGCTTACCTTGATTCAAATGCAGAAACTAGAAGATTTAGCTTAAGCAAGCGTGGATTATCTGGAAAGTTTGAAATAAAAGTTATTATAGATGATAAAAAATATTCAAGTGGAATTTCATTTTATGCATAATGAGTAAGATTTAATTGAGCTTACAAGCCACAGTAAATATTTAAAGAAAAGGAATATATATGAAATTACCTTTAGATACTTCAAAACATTTAGAAAAAGTTAAAAAGATAAATATGAAATTGTCTTTAGATAACTTAGAAAGCTTAGCTAAACTAAAGATGAAAACAATGTTTGCTGTGCTTGCAAGTTCAATTAATATAGTTGCGAAAAAGAGCAATAAAATTAAAATCCTATTGGAAAGCAAAGATTGCACTGTTCAAGTTCAATTGAGAGATAAATCATGGGGACGTTGTTTTTCTTTTAAAAAAGGCTTAGTAACATCAAAAAGTGGAATTAATGATAAAGCTGATGCTACGCTTATTTTTGATAGTGCACGTGAAGCTGTTAAAATATTAACGCCATTTCCTAATTTTAATTCTCGTATGCAGTTTATTCACATGGCAAAAAACTTCATAACCGATTCTTACGGCGATGATGAAGCCTTGCTATTTTTCTCAAAAGTCACAGCAGAAGTTATTGATTTACAATACTATTCGCAAGGAACAAAAATGCCTGATGGCACAACAAGATTTGTGAATAATACAAATGCTGGCCCAGTTTTTGTTTATGTGAAAGATGATAAAATCATTCGTATTACCCATATAGACTTTGATGAAACTGATGCTGAGCCTTGGACAATTGAAGCACGTGGAAAAAAGTTTACTCCTCCTCGTAAAACAACAGTGGCCTCATATACTTCTGGTATAAAATCAACAGTTTATTCAGATAAAAGACTTCTTTATCCTATGAAAAGGGTAGATTTTGACCCAAAAGGTGAACGCAATCCGCAAAATCGTGGTATTTCAGGCTATGAACGTATTTCATGGGAAGAAGCAGCGACAATAGTTGCAGATGAAATAAAAAGAGTAAAAACCGAACATGGCCCTGGTGCAATTATGAATGGTTCAGGTTCGCACCACACTTGGGGAAATTTAGGATATTGGCTTTCAGCAAGACGCAGATTTTTTAATATCCTTGGTTGCACCTATGTTGATCATAACCCAGACAGCTGGGAAGGTTGGTTTTGGGGAGCTTCTCATCACTGGGGTAACACAATTCGAAATGGTGCGCCTGATACATATTCAACTGTTGAAGATTTGCTAAAAAATGCTGAAATGATTGTTTTTTGGTCTAGCGATCCTGAGTCAACAGCTGGTGTATACGGTGCGCAAGAAGGCACAATTAGGCGCATGTGGGCTAAAGAGCTTGGCATACCTTGCGTGCATATTGATCCATTCTATAATCACACGGCTGCACTTATGGGCGGTAAATGGCTTGCGCCACGTCCTGCAACTGGTAATGCTCTTGCTCTTGCAATAGCTTATGTATGGATAACTGAAAATCTTTATGATAAATGGTTTGTTGAAAATCGCACAACGGGTTTTGAAGCATGGAAAGATTATGTTTTAGGGAAAGAAGATGGAATTGCTAAAACTCCTGAATGGCAAGAGGGCGAATCTGCAATTCCAGCCCGTGAAGTTCGAGCTTTAGCACGCCTTTGGGGCACAAGAAAAACCTATCTATCTTGTGGTGGTATTCAAGGTTTTGGTTCAGCATGCCGTTGTGCAACAGGCATTGAATGGGCACGTAGTATGGTTTATCTTATGGCTATGCAGGGCATTGGTAAACCTGGTGTTAATATGGGTTGTTTACAGCAAGGTACGCCTGTTGATACAAGGTTCTTCTTCCCTGGATATTCAGAAGGCGGTTTATCAGGTGATTTGGCTGGAACAGGTTTGATGATTAATATGTATCAGCGTATGCCACAGCTTATGACTATGAATACAGTAAAGCAAAGTGTGCCACGTTTGCATATTCCTGAAGCTATTTTAGATGGAAAAGTAACAGGTTACCCAACTGATCCTTCAACCATACGCGGACAATTCTTCCCAATTCATTATCCATCGCCAGGGCATTCAAAAGTTAAAATGTATTGGAAATATGGTGGCTCGCACTTTGGAACAATGGCGGCAACTAACCGTTATGCAGATATGTATCGTAGTGATGAATTAGAAATTGTTATCAATCAGTCTATTTGGATGGAAGGCGAAGCACCATTTGCAGATATAATACTTCCTGCATGCACAAATTTTGAACGCTATGACATTGGCGAAACAGCGAACTGTAGTGGATATATTCATCATAGTTATACGCAGTGGAATCACCGTGTTATAACTATGCAACATAAATGCATAGAACCTCTTGGCGAGTCAAAGTCAGATTATGAAATTTTTGCAACTATTGCAGCAAAGCTTGGCTTGGGAAGTTATTTTACTGAAAATAGCACTGAACTTGATTGGTGCAAAAGACTTTTTGATGCTACAGATTTACCAAAAGTAACCTCTTGGAACGCTTTTCTCAAAAAGGGTTATTATGTTGTGCCTGCACCAAGCGAAGAAAGAAGAGACCCTGTTTCTTGGAATTGGTTTTATGAGGGGCGTTCCAAAGATGTGCCTGAAGTAAACCCACTTCCATCAGACTATTCTGAATATTTTCGTAAAGGTTTACAAACACAAAGTGGTAAAATTGAATTTGTTTCTACAAGCTTAACACAGTATGATCCAAACGACCCTGAACGTCCACCCATGTCAAAATATATTCCAGCATGGGAAGGGCATCATTCTGAAGATTATGCACGTTTTCCACTTCAACTTATTTCACCACATAATAGATACAGCTTTCATACAATGCAAGACGGTAAAGATTCATGGTTAAATGATATTAAAGATCATAGAGTGCTTGTTGATGGCTATCACTATTGGATTATAAGACTTAACCCAATTGATGCAAAAAAACGCAATATACAGCACGGCGATATTGTAGAAGCGTATAATGATCGTGGTTCTGTGTTACTTTATGCTTATGTTACAGAGCGTGTTCCATCTGGAACAGTGCATTCATACGAATCTTCAGCTATCTATGAACCAATTGGAGAACCTGGAAAATCGCCAGATAGAGGTGGTTGCGTAAATATTCTTACTCCTAGCCGTCCAATGGTTAAAAAATCACACTCAACTGCAAGCAATTCATGTCTTATAGATATCCGCAAATGGGAGGAAAAGTAAAATGTCAGATACAAAGAAATGGACATTAATTGTTGATGTGGCAAAATGCGAAAATTGTAATAATTGTTATATGACATTGCTTGATGAATATGTAGATAACACTTTTGAAGGATATAGTGCAAAAGCTCCAAGGCATGGGCATCACTGGATTCAATTAGATACGCATGAACGAGGGCAAGGTTCTTTGATGGATGTTGCATATTTATTTACAACGTGTAATCAGTGCGATAATGCACCCTGCATTGCAAAAGCTAAAAATAATGCAGTATATAAACGTGCAGATGGCATTGTTATAATTGATCCAATTAAAGCAAAAGGGCAAAAAGAATTAGTAGAAGCTTGCCCATATAAACATATTTGGTGGAATGAAGAATTGCAATTGCCTCAAAAATGGTCATGGGATCCTCATTTGCTTGATGCTGGGTGGAAAGAACCACGCCCTGTTTCTGTGTGTGGCCCAGGAAGTCTGACAGCTCTTTGCCTGACAGATGATGAGCTTGCAAAGAAAATTGAAGAAGAACATCTTGAAGTTCTTAAGGAAGAATTAGCTACAAAGCCTCGAGTTTACTATAAAAATCTTTATAAGTATACAAGCGAGCATATTGCAGGAAGTATAGCAGAACAAAAAGATAATGTAGAGGAAGTTGTTACTGATGTAAAAATTACACTTCTGCAAAATGGTAAGGAAATTGATACATGTTATAGTGATGATTTTGGTGACTTTAAGTTTGACTCTATTAGCGCTAATTCAGGGGAATATCAAATAAAAGTTCAAGATGCGTCGAGAGAAAAAAGCATACATCATACTATGGGAAAAAGTATTAATCTTGGCGTTATTTACTTATAATAGTTATAGTTACAGTTTTTAAAAAATAAAACAGCTTAATCTTTTAGAGGATTAAGCTGTTTATTTTTTTATAGAGTTTTGTATAAAAGTTATAATAGAATCAAGGAAGTTACACTGATTTATA
>CAYJIN010000091.1:0-8514 GCA_964370245.1 uncultured Desulfovibrionaceae bacterium
ACACCTTCAAATTTTAGATTGAGTTTTTGCCAATGGTCTAAAATTTTAGGTAGTTCATCAGTCAAGTCGCAGAAAGTAAAGTCTGTAAATTCAGTAGTATGCGTGGATAGTAGAGCAGTAGGAAGCGGGCAAACTTGAATACCCATTGCTGATAATAATGGCATAACAACAGTTAGAGAAGTTCTGCCAAAGCCTGAAATGTCGTGAATTGCCATAAGGCGTGGAGGGAGGTTTGTTGTCATTATATTCTCACTAATTAAATAAAATCGGTTTAATCCAAATAATTGCTGTTATTAAAAGAATGCAAATAATACTGAGTGTTATCCACTTTACTGAAAAATATTTTTGTGCACGTGCGCCAAGGCTCATTCCCACAAAACCACCAAAACCAAAAAGTGCACCGAGCATATAATCGGGTTCTAGAGCTTTTTCAGGAAAAAGAAATGCCAGCAAGTAAAAAAGCAATACACCAAGACAAGAAGAAAAGAAAGTACAAAAAAGTGTAGCTCCTGAGGTGATATATACAGGAAGTCTAAAATAAGAAAAAAGGAAAGGTGCAACAATGGCACCACCGCCTATTCCATAAATTCCGCCAACATAGGCAATAATAAATGAAAGGAGAAAGAGCGAAGACTTTTTGAAAGTATATTCTGAGCTGTCAAAAGTAAAAGTGCAAAAGTTTTTATTATCTTCAATGATTTCTAATGAATTTGGCTTAGATGGAGCTTTTTTTGATAAATCTTTCCTAAAAAAATCTTTTCCCATTTTACAAGCAAGATAGAGAAGCACAAAAGCAGCATATAATTTAAAAATTTTAGGATCAGTGACAAAAAATGAACGAGTAATAACCCCAAGTATAACACCAGGAATTGCACCATAAGTAAGCGTTTTTGCAAGTGATAAAAGTAAGCGGTTTTCTTTTTTATAGCGTAATATTCCTGAAGGGATGGCAATTAGATTATAGAATTGATTTGTTGCACTAACAGACGGAGCAGTGTAGCCCAAAAATTCCATTTGAAAAGGCAAAATAAGAAAAGCACCAGAAATGCCACTCATTGAGGTGAAAAACGAAATAAACATAGCTGCAAAAAATGGTAAATACCATGCTACTTCAATGCCAGAAATGGGAAAATACATACACTCTCCTTTACATTCAAAAATATAACATAGTGATTTTTGTTTTTCTAGTTTTTTATTTGTGAAATCAAAATGAGCTTAAATCGCTCTATAAGGTAAAAAATGCTTGTTTTTTTTGTAGAAATGCTCTATCTATAAAAAATAATTCTTATGGAGGAAAATATGTTACGTAGATTACCTTTACTTTGTATGCTACTCTTTTCAATGCTACTTTTACAAGCTTGTTTGCCATCCTCAATGGTAAACTTAGATTATACAAGAGCTCAATCAAGCTTTATTCCTGCGCCTAATGCGGCTAATGTAAGTGTGGTTCTTTTTGAAGATTCTCGTGCTTCGCAAAACATTGGCCAGAAAAAAGATGGAACTTTCTATTCGCCAACTTCTTCTGTGCCTGAGTGGGTTTCACGTGCTGTTGCTGATGAACTTTCGCTCACAGGCCCACAAGTTTCTTATGCAAGTAATATGAGTCAAGCAACTTCAGCAAGCCCTAAATATATTGTTACTGGTGAAGTGCAAGATGTTTGGATTAAAGAAGAAAATATCGCTAAATATTCTACAAGCGTGCGCATAGCTTTCAAAGTTATTCGTGGTGGAGTTGTTATTTTCAATGAAACTTTAAATTCATCACAAGAAAGCACAAGCCTTCCAACAGCGAGCGCAGTTGAAGAATTACTTAGTGCAACTCTCAAAGATGTAGCAAGCATTGCAGCATCTAAAATAAGTGAAATTACAAAATAATTTTTGTTTTTTTAGAAATTTAAATCCCTTTTATGATAGTTTTATATTGTAAAGGGGATTTTTATTTTTAAGTATCTAATAATTCTTTTAAGTAAGAAACAAAGAAGCTATTGAAAATAAAAGAAAAAAATAAAAACTGATAATCGTGTAAAAAAATCTTTACGCCTACTAGGCTTGATTTTTCAATAACTTTATGTTAAAAAAGCTTCAAAAATACTAGGAAAAAAAGAATGATATATCCATCAGCATTTAATGCGCTAGAAACACCTGTCTTTGTTACTGACCTTGAAAAAATAAGCGCAAATGTTGCTGTGCTTAATTCTATCCAAGAAAGAACAAATGCTAAAATTTTATTAGCGCTCAAAGCTTTTTCGCAGTATTCCACATTTTCAAAAATTTCTCGCAATTTAGCTGAAAATAAAGATTTTGGTCTTTATGGCTGTTGTGCCTCTTCTCCTTATGAAGCAAAACTTGCTAGAGAAGATTTTAAAGGCGAAGTGCACGCTTTTGCCGCTGCTTATTCAGAAGAAGATATTAACGAGCTTCTTTTGTATTGCGATCATATTGTTTTCAATTCATTTTATCAGCTTGAAAAATTTATGCCTGTTATTTTAGAGTATAATAAAGCAAATGATAAAAATATTGAAATGGGGCTTAGAATTAACCCTGAACACTCAGAAGGTGATCATGCAATTTATGACCCATGTTCAGAAACTTCACGCTTAGGTATTCGTAAAAAGAATTTCAATCCTGAGATGTTAGAACATATTTCCGGCATTCATTTTCATACATTATGCGAACATAATTCTGACGCGCTTGCACGCACTTTAGAAACTGTAGAGCTTGTTTTTGGCGAATATATGCATAAAATGAAATGGATAAATTTTGGCGGTGGGCATCATATTACCCGCTCTGATTATGATATTGATCTTCTTTGTGAATGCATTGAAAGAGTGCAAAAAACTTATGATGTGCAGGTATACCTTGAACCAGGTGAAGCTGTAGCATTAAATGCTGGCTATCTTGTTGCAAGTGTGCTTGATATTGTTGAGGCAGATATTCAAACTGCAATTTTAGATTGCTCTGCGGCATGCCATATGCCGGATGTGCTTGAAATGCCTTACACTCCATCAGTTTTCGGTGCTGAAATTCATAAAGATTTAATGCCAATTACTGAAAAAACTTATAGGCTGGCTGGCAAATCCTGTTTAGCAGGTGACACTATCGGTATTTATACCTTTGGTGAAGAACTAAAAGCTGGCTCAAAAATAGTTTTTAAAGATATGGCTATTTATTCAATGGTAAAAACAAACACTTTCAATGGCCTAGCTTTACCAGATATTGCTCGATATGAAGACGGTAAAGTGACTGTTGATAAAAAATTTACATACGAAGATTTTAAATCACGTCTGTAAAAAATTTTCCAACAATGGCATTGATAATTGATAATAAAAACTACTTAACACTATAATTCAAGATAAGGATAATATAAATGGCAAGACTTATTGATAAGCTTCTCGGTGTATTTTCAAGCGATTTAGCGATTGACTTAGGCACAGCAAATATCTGCGTGTATGTAAAAGGTAAAGGCATTGTATTGCGTGAACCTTCAGTAGTTGCAGTTAAAACAAATGCTCGTGGTGTAAGCCAAGTGCTTGCTGTTGGTGCTGATGCTAAAAAAATGCTTGGTAAAACACCTGGTAATATTCAGGCAATTCGCCCTATGAAAGATGGTGTTATTGCAGATTTTGAAGTTACTGAAGCAATGCTTAGATATTTTATTTCAAAAGTGCATAATTCTCGCCGTCTTGTTCGTCCTCGTATTATGGTTTGTGTGCCAACAGGTATTACACAAGTTGAAAAACGTGCGGTTAAAGAATCTGCTGAAAGTGCTGGCGCACGTGAAGTGTATCTTATTGAAGAACCAATGGCAGCAGCAATTGGTGCAAATCTTCCAATTCAAGAACCTGTTTCAAACATGATTGTTGATATCGGTGGTGGTACAACTGAAGTTGCGGTTATTTCACTTTCAGGTATCGTTTATGCACGTTCCGTTCGTGTTGGTGGCGATAAAATGGATGAAAGCATTATGACACACGTAAAGCGCAAATATAATATGCTTATCGGTGAATCATCAGCTGAAGAAATTAAAATCAAGATTGCATCAGCGTATCCACTTGAACAAGAACAACAAATTGAAGTAAAAGGGCGTGATCTTGTTTCAGGTATTCCGAAAAATATTCTCATCACTTCTGAAGAAATCCGTAAAGCAATTTCAGAGCAAGTTGATGCTATCGTTCAAACAGTGCGTATTGCTTTAGAGCAAACTCCACCTGAATTAGCTGCTGATATTGTTGATAGAGGTATTGTTCTTACTGGTGGTGGCGCATTATTAAAAGGCCTTGACCAACTTCTACGTGAAGAAACTTCACTTCCTATTACTGTTGTTGATGACCCTCTTTCAACTGTTGTTTTAGGAACTGGCTTAGCACTTGATAATATTGATATTTTACATGATGTTTGCGTAGAGTAATTCTAATTTCTCGTAGCAAATTCTATTTTTGTTGAAATATGGTGCAAGAGGGTTATAACCTTTTTGCACCTTTAATATTCTAATAACTATAAAAAAAGACTATAAAAACAAGTGAATACACGACGAATAATTCTAATCATTATACTTATTTTCTTGACTTTTCTAGGTTTGTATACGTGGAACATCAGAACACATGTTTTAGATGAAACCGCCACACACACAGGCCTTGAAGCAACAGGTGGAGTATTAAAAATTGCAGATAAGCTAACGACAAGTCTGCATTCTTTATGGTTTAATTATTTTGATTTAGTTGACGCTCGTGAAGAAAGCGAACTATTAAAAGAAGAGGTTGCTGCTCTTCAACGCCAGTTAGATACAATGGTTGAAGAAATGCAAGAGCTTGAGCGTCTTCGTGAATTTTTCGCAATGGAAGCGCCCGAAGAATGGGGTAAAGTTGTTACTCGTGTGCTTTCTGGTAAGCTTGGTGCATTTTCCTCTTTAGAAACTATTGTTCTTGATAAAGGTTACTTGAGTGGTGCAATAGTTGGAAGACCAATCACAACAAACCGTTTTCTCGTTGGAAGAATTTATAAGGCAAGCCCAACAACAAGCATGGCTTTACTTGTGGAAGATTTTGGCAGTAAAATTGCTGTGTATACATCTGTGGGGCGCATTCATGGTGTTCTTAGTGGAACTGGCACAGGAAAACCAATGGAACTGCACTTTATCAATCAAGATGCTACAATTTTACCGGGTGAAATTCTTTACACTTCTGGAATAGATGATGCTTTTCCTAAAGGTCTTCCTGTTGCACGAATAACAGGTAGTCAGCCTATTATGTTGAACGCTTTTAAAGTTTTTTATGCTGAACCATTAGCCGATTTTTCTGTTCTTGAAGATTTAATTATTCTCACACCTCCAATTGGTTGGCAATCAGTACAACAAAATGAAGTGCTTTCAAAAAATCCTCGTAAAATTTTAGAAGAGTTAGAGGCGGAACAAGCGAATCAAGGCGAACAAGGAATTTTAGGAGTTCAAGATATTCAAACTTCATCTCAACCGTCTGTCATTACAGCAGAATAGGAAGAAGAAATGAATTTTATAAATTTTCTTTGGTGGATTTTGTATATTATTTTTGCAATATTTATGCAGAAAAATTTTCCTGGTCTTGATATTCTTATTATTGGTTTTATTATCTTATTACAAGAAGAAGATCTAAAACAACTGCTTACTATAGCGCCTATTCTTTTTCTTATTCAAGAAAGTTTTTCAAGTTTTGCCTTTGGTAGTACGCTTATGTGGTATATGAGTGCATTTCTTCTAATTGTTATCAGTAAGTGGTTGTTCGAAGTTGAAAACTTCTTATTTATGTTTTTGTTTGCTTCAGCACTTTCACTCTTTCAAATATTCATCTATATGCTTTTCGCTCGCTTACAAGGCATTGAATATGTTGCACAAGATTTAATGGATAGAAGTGTTATTCAAGCATTAGTAACACCTGTTATCTGGTGGGTAATTACTTTATTGCGCCCTAAGAAACAAGAATTAAATATTATTTAATTGGATAGTCATTGTGAAAATAGAAAGAGAACAATCATACCATCCACCTAAAACTGGTTTGTGGCTATTGCAAGGACTTATAGTTCTTCTTTTTATTATTCTTTGCTCTAGATTTTGGTATTTGCAAATTTTGCGTGGTGAAGAATTTGCCTCGCGTGCTGAAGCAAATAGAACAAGAACAGAAAAAATATTTGCTATGCGTGGAATGATTGTAGATAGAAACCAAGAAAAACTCGCAATTGATAACGTTGCTTTTGATTTAACAATTATTCGTGAAGATTGCCCAGATATTGAAAAAGTTGTTTCGTTTTTGTCTAGTATTCTAGGACTTGATAAAGAAATTTTGCAAAAGAATTTCAACCTCTCTCGTCAAAAAAGAACTCCTTACGAACCTACTTTACTTCTTGAAAATATCAATTATGAACAAGTTGCAACTATTCAAAGTTATTCTTCTTTCTTACCTGGAATAAGCATTCAAACAAATGCGCAAAGATTTTATCCCGAAGGCGCGCCATTTGCGCATATATTAGGTTATGTTCAAGAAGCAACTCAAAAAGATTTAGATGAAGTTGAAGCACTTGATGTTGGTGATGATGTTGGCAGACAAGGGCTTGAATATGTTTTTGAAGAAAGCTTGCGTGGCATTAAGGGCGAATATAAAAATCAAAGAGATGTATCAGGAAAAGTTTTAGCAAAAGAACTGCAAAAAGAACCACATTCTGGCGAAAATCTTGTGCTTGCTTTTGATGCTGATTTACAAAATGAAATCATTAGAATTATGGGCAATCAGCAAGGTTCTGTTGTTGTGATGGATCCTTACACAGGGCACTTGCATGCAATGGTAACTTTACCAAGCTATGATAACAATATGTTTGTTGGGGGGCTTAGTCATGATGAGTGGAATGAAGTAAGCACAAATATTTTTTCACCTCTGCAAAATAGAACAATTCAAAGCATGTATCCTCCAGGTTCTGTATGGAAATTGCTTATGGCAGAACTTTTGTTAGATGAAAATGTTGACCCTGAAGAGACTGTGTATTGCCCAGGTTTTCTTA
Source organism: uncultured Desulfovibrionaceae bacterium (assembly GCA_964370245.1). Taxonomy (GTDB): domain Bacteria; phylum Desulfobacterota; class Desulfovibrionia; order Desulfovibrionales; family Desulfovibrionaceae; genus CAYJAZ01. The sequence continues at coordinate 7,024 of CAYJIN010000091.1, forward strand.
ATTATGGAAATAATAGATTTGGCTGTTGGCGCCAAGGTGGTCATGGTTGGGTTGACCTAGAAAAAGCCGTTACAGATTCTTGTGATGTATATTTCTATGAAAAAGGTGCAGAGCTTGGAATTGATAAAATTTCTGAATATGCACTTGCAAATGGCTTTGGACAACAAACTGGTATAGATATTCCAAACGAAAAATCAGGTCTAGTTCCTACAAAAGCATGGAAAAGAGAACGCTACAATGAAAGTTGGCAGGGTGGTGAAACGCTTAACGTATCAATTGGGCAAGGCCAAACTCTTGTAACTCCTCTTCAAATGGCTGTCTATGTTTCTAGTTTACTAAATGGTGGTAAGGTTCTAAAACCACAAGTTTTACTTGATACAAAAGCCGAACTACGTCAAGAAACTCCTTCAACTGAAGAAATACGTGAAATTGTTCGTAATTATATGATAGAAACTGCTGTTGACGGAACGGCAAATATTATCACACGCGGTAATGATGGAATTCTTATTGGTGGTAAAACGGGAACCGCACAAGTTGTAAAACTTAAAATGGATGGTAATCGCCGCTTAAAAGCTGATGAAATTGCTTATCTTCAGCGCGATCACGGTTGGATTGCTTCATTTACACAATATAATGGTAAGGATTTTGTAATCATCACAATGATTGAACACGGTGGCGGTGGTTCTTCTGCGGCTGGCCCTGTTACGAGGGATGTTATCAACTATCTTTACAAAGAAGAAATTGCAAAAGAGCTTGCACTCAAGAAGAAATAAATCTTCAAACAAAAGAGTTTCTGAATAATTCTAAATTAGAAAGAAAACTTATTTTCTGTTATAAAAAAGGGAGGTTACTAAAAAGTAGCCTCCCTATAATTTTATATCATTGCATAAAATTTATGCCTTGATTTTTTTCAAGTAAAGTGAACGTTTCAAATGTGATAAATGAGTGATAAAAGTTTTTCCTTCTAAATGGTCGCATTCATGTTGAATACAAGCAGAAAGATATTCTTTACCTTCAATTTCAATTGGATTACCCTCTAAATCAATGCCATTCACTTTTACGTGGCAAGGGCGTGCAACTTCACTTCTGAGCCCTAAAACAGAAAGGCAACCTTCGTTTTCTTTATGTTTTTTTGGGTCAAGAATTGTTAGTTCTGGATTGATTACAAGAGCGAAATCTTGTTCTTCAGCTTCTGGATTCGCCAAACTTCTATCAATGATAACCATGCGGTATGGTTCACCAATTTGAGTTGCTGCAATGCCAACACCACCCACATGGTTGAGTGTGTCAAACATATCAGTTGCTACACGTTTAACATCATCGTTGATTTCAGTAACAGGATCTGCCACCCTTGATAGATATGGGTCTGGGAATGAAAGTATTTTTCTTAACATAATAACCTTAATTAATCTTATTTCTTTGGCTTAGCTGATTTTGAACAATGAGCACAAATCTCATCAACAAAAACTATTAGATTCGTTTGCTAAAGCC
>CAYJIN010000092.1:0-8514 GCA_964370245.1 uncultured Desulfovibrionaceae bacterium
AGTTGCGGCAAGGCAAAAAAATCAACTTGTAACAGCTTTCCATCCAGAAGTAACTGAAAATACTTTCGTGCATGAATATTTTATAAAGATGGTTGAAAATTCAAAATAGCAAAAAAGCCTTTCTTTTGTATTGAGCAAATATCTTGTTCAAGCAAAAGAAAGGCTTTTATTATTTAAGTTGTAAAATGAATTTAGCGCCCTTTGTGGTGTAATTCTTTATATTTGCGCATTTCATCATCAGCATGGCTGATAACGCCTTCAAAGGTTTTAGCATCATAAGGACTTCTTGCAAAGCCAACGCTCACTGAAATATTCAAATCAATACCACTTATATTAAATTTTCTCTCAGCAATTTCAATTATACGTCTTTTCATTTCATGGCAGACTGTGTCAGGTAAACTTTCAGGAACAATAAGCAAGAATTCATCGCCACCAATACGTGCTATAAAAGTATTTTTAGGGAAATTATGCAAAAGTCTTTGTGAGAAGGCAAAAAGAACTTGATCGCCCATGTCATGCCCATAAATATCATTCAGCGGTTTAAATTTATCTAAATCTAAATAAAACACTGTGAGGCCACACTCAAGCTGAGCATGCCTTTTCATATACACTTCTAAACCTTTTCGGTTATTCAACAAAGTAAGCGGATCAGTTATTGATTGTTTATATATTTTTACATTTCTATCTTCAAGGTTTGCAATTCCATAACAAATAAGTGAAATAAACATAAGATAAAATGCAAAGATATACATTGCCTGCATATAAAGTTCAAACTTTTGATCAGGATTATAAATAGAAATAGACCATCTGGTTTCACCAACAGTAAAGTAGCTTATTTGAGCATTTTCATTGTTGTCAAAATCTTCTGAAATTGCAAGGTTAATGCTTTCACCACGATAATCAGATTGAATTTTATACTCATAACCTAAAGCAGTAAGCATATCTAAATTTGCTTTTTCAACAATTGCTTTTATAGGCTTTACTGCAATTGAAACAAAGCCCCAGAAAATTTTCCTTTCATCTTTTTGAAAATATACTGGATTTCTTACAACCAATGCTGGTTCATAGTTTTTAATTTGATATGGGCCTGAAAATGTTATTACATCATTTTGATAAGATTCTATGGCAGCAAGTTTTGATGATTCATCTTTAAAAATGTTTATGCCTAGCATCTCTTTATGCGGCTCAGCAGGATAAATATAAGTGATTATCCCTTTTGGAACAAAACTAATAGCAGAAATTTCATCTTCAGTGTAGACAAGCTCACTTAGACGAGGATGACTTTCTGGTGGAATGTCACCAGAATATTGTAAAACTATTTTTTCTAAAACATCAAGTAATTGGATAATTTCATTGCTTGCATTGATTATGCGCTCTGAATAAAGTTTTCCTACAAGGTCAACACGCATAGCCTCTTCTTCTTGCAAAGAAACATAGTTTCTAAACGTTGCAAAGCAAGCGAAGAAAATCATACATACTAATAATACACGTGAAAACTTCATTTAATGACCTTTATTGTAAAACTTAGAAAACAAGAAATACCATTCAGTTGATTTTATGTAACTCCTTAAATCTATCTTGTCAAGAATTATTATCAGTTATTTATTTTTATAAAAATCAAACTACAATCAACTTACTCTAACAATACAATAAGTTAAAGATAAATCAAAAAAATAAAATTATTTATTAAATCATAGAATTTATTTTTTAAACAGCACAAATTATAGATAAGTATATAAACTCTATTTGAAAAATTTCTTGACGAAAAAAAAATTACTTTGTATTCTAAAGCATAATTTTATTAAGTTAAATGGCATTTGCTGCTTTTTTTTACATTTATTACTATTGCTACAGCTTTTTATCCAAAAAGAAAGTTGAATCATTGCAAAAGTATGACAATGTAACACTTTAGGTTTTGGAGAAAATATGAAAGTAATTAAACCTTTGGCTTTTGTTCTTGGCGTTGAGCTTCTTTTTACTACTGTGCTTTTAGTTGTATTTGGTTTATTCCAAACACTTATGCCACAGTTTCTTTTTGGCTGCTCACTTTCTCTTGGTTCAACTATTATTATTTACCCTATTGTTTTCTTTTTGTTTTTATTTACAAAAGCAAAGGTTGGAAAATGGCATTTAGTTGGATTTATTTTTACAACCCTACAAACAGCTTTTTTCAGTATGATTGCCGCAGCAATAACAAACGATGTAAATTATTTAATATCACCAATGCAACCTGAATACGGTTTACATATTCCATTCACGAGTGCATTTATAGCTCATCTTATGCTAAACAATATTCTAAAACCTAAAAAAAATGCTGAACCTAAAGCAGATGACTCAAATCAAGATAGCGATGATGGCCACTCGTTTCATGAAGCATCATAATATATTGTTTTATAATAGCACATATAATTTTAGCTTGTAGCTATTTTCAAACAGCATTTTATATTTCATTTAAAAGAAAAAGCTCAATAGTACGAATGCTATTGAGCTTTTATTTTATGAGCTAATTAGAAATTTAATCTTCTACAATATCAAAGCTTAATTGTTTTTCAAGTTTTCAACAATCGCAGTAAGCTCTTGTGCTTGATTTGAAAGTGAAACAACAGCTTGAGATGCTTCACCCATTGCATTTTTCGTTTCATGCGCAATGCTATTAATACGTTCAATAGATGTATTCATTTCTTCAACAGTTGCAGATTGTTCTTCTGAAGCAGTAGCAATGCTACGAATGCCACCAGCACTTTGTTCTGCCATTTCAAGAATATCTTGTAAAGCTTCACCGCTAAGGTTAGCAAGATCAGTTGCTTCTTCAATAACTTTTACTGCAACATCAACTTGTTTTACGTTTTCTTCAGTACTGTGTTGAATAGCTGAAATAGCTTGCGCAACATCTGATGTTGAAGTTATTGTTTTTTCAGCAAGTTTTCTTACTTCATCAGCAACAACTGCGAACCCACGCCCTGCTTCACCAGCACGTGCCGCTTCAATAGCAGCATTGAGTGCAAGAAGGTTTGTTTGATCAGCAATATCAGTAATAACGCCCATAACAGTGTTGATTGATTGAGCATGATCAGCCAAAGTTGCCATATTTTCACGCAATGCAAGCGACTCTTCACGAACTTGGTTCATAGTATCTTTACATTTTTGTGTAATTTCAACGCCTTTTACAGCTTTTTCTTTAGTAATATCAGATGTTTCTGCGCTTGAAACTGCATTTCTAGCAACATCAACAATAGTTTCATTCATTTGTTCCATTGCACCAGCAGCTTCGTTAAGTCTATTTGCTTGATCGGCAACACTTCGTGAAGTTGTTTCAATTTGTGCAGACAATTGCTCGGAAGCTGAAGCAACCACGTGTACAACACCTTCAAGCTCTCTACCTGCTTCTAAAAGTCCTTCACGTCTTGCTTGTGATGCTCTTTCTGCTGCTTCTTTTGCTTCTTGTTGAGCAATTTCAGCTTCTGCTAATGCTTTATTTGCGCTTGCAGTTGCTTCTTGTGATTCTTTAAACATTTTACCAATGTTATCAATCATTATACCCATATTTATGGCAAGGTCAGCAATTTCATCGCCTCTTTCTATAGTTTTAGCCATTTTTGCTGCAAGTTGCGGTTCAATTTCCATATTACCAGCTGCAACAAAGGCTGCAACAGAAGCGCCTTCACGCATTACATCAGCAATATTTTTAGCAACAAAGAAAATAACAACACTTACAATACCAACAATTGCAGCCGCAAAAAGTAAAATATCTTTTATAAGATCATTTACTGGCGCATCTAGCTCAGCAACCGGTGTATCAATTACAACAATCCAATCCATGCTTTCAACACGAGCAAAGTGTGCGTATGATTCAACGCCGTCAAAAGTAAATTTATTTACACCTTTGTCTTTACCAATATACGCTTTAGTAAAGTCATAATCAGCGTCACTTGTTGAAACAAAATCTACAATATTATCCATTAATATTGTAAAATCAGAATCATACACATAAGCTCGCATACTATCAGTAAGCGAGAGTGCCTCAGTTGTATGTCTTTGAAGTGCACTATAGTCAATAATAAAGCCCAAAACACCAATAACAGTATTATTTTCTTTAATTGGTACAGTCATATAGGCACTAAAGGTGTTTGTTGTTCTGCCAATGCGTGATTCAAAACCTTGTTGATTGCTAAGGGCGTCTTTTGTTGAAGGATAAGTTGAAGTATCAGCGCCAATAAGAATTGAAGCAGAGTGCGCAAGAAGAATTCCGTCAGTGCCCGTAATATAAGCAGCTGTTAAATCGCGATAACTATCAGATAATTTTTTTAAAGCAGCTTCTGCTTTATCTTTAGCCATTGCAGTTGGAATATTATCATACGAACTTTTAGCATCATTTACTAAGTCTACAAAACTTTGATTAGTAGCAGATGATTCTAAAATTTCTGAAATATAAACCAGAATGTTATCAAGCTCATTTGCTTGAACACGCGCCAACTCCTCTAACTGTCTATCATTTGAGGCAGTAAACTCGATTTTTGCTACATATCCAGCCATAAAAGCTAGAGATACTAGCCCTACAATTGCTGGTAAAAGGATATAAACTATCATCCTTTTAAGTAAGGTCAATTTCATAAAAAGCTCCTAAATATAGTGTAAAAAGTTTTAATCCATAAACATCTGCATATAATTTATTATGCCTATAAACTCATTTAAAGAAAAATAGACTTGTCACATTAGAATTATCGGATTTTTTTTTATAAACATTAGTAGGAAATCAATACTTTTATTTTTTAATTAAAAATCAACTGAGAAAGAAAACTAAAAACTCACTCTAGGGAAAACTTAAACACTATTCTGAAAAAATCAATACTTTTTAAGCCAAATTTCTTTCTTTACTTTAAACTTCTTCTACGATAAAAAAATCTTGTTTATTTTATATAATTACTTATAAAATTATTTTTCATTAAAAGGATTATACCATGAAAAAACTTCTCAAACAAAGCAGCGTGTTTATTTTCTCACTTTTTCTTTCAACACAAGTAAATTTTGCAAATGCTCAAGAAAATACGCTTACTGAATTACAAATAGGCACTCTTCCTGCTGCTGATTCATTATTGCTTTATGTTGCTGAAAATGAAAAACTTTTTAATAAACACGGCCTTGATGTTGAAGTTATTCCTTTTCAAAGTGCAGTTGAAGTTGGCGCTGCTATGCGTGCAAAATCATTAGACGGACATTTTGGCGATGTTATCGGCGTTATTTTACAAAATGAAAGTGGTGCTCCGCAACAAGTAATTGCAACTACTTCATATAGCAATACAAATCAAAGACATTTCGGAATTGTTGCTTCACCAAAATTAGATGATGTTTCACTTGAAAACCTCAAAGGTAAAAAAGTTGCAATTGGTGGCGATACTATTGTTGATTACCTTCTCACTCAATTTGAAATGGCAAACAGTCTTGGTAAAGGCTATTTTCAAGTGGAAGATATTCGTGCAATTCCTTTGCGTTTACAGCTTCTTATGCTAGGTGAAGTTGATTTAGCTCTTTTACCAGAACCACTTGTAACAACAGTTGAAGCACAAGGGGCAAAAGTTGTGCTTGATGATAAAAACCTCACACAACCGCTTGCTGTTATTGCATTAAGAAGTGAAATTGATGATGAAACAGTGAAAAAATTTAGGGCAGCACTTCTAGATGCAGCAAAGCGCATCAATATGCCTGAAAATAAAGACATGTATATTGAAATGATGGTTAAAAATGGTTTACTTTCACCAAAAATTCAAGATAAATATCAATTATTACAATTTGATACAACTAGACTTCCACTCTATCTTCCAACAAAAGAAGAAATTCAGCAACGAGTTGACTGGATGCAAAATAAAGGTATTATTACAACTGCCCCTGTGTATGAAAATTTTGTTTGGCAAGAAAAATAATCAAATAAGATATTGATAAATATGCATTTTAATCAAGAAAAAGCAAAGCTTCTTGTTTCTCATATTAAAAAAAGCTATGAGGAACAAGAAGTTATCAAAGATTTATCTTTCTCTGTGAATGCAGGCGAAAGTCTTTCTATTATTGGGCCATCGGGCTGTGGAAAAAGCACACTTTTATATCTTCTTTCTGGTCTTGACAGCCCTGACAATCCTGAAACTGGAAAAGTTTTATTTCTAAGCCCGCAAGCTCATTCATCAAATCAAGCAAAACAAGAACAATCTTCGCAAAGTTTTTTTTCAAAACACTCAAGAAACCCTCGCATTTCTTATGTAATGCAAGATTATGGGCTTTTTGCATGGAAAACAGCTGAAGAAAATCTTGCACTCCCCCTTATTTTATATAAATTTCCTAAAGCCACACAAAAAGAATTGATTGAAAACATGCTCTTAGAGCTTGGTTTGCAAGGAATTAATAAGAAATATCCATTTGAACTTTCTGGTGGCCAAAGGCAAAGACTTGCACTTGGAAGATCGCTTATAAGTTCGCCTGAAATTTTGCTTCTTGATGAGCCTATGTCAAGTGTTGATGCTATTACAAGAGAAATTTTGCAAAAACTTATTCTGCAACTTTGGCAAAAATATCATTTCACCTTTATTCTTGTGACGCACAGCGTTGCTGAAGCAATTTATCTTGGTAAAAATATTATGGTTATGGAAAAAGTGCGCAATCAGGCAAGTTCGCAAACATCTATTTTAGAAAACCCATGTTTTGGCCTTGAAGATGCACAAAAAACTTCTGAATATCCTAGCCTTTATACTGAACTTTCACACAAACTTGCACACGTTTATTAGAGTGAATTATGAATACAAAGCAAACAAATAATTTTGCAGAAATTTTAAAAAAATCTCCCCTTATTCAATATATGTGGGCAATTTTTATTATTATTTTATTTTGGTATATTCTTTCGCTTTTTTTTGAAGATTATATTATTCCAGACCCTTTTTCAGTTATCATTTATTTCTTTGATTTAGTTCAAACTGCAATATTTTGGGAACATGCTTTTGCAAGCTTTAGGCGTGTGTTTTCAGCACTTTTCATTGCTTTTATGATTGCTTTTCCACTTGGAATTTATATGGGCTATAAAAAACGTTTTGATGCTTTTGTTTCGCCTATAGTTTTTCTTACCTACCCTATTCCTAAAATTATCTTTCTTCCTATTTTTCTTATGCTTTTTGGAATGGGTGATCTTTCCCGTATTCTTCTTATTGCGCTTACAATTGGCTATCAAATTCTTATTGTAACACGTGAATCAATCCTCAAACTTGATCAAAAATTTATCGATTCATTCAAAAGCCTTCTTCCTTTACCGCAAAATAAGAATAATGCTGATTTTTCAGCAAAAAATTATCGTGAAAATCATTATAGAACTGAAAAACTAGTTCATTTATTAATTCCAGCAGCTCTTCCAAGTGCTATTATGTCATTGAAAGTTGCTTCTGCCACATCAGTTGCTGTTCTTTTTATGGTGGAATCCTTCGCTAATCGTTCAGGTTTTGGCTTTTATATTATGGATGCTTTTGGTAGGAATGACACGCTTATTATGTTTAGCGGAATTATAGCTATGAGTATGTTAGGAATTTGCCTTTATGAGTTTTGTAATCTTTTAGAAAGAATTTTCTGCCCATGGCAAGCAAGACAAAATAAAAAGAAGAAATAAAATTCAGCTCAAAGAAAACAGCATCGAAATATAATCTAAATGCTAAGAAAAAAGGCTTGTTTACCTAAAAGTAATCAAGCCTTTATATATTAATTTAAGCAAGTATGCTTAGTCTAAATTCATAATCATGCCAACTTCATCGCATTTATAGAATTTAGGGCAGTTTGAACATTCAGCCCACACAACAGGAGGAAGTTTTTCACGTGGAACTTCTCTAAAGCCCATTGAAGCAAAGAAATCAGGGCGAAGTGTGAAAGTGAATAATCTTTTCATTCCAATGGATTTTGCTTCTTTCTTCAAATGTTCAATCATTATTCTACCAAGACCTTGTCGTTTCAATTGTGGATGCACCGCAACTGATCGAACTTCAGCTAAATCTTCCCATAACACGTGAAGACTGCCAACAGCGAGAATAATATCAGAACTTTCACCAAGTGGTCCTATGAACTTCTCTTTTGATGTCATTGAAATAACAGAATATTCGCGAATACCTTTATAGAGATATTGCGGTCCACGTGCTAGCATAACACCTTCTGAGGCATATTCGTTGATAAGTGTTGACATGCCGTGAACGTCTTGAATTGTTGCTGAACGTGGCGTAAAGCGTGCTGGTAAGGTTGTTAGATCAATTACAGGTAAAGGCGAAAAACCCGGTAAAAATTCCGGTGGAAAAATTGAAGATGAAAATGCTTCCATTAGACCCCTCTTTAGGTTAAAAAATAAAAAAATAAAAAATCACATTTTGACCAAGATTGCAAGCGGAAATTTGAGCATTTTCGTATTTAAATGCGAAAGCAATGAGAACGCAGTGAACAAAGGCTTTAGCGAATGAGCATTTTTCACATAAAATGCGACAACTAGCTAATCCTCTCGCTTTA
>CAYJIN010000093.1:0-8445 GCA_964370245.1 uncultured Desulfovibrionaceae bacterium
ATTAATCATATGCACATAAATTTCTTTGCCTTCTGCTAAAATTCCAATTGAACCAATATTTGCAACATGTTCAGCATAGTCATACATACCTTTATCATCTGTTGATGCTTCAGCAATTTCTACGCCCTCTTTATTATAGATATGAAGATGTGCAAGCGGTATTGGCTTATCATCAGCGGATAAAAATTCAAGAATTGTTGAATCTTTTGTTGCATGTGCGTGTGTGCCTTCGTATGGATTTGTGCCACTTTCAGCATTTTTATTGATTGTATAGCTTGCTAAATGCCCGCCACCATCATTTGCAATGATTTTTGCAACATTCGCTTTATAGGCGCTAAAATCATAGCCACCTTTTTCATTTGTTGTTGCTTCAGCAAGTGTGTTTCCATCTTTATCTTGCACAATAACTTTTGCGCCTACCATAGGCGAGTTATCAGTAAAAAGAAAATAAACAACTGTACTACCTTCTTCAATTTGTGTTTTTACGCCATGCGCATACGCAGAAAGGCTTAGCATAAAAGATAAAACTAAAAATAAAGCTATGTGCTTTGCAATTTTTTTAACTAATTGAACTTGAAAACCTAACATCATCCATCTCCTAAACTTGTTTTATTTGATTTATTATAATTTACACACTAACTTGAAGAAACTTCATAGTTATGAGGCAAAAAATCAAGCATTTCTGGGCGAATACGTGCAATCATACGAATAGCGAATGCAGTAACAACAGCTTCAATAATCATCACAGGAACGTGTGAAACTAAGATGATGTTTGAAGTGGAAAATGCTCCCATGCCAAAACGTAAATTACTTTCGATAAGTAAGAATACAACAATAAGAATTGTACCTAACACTCCAAAACCACCAGCTAAAGCACCGCAAATAAAATCGTTTTTCGCTTTTTTTCCTATATAAGGGCGAACAAGTGCTGCAACAAACATGGCTGGTAATGAGGCGCTTATAATATTAGCACCTAAACTTGAAATTCCACCAAATTGAAACATCAATAATTGAAGAATTAATGCAACAGCTATTGCAACAGGCGTTCTTCTTCCAAGCATTAAACCTGTAATTCCTGAAAGAAGTAAATGCACGGAGGAAGCACCCACGTTAAAATGAATAAGTGATGCCGTAAAAAAAGTGGCTGCCATAAGAGCAATACGTGGAATTTCTTTTTCCTTTAGCCCTTTTAATCCATAAGCAACAAGCCCAACAGCAACAATTGAAGTTGCTGCCACAACTGGCATGCTTAAAACACCGTCTGAAATATGCATATCATTCTCCTTCTATAAAAAACTACTATTAGTAGTTATCTCTATTTTATTAATTTGATTTGCTCGATTTGTTTTTCTAAAGCAAGAATATATTCATTCGCTTCTAGAATTGATTTTGGCATAGCCTTGCTTTTTGAGAACACTTTTACAAGCGTAGGCAGAACTAAACCAGCTTCAGCCATTAAATTTTCATCACATAAAATTTCTTTTGTTCCCACTGCCAGCACTTCACCATTTTTCATAATGATAAAGTTTTCGCCCCATTCATAGGCCGTGTCAACATCATGCGTACTCATAATGAGAGCAACATTATCTTGCTGTAATTTATCTAAAATTTGCAAAAATTCTTCAAGCGCTAATGGATCAAGCCCTGAAAAAGGTTCGTCCATCAAAATAATTTCAGGCTTCATTGCAAGTATGCCAGCAATGGCGCATCTCTTTTTTTGCCCTAGGCTTAAAGAGAAAGGGGAACGTTCGGCTAAATGATTTATACGAACATCTTCCATTGCTTTTTTTACACGTATATCAATTTCATTTTTCTCAAGCTTCAAATTGATTGGCCCAAAACGCACATCTGTTTCCACAGTTGGCGAAAAAATTTGATTATCAGGATTATCAAATAACAAACCAATTTTCTTACGCATATCATTGGCATCTGCTTTTGTAAGAATTCTTTCATTGATTTTTATTGTGCCACTTTGCGCATGGTAAAGACCATTCAAATGATACAATAAAGTGCTTTTACCACAACCGTTTGAACCCATTATCACAGTTTTTTTATTCAATGGAATATCTAAAGATAAACCCTTTAGTGCATGAGTTCCGCCCTTGTACGTATAGGAAAGATTTGTGATTTCAATTGTTGCGTTACTCATTATTTACCAGCCTTGAATACTATAATTTATAAAGATTGCAGTGGATAAAACCATGCATGAAAAAACAAATAAAACTATATCCTTGGCTTGAATTTTCCCCAATTCAACAGGAGCAACTGCCCCACTGTAAGAACGAGCTTGCATAGCACGATAGATATGTTCAGAACGGTCAAAAGCTTTAATAAACATTCCGCCTAAAACATAGCCCATGCTTTCAAGAACAAAGAAATTTGTTTTTTTTGCTGTAAACATGCGTGACTTTAATGTGCGCATTTGTTTATCTAAATCTTCCTTAAAAAGATAGACATAGCGTGTTGTCAAAAAAAGAATGGAAACAAAGTTTGGAGGTAATTTCATTGCTGCTAAAGAGGAAATAAATCCTTCTATGCCATCATTTCCAAGCATAGCTGAAAGAATAAGCACAGCAAGAATTACACGTGTACACACTAAAAAAGCAAAGTAGACTGATTCAAATTGCAAAGGAAAACCATTACTTATGCTAAGTGTGATAAGCATCAACAAAACAAAAGGAAGAACATGCAAAATGCGTGAATAAATGTGTGAAAATGAAACTTTCTCACACAGCTTTAGAAAAGCTAAAAAAACTATGATGATGCCAAGTAAAACACTTATATGCTCTATAAGCATTATTCCCAGTATCCAAGTAAAAGATAAAAGCGCTTTTACTCTGCAATCAAACATACACTTTTCCTCGCACTTACTTATATTGCTTATTTTCCAATATAATGCAAATTGCAGTATTCAAATTAAACAAAAAAGCACATCAATTTTATAAAAAACTGATGTGCCCGTATTTACACATAATTTACTATTAAATATAGTACACAAAAACACTAAGTCTCCCGGCTTGTGCTAGAGAAAAACAACTAAAGAGTTTTTCTTACGATTGTAGCCTACCTTCCCACAGATTTCTCTATAGTGACGAACTTTCGTTCCAATGGCATTTGCCATCTCGGTACAATCTCACACTTACGGTGTCGGTTACGCCGGGAATTACACCCTGTTCCATCTCATGTTTACCCCAGAAGAGTTACCAAAAGGAGTAAAGCATCATGCTTTCGCTATTTATTCAAACACACTTACATACATCTAAACATTTGTCAAAGCTTATTTTAAAAAAACAAAAATCAAAAACATTCAACTATCTATAATCACATGAAATATTTATTTGAATCAGCTGGCGCAAATTCTCTTTCATCTTGAGTATATTCACGCAGAGCCTTGCAAACAGTAATTGTATAACTTTCAAAAAGTTTGTTTTTACCTTCTTGCTGGCTCATTCTATGTTCTAAATTATTTCGCCATTTTGCAAGAGCTTCCTCACTTTCCCAAACATTCATCGAAAGAAGTTTCCCTTCTTCGTTCAAACTTGAAAATCTTTCAGCGCGTATAAAACCTTCAGCATTTGCAAGCAATTCTTTAAGCATCGCCGCAAGTTGCAGATATTTTCCCATGCCTTCTTTTGTTGGCTTTACTTCAAATAATACTATAATTTTACTCATTTATTAGCGCTCTCCATTTCAAGTAAATAGCTTTTCATATCAAGCCCGCCAGCATAGCCGACAAGCTTACCGTTCTTGCCAATTACTCTATGGCAAGGCACTAAAACAATAAGAGGATTTTTATTATTTGCAAGGCCAACTGCCCTGCTCGCTTTATCATTACCTATTGAAATTGCAATATCTTTATATGAGCGAGTTTCACCATAAGGAATTTCAATAAGCGCTTTCCAAACTTTTTTCTGAAAGTCAGTGCCATGCATTTCATAATTAAAATCGAAAACTTTTCTTTTGCCTTCAAAATATTCAACTAATTGAGAATATACTTTATCAGTGAATGCAGTTTTTTTGCCAAAATTTTCTTCTGTTTCTTCTGCTTTTTTTAAAAGCCTCAGGCAATCGCCTTCATAGCCGATGCACATTTTTCCAAGCTTGGTTTGATAAACTGCTAAATCCATTATTTTTTATTCTCTTTTCGGTAATTTTTAGGAGTAATACCCGTTTGCTCTTTAAAGAAGCTATAAAAAACTGATAAACTTTTAAATCCAACACAATAGGCGATGTTGAGTATATCGTCATCTGTCTCAATAAGCAAGCGCTTTGCTTCTTCAAGCCTTAAATTTCCTATATATATTTTAGGGCTTAGGCCATATTCAGCTTTAAATAAATCGTTTATTCTTCTTTGTGAAAGATTAAGTTCTTGAAGTGCGTCAGCCACCATATTGCTTTCACGAAAATGATTATCAAAAATAGCTTTTACTTGTTTTGCTATAATACGCTTAGGTTCATAGGCAAGCAGTTCACTTCTGCAACGTTTGCATGATCTATATCCTGCTTCTTGCGCACTTTCAATAGTCTCAAAATAAAGAACATTTTCTCTTTTTGGCAATTTTGATCTGCATGAAGGTTTGCAGAAAATGCGGGTTGACTTTACAGCATAGAAAAAAGTATTGTCAAACTTTTTATCATTATCTTTGACAGCTTGCCATTTTTCATCGTCTGTTATATTCATTGTTTTTTCGTCTTCTTTAGAGGTTTAGGGTCTGATAATTCTAATGCTCCGCCTGCAATTGCCCAAAAATATATTGCTGCTGTTGTTGCGTAGGGGGAATATCTTTTCTTATATTTTGCAAAAAGTTGTGGCGTTATTTCTTTGTGCCTATACAGCATTCGCATACCACGTAAAATTGCAAGGTCGCCATAGCTTAGGATATTTGGCCGCTGCATAGAAAATGTCATAATCATTTCTGCTGTCCAAACACCAATGCCTTTTATGGAGGAGAGAATTTTTATTATTTCTTCATCGTCTTTTTCACTAAGCTCTTCAAGAATAAGTTCTTTTTTTAGGATATTCTCGGAAAAATTTTTTATATATTCAACTTTTCTAAAGGTCATGCCACATTTTTGTAATGCTTCTATTTCTGCCTTGCAAATACTTTCAGCTGTAACTTCACCTAAAAGATCTTTCATTCTTTGCCAAACAGTTGCAAGTGCGGCAACAGAAATTTGTTGCCCAATAATATGATGTATTACCGATGAAAATAAATCTTCATCAAGTTTTCTCTCTATATGGCCAATTTCATTCATAGCAGCAGCAAGTTTCTTATCTTTTTTTGAAAGATATTCCACTTCTGTAGCACCATACTTAAAGTACATATTACACCTATTAAATATTTTTTAGCTTTATACCATAAAGTAAAAAATTAGTCTTCCTATTTTTGGATATCTAATTTTTTCTATGCGCTTCTATTATTATTTACTTTTCTCATTCAATTTCCAATTATACTTAATCCAATCAATAGTATAGCCTTGAAAATTTTCTTTTGCATATTTTTGCGCAAAATCACTTACTGAAATAAAATCTTCACTATACCACTTGAGAATAGAGGATAAATAGACTTTCTTTTTATCATGATCAATTTTTACACCTTGCGGACTGCTAAAAAATTCATAGCCTTGACTATCTAGTTGCTTTGAAAGAATATCGCCCTTATAGGCCTCATTACGTAGTGGTGGACAGGAAAATGCGGCACAAACAAGCGCAAGATGAATGCGAGGTTCATCATATTCTTTTCGAATAATTTCATGTTCAATATCATCAAGACTTACTAATTTTCCAAAAAGCGGAACAAAATCATTTTCCCATGGCGTTTTGAATAAAGTGCCTAAATCTTTTATTGATTCAACAGGATAGTTATCAATAATAAGCTTCAATGTTTGTGCATTATAAAGGTTTATTAAATATGCCAAGCGCTCTTCTTTTGGCCAAGCTTTAAATTCGGCTTCATTCACTTTTGCCATATCTTGCAAATAAGAATCAAGTTCTGCTCTATTCCATTTGAGGTTTTTATAGTCAACCATTCCATCAAATATATATTGTTTTAGAAGAGTATCATATTTCTCATGAAGGTTTTCAGCAAAGGCATTACTAGAAAGAAATAAAAAAACAATAAAAACAAATGAATGTAGTTTTTTCATAGAAAACTCTCCTAAAAAGAATTTAAATAAAGGGCTATTATAAATATATCTTAAAGCATATCTTTGGTCAAGCAAAGGAAAAAAACTATATAATCAATAAAAATTACATACAGCGTGCGCAAAAAAGCCACCAAGAAAATCCTGATGGCTTAGATGTGGTATGTTGATTATGTGTGCTTAGCTAAGAATTTTCTTCAAGTCTTCTTCTGGTGTGCTTATAGGGGAAATGTTATAATTTTCTACCAAAACTTTAAGTATGCTAGGTGAAACAAATGCTGGAAGTGTTGGCCCTAAATAGATGTTTTTAATATCTAAATAAAGTAAGGTTAGAAGAATTGCAACAGCCTTTTGTTCATACCATGAAAGCACCATAGAAAGTGGCAAATCATTCACTGAACATTCAAAAACTTCAGCTAATGCAACAGCAACTTTTATTGCACTATAGGCATCATTGCATTGCCCCATATCCATAATGCGCGGAAGCCCCTCTATAGTGCCAAGATCTAAATCATTGAAACGATATTTTCCGCAAGCAAGTGTGAGGATAATACTTTCTTTTGGACTTTGTTTTACAAAATCAGTGTAATAACTTCTTCCTGGTGCTGCGCCATCACAACCGCCAACTAAGAAGAAATGTTTGATTTTTCCATTTCTTACAAGGTCAACCACAGTATTAGCAACCGACAAAACCGTGCCGTGTGAGAAACCTGTCATTACAGTTTCACCGCCATTTATGCCTGTCATAATTTTATCTTCAGCATAACCACCAAGAGCTAAAGCTTTTTCAATAATTGGAGTAAAGTCTTTCTTATCGTCAATATGAACAAGTTCAGGATATGACACAACAGAAGTTGTAAACACCCTATCTTTATAACTTTCTTTTACAGGCATTAAACAATTTGTTGTAAATAGAATTGGCGCTGGAATATTCTCAAATTCCTTTTGCTGACTTTGCCATGCAGTGCCAAAATTCCCTTTAAGATGAGCATGCTTTTTAAGTTCAGGATAGGCATGAGCTGGCAACATTTCACTATGAGTATAAATATTTATGCCCTTTCCTTCTGTTTGCTCTAAAAGCAATTTCAAGTCATGCAAATCATGCCCAGTGATAACAATAAAAGGCCCTTTTTCAATTTTTAATGGCACTGTTGTAGGAGCTGGTGTGCCATAAGTTTCTGTATTTGCTTTATCTAATAATTCCATGCAAGTAAGATTGATTTTACCAACTTCAAGCACAACAGGAAGAAGTTCATCTGCACCACAATCTTTTCCTAAAAAATATAAAGCCTTATAGAAAAATTGATTGACTGCTTCATCAACATAACCTAAAGCCATTGCATGATGAGCATAGGCTGCAACGCCTCTAATGCCAAATAAGATTAACGATTTGAGCGAGCGTATATCTTCATTCGTGCTCCAAAGTATTGCCATGTCTAAAGCAGAAGTTTCTTCACTTGATTTTAGCCCAGAAGAAGTAAAAATTTCTTCTTTTTCAGCATTTACAGAATTAACTAAAACTTGCAAAGTTTCATCGTTAAAGCTTACATTTGTTACAGTTGTGAAAAGTGCATCAATAACAATTTTTGCTGTTTTTTCACTTGCTTTTCCACCTTTTTCTATAGCACGAGCAAGCCCTACCATTGCGCCTGTAAGTTCATCTTGTAAATTTGCACTTGAAGATTTTTTACCGCACACACCGCTTTTACCGTTGCAAACTAAATTACGCGCTGTTTGCTGACATTGAAAACAAAACATATTGTCCATAATTGTTCTCCATCCAAAATTAAATGTTTACTGTTATTTTTTTCTTATTTGCAAGATTGGGTAGTCCATTCCCATAAAAATAACAGATTAAAAAATAAATGTTATTATTATAGTCTTATTATCATTACATCATCACATAAAGTAACAGCCAAAAAAATGTTTAAAAGTTAAAGACTTGCTTAATATAATACAAAAAAATTTTATACAGGCAATGACTCAAATCACATACAGTTTTTACCTTGTTAATTCAAAGATGTATTGAATCTTCAATAAAATAAAAAAGCTCTTATTGAAGTAAATCTAGCCATTACTTCAACAAGAGCATTTTATAATAATTTTATTATAAAGAATTGCCTTTCAGCTATCTATAATTATCAACCTATAAAAATATATTTACATAAGGCTAAAAGAACTATAATTATTGCAACTTTTGAAACTTCACCTCTTCTTCTAAGGCAAAAAGCAAGTATAACATAAGACATCAAAGCAAATAAAACACCATCAGATATACTATTAGTAAATGGCATAGTAATA
>CAYJIN010000094.1:0-8368 GCA_964370245.1 uncultured Desulfovibrionaceae bacterium
TAAGATTTATTAGTCTCACAGGGTTTCATTGAAAACATTGACATCCCTATATTATGTAGGTACTTTTATAGGGACGTCAGTTTATAGGGATTTTTGATCCCTATATCCCTATTACAAGGAGACTAAAAATGGGCAAACTTACTGACACAGCTATAAAAGCTTTAAAGCCTACAGGCAAACGAACAAAACACTTTGATGGTGACGGCCTTTATTTATGCGTTTTACCATCAGGTAGTAAATCTTGGCGAGTTGATTATAGAATTGCTGGCAAGTACAAAACTGCAACATTAGGAAAATATCCAACTCTCACACTTGCTGAGGCAAGAAGAAAAACTTTTGAACTAAAAAGTAAATTGAGTAATGGCATTGACCCGCAACTTGAAAAAGAAACTCAACTAAAAGCACAACAAGACGAAATTGAAAATACTTTTGAAAAAGTTGCTGCTCGCTGGCTTGAAAACAAGCAAAACATCAAGAACATAAAAGATAAGAAAGATATTGCCTCTAAAATAGAAAGATTCCTTTATCCAAGTCTCGAAGGCAAAAACATAAAGACTCTTACTTCAAGGGATATTCTTGACACTCTCAGAAAAATAGAAGCAAAAGGATTGCATGAAACCACAAGAAAAGCCTTGGGACATTGTAGTCAAATTTTTGCATTTGCAATTGCAGAAGGTTCAGCAGACACTAATCCATGTATAAATTTACGTGGGCTTTTACAGAAATCAAAAACAAAGTACTACCCTTTTATTTCAGAACCAAAAGATTTTGGTAAACTTCTCTATGATATTGATAACTACCCACACGGCATTTTAATTAAGATTGCTTTACAGATTGCTCCCCTTGTTTTTCTTAGACCTACAGAATTGGTTGAGTCTACCTGGGATGAGATAGATTTTGAAAATGCTTTATGGCGTATTTCAGAAGATCGAATGAAAAAGGAAAATTATCATATCATTCCACTTTCACGTCAAGTAACAAATCTTCTTAAAGAACTTTATGAGATTACAGGATGCACTCCTTATCTGTTCGCTAACTGGAATAAGAGAAATAAACCTATAAGAATTGAAAGCTTAAGAAAAGGGCTTATTCTTCTAGGCTATGAAGGCAAACATACACCTCACGGTTTTCGACACTCAGCAAGCACACTATTAAATGAACTTGAATATAACAGAGATCACGTCGAAAAACAGCTAGCTCACTCTTCTGGCGGTAGCATTCGTGGAGTTTATAATCACGCTGAATATCTGCAAGGGCGTAGAATACTTATGCAAGATTGGGCTGATTACTGTGACAAATTGAAAGAACCTTATTGGACTAAAAAAATAGAAACTGAATAAAAACACTGTATAAGAGCCAATGATACTATATAAGTTCACAAACGAGAACAGGTGTTGTTGGCTCTTAATAGAGTTTTAATATGGAGATATTAACCATTATGAAAAAGCAAAATGAAATATCTATTAGAAGTTCAGCAGCTGAGTATCTTACATTTATTGCAGCAAGCGGTGAAAGTGGAGTAGAAGCTGTTTTTGCGGATGAAAATATATGGCTCACCCAAAAGATGATGGGTATGCTTTATGATGTCAAAACAAATAGCGTTAATGAACACATCAAAAAAATATACAATGATAGCGAGCTTATTGAAGAATCAACTATTCGGAATTTCCGAATAGTTCAACAAGAAGGTGTACGTGAGGTTTCACGCCAAGTAAAACACTACAACTTACAAATGGCTATTGCTGTTGGCTATAAAGTAAATTCTGAAAGGGCTGTTCAATTCCGTAAATGGGCAACTGATATTATTAAAGAATATACTATCAAAGCTTATGTAATGGACGATGAACGCTTAAAAAATTCAGGCACAATACTTACAAAACAATATTTTGAAGAGCAATTAGAAAGAGTTAGAGAAATACGCCTAAGCGAGCGTATGTTCTATCAAAAGATAACAGACCTCTATGCTACTTCAATTGATTATGATGTTGATGCAAAAGCAACAAGACGATTCTTTGCCACAGTACAAAATAAATTACATTGGGCAATTCATGGCCACACTGCAGCAGAACTTATTGTTGAAAGAGCAGATGCTGAAAAAAGCCACATGGGACTTACAACTTGGAAAGATGCACCAAATGGTAAAATTCAAAAATTTGATGTTAGCATTGCAAAAAACTATTTATCCAAAGACGAAATGTTCCAACTTTCTCGTCTTGTTTCAGCTTATTTAGATATGGCAGAAAACATGGCTGTACGTCAAATCCCTATGACTATGCAAGATTGGGAAGTAAGATTAAACAGATTCTTGGAAGCTTTTGATAATGATATATTAAAAGATGCAGGGAAAGTAACTGCTGAAATAGCTAAAGCCCATGCTGAAACTGAATTTGAAAAATATAGAATTATACAAGATCGATTATTTCTTAGTGACTTTGATAAATTAGCCTTTGAACCGGTAGGGAAAGAGGTTTAAAAGTAATTAATATTGCTTTTTGAAATTGAGGCTGTGGAGTAGATGAACGAAGTTTTTTTAACGTATAGTTTTATACCACTTAAAAGAGACTAGAAGCCTCCCAAACAATAGTTTTCAGCCCTAAGATGTAAAAGAGGTTAATTATAATTCAGAAATTAAAAGTAAATAATTATAACCGGGAGTCATAATGTCATCATATTACTTTGACACACTTATATTATTGATAGAAAACTACCTATATGCTCAAGGGGAGAGAACAGAATTTTATGAACACCCTCAAAGACGCACTACAGTGATGACCTATCAAGAAGACACTGAGACTTACTATGAAAGAAGAACAATAGATTCAAATTATCATGAAACATATGATAAACTAAAGAAACACCTTTCCATTCATGGTATAAAAATTGATAATTTTGGATTTCCTAGAACTTTTTATGAAAATTACTTACAACAAGAAGTAAGGATGGCAGAAAGTCGTTGTGTAAAAAAGCTTTTATTCTTTTTGGGACTAGATGAATTTATTCCTGAATGGAGTCAGGCAATATCGCTTAGTGCTCAGTATAGACTTGCCGACCGAAGAGTATTTGCTACAAAGAAACTCTGGATAAAAAGTTATGGTAAAGAACATAATGAAAATAGGCGTTACTTTATTAATAAAAAGAAAGAAGAGGCAAGAATCCAAAGGAAAACGGTGTTTCAGAAACTAAGACATGCTATAAGAACTTTTTCATCTACAGAACACAAAGAGTTTTATAAGTTAATTCCCCTAAATGGATTAAAAAGTATTTCTATATCAGATTGTGATATTTTAGTTCAAAATATCATTCGGTAATTCAAATGATTTAGCTGTAGTTGGCAATAACTATGAATCATTGCTCAGTGAGGTTATTTCTAAATCTACTTCTTTACCGCAATGCTTACAAATTTTTGCGGTTACTTTTATATCTTCAGTACAAAAAGAGGATTGACGAACAATATTAGTATCATTCGCATGAGCTTTTGCTATTTATGCACATAAAGTAGCTTGAAAGTGTATAATTTCGTCTTGAATATCTGTATTATTAGCAATTTTAAACTTTTGTAATGACTTTTCAACATCTTCAAAACAAAGAATATTTTATCCACTTTTAATTTTGTCATCTTTTGTACTAGTTTTTTTAGGGAGTATTACCCTTTCTTCTGATTAATATCCTTCTATATCGGGAAGCAACTTTGTATTATTTGCATTAAATTCTTTTACTATCGCTAAAGCTTCGTCACGTTTTTGCTTGCTTGAAAACTTTATACCACGAGACCCAAAAGAACCATGCATGTAAAGTTCAACCCCTCTTCCACGAGAAAGTCTATTAATCTCTGAAAGCTGTATAGTATCAATAGTGCAGTAATCTATAACGAATTGCAGTGAAATATAATCCATAACAGTATAGCTTTCCATATCATGTGTAAAGGCAACTAAATCACGTTCTTTATCAACAACTACACCAAAGTAAAGAACGGCAAGATGTTTCATAGCAATAATTCCACCGATAATAAAAATTAGTATGTAAAGTCCATATATTAAATATCTAATCCATAAAATTTCAATATTATAAAAGAATACAGGTATAACTGAGTAAAATAAAAACAGTCCACCTACTGAACCAAAGAAAGGCAGGCAATATTTTATATCTACCACTCGTACTGCACTTTCTATTTTTATATATTTTTTTGATAATGAGTTGAAGGCAAAAGCAAACATGATAATTAAAAAAGCAAGAGCAATAAGTATACCTCCAACAACTAATGGATTTATTTCTGTATTTCTTAACCCAAAATAGCCTAAAAAGAGTACCGTAATTATTGTACTGCCTACTGTTGTTCCTTTTTTCTTAGCCATGTTGGCCTCCTTAGTTTAATAATAGACAAATTTTACTTTTTGCTATTAAAGCTTCGTTTAACCACTCTAAAAAAAGTATCTGTGAGTGCGTTTTCTTTGCTTGGATTAAGAGTATTGATAAACTCATATCTTGTATCAGTACTCCAATTAATATACCAACCTTCGCCTTCTTCATAGTGCGGCCGAATTGTAACAAATATCCTTTTATTAGTTTTTACACAAAAATTTATATAGTTTTTGAAAAAATTAACTCTTATAGTGTCGTCGTATTCCTCTACAAGATCTGTATAAATTTTACTTGCTATCTTTCTTATGTTTTGGGGAAGCTCTCCACCGCCACTATGCGATGGATAGTTTTCAAGAAATTCTTCCAATGTATCAAAGCGGACAAGTTTTTTCTGATCATTATTTTTTGCATTATTTACGTCAGCCGTATTAACTGTCGTAACAGAGGCTACACCCAGTATCTTTGTAATAGCATCTATTTTTGTTTGCTCATCACCTATAATTGTATCCCATATTTTACTGAGCAATTTTGAAACTGAAGGAGCTCGTGCTTCCAAATAAGAGTCGCCCAAGCATTTGCGATAAAGGATTTGCTCCCATGGGTCATTAAATTCTTCCAGTTCATTTAGTTTTGCAACGGTATCAGGCTCAAGCTCAGGGAGGCTGTGCACCGAACCCGTCTTTTTATCCCATCCCCGAATATTTGGCTCTAGTTCTAAAAAATTATAAATGAAAGGATAAGAAATTTGGACACATACAAGACCAAAAGTGAGAATCTTGTCGTGTAAGTCAAAAGTTTTTTCACCCTCTGTAACTTCTAAATCTGATGTTGTATCATTAGTTGCTTTATTTTTATTCATAATTAAAATTAATGATAATGTGTTTATCAGTCTTTTAATTGAGCGAGGATTAAAGCCAGTTGATAGCTTAATCATTTCTTCGAGAACATCAGAAAGTTTTATATTCTCTTGAGTAGCCTGCTTTGTTCCTTCATCTTTTGTAACTATTATTTCATGACTCATTTCTTCTTTTGTAAAGAAGCCAATATTTGCAAGTGGGTCGGCAAGATATTTCCCTATTTTATAGCTTGCTACTGGCATATTGAAAGGGATTTGAATAATTTTATCAAAGAATGAACGGAACTCTCTTTCATTTTTTTCAGTTAACTTACCGAATTTTGGCTCTAAGCCTTTCACTACCACATCATAATCAATAGCAAGAATAAAGATACAATTATCAACTTCAAAAAGATTTTTAAGAATTTCTAAAATTTGAACAGCTACGGGAGGATCTAAACGGTCTAAGTCATCAATAAAAAATAGAAATCCTGCTTTATTTTCACCATCTTTTACTAGACATTCTTTTATTGCTTCTGCTAAAGCGTCACGGAATACAAGGGGACTTATCTCAGAAGAATTTTCATTATTAGACAATTCTTCTACAATTGTTGCATCACCGACAACCCTTGTAACTGCAGCTTTAAGACTCATTTTAAATAGTGCCTTTGCAAATCGTTGCACTTTTTCTGTACTGTTTTTATTTGGATGTCTTTTCTCAATAATCGCTACAACTTCATCTGTTATTTTCTTTATTATGGATAAGAGAGTTTCTTCTGGTGATTTCATAAGCGAATACTGCCAAGTATTGAGCCAGATTCCATAAAATGGTTTGTTGTCGACCTTTTCATCTTTATGAATACCATCGGACATTTCACAAAGATTATGACTTAGTTGATTCATAAGAGAAGTTTTCCCACTACCCCATTCACCTTGGATGGCAAGCGTTGTTGGCATTTGAGCATTTCCAATAAATTCAACGAGTGATTTAACATGTGAATCAACTCCAAGCGAGTCTTCTCCTCCACGTTTGAGCGGACTATCAATAACATTTGACTTTTTACTTGCTTCAGGCATTCCTTTTCTCCTTATAAAATTAAAATAGTAATTATAGTTTATTTTTAAAATACCACGCATTCAAGTGAATTGATAGTTAAAAAAATAAGGAGTAAGAAAACTTACTCCTAGATGATAAAACCTTATTCAGAAATAAAGTTATATTGATAATTAAAAAGCTGTCCTAATGTAACTCCATTGCCTTGAATGGGCTGGGATTGATATACTAGTTGAAGAATCTCAAAAGCTTCATCACCCGCATACTGTGAAAGAACTTCGCCATTTACTCTTGTTACACCACCAAAAATTTCATAGTTTGTGCCATCAACATCTATAGCAAAGTCAATATTAAATTCAACAGTTGGCACTATTTCCATATTAATTTGTTCACTTAGCACGCCTAAAGTTTGTAAATCGCTTACTAAGTTATAAAAAGCTGTGAACCTAACAAGTTGCCTCCCTTGAGGACTTGTATATTCAGACCAAGTATAGGCTGAAAAATATGGATAGTTTTCTAGAGCATTTCCCAAATATATGCTTGGATCAAAATCAAATACACCACTGCGAACAAATTCAATGTTTGAAGAAGAGCCTGAACTCACTGATGAGGATTCATCATCAAATGTTCCCATTGTTGCCATCACACCTAAAGCAACAAATAAAATGGATGCAATTAAATAGATAACGGGGAATTTAATGCTTGTTCCACCTTCTTTAGCGAACTTTTCTTTCTTTACTTCTTCACTGCTCTCTTTAGCGACTGTATAAATTGTATATGTTTTCATCAAGTACCAATCGTAAGAAAGTACCCCCACCATCACACTTATAATAAAAGGTAAAAGAGAAAATAAATTATTAAATTCTGGTAAGAAAAAAGGTAAAATAATACTCAAAATTCTCATAAATATAACTAGAAAAGCCATAGTGTATAACTTTCTATACAAAAGCCAAAATTCACTTAGAAAGAATCCTGCCCAGTTCCATGATTGAGTTGTGCCAAATTTAATTGTTTCCTTCTTTTCAGCCCATTTAATCCAACGAGTTTTGTATTTTTCATGATTCTTTTGAATAATGCCTGCAAACTTAGCCGATTCACAAAAAGCCTTTAATTCATCTCTTGAAATTTCATTAATAGCCATTTCTAACTCCTTGTATTTATTGTTTGAAAAAAGTAATATTTTTCTTCTTCAAAATACTAGCACTAAATTAAACATTAAGTCAACATCAAGAAACTTTAAACGTATCAAACAGTTTCATTTTTATATATGATATAGAAAAAAATTATGAAGAAAACATTGAGCGAAATGAAAAAAGATTTAGATGCCGATTTAGGCAAACTAGTTGCTTTAAAGCTTCTCAATAGAGATGAACTTGCGGAAAAGCTTGGTATTTCACGCCCAAATCTTATTTCTGCATTTAAAGGAAGACGCCAACTACCTCATAAGTATTTTGCACTACTTGTTGAAATTTTAGGTCTTACTCATAAAATAAAATTCCGCAATGACATTATCCATTCACTCACAGTAACAAATGCATCTAAGCAATATTATCCTCTTTACGATGTGCTTTATACTTTAGCAAATACACCTCTTACACAAGTAGCCTTGTTGAGTGTTATTGGCGAAAAGATGAGCGGCTATGGCTATATTTTAAAAGATTCTAAAAATGCCTATATTATCGTAAGGGATGATGAAAAAACTCTTTCTTACTATGATGAAGAAGATAGCTTTTCTAGTACTGATCAAAACTTTAAAAAATATTTTAGATTAGAAGATTACACTATTCATAAAGAAGTTGAAGTGGATTTTTTTGAAAAGCTTATGACCAAGCAAGCTTCACTTACTGAATTAAAAAACTTTATTATAAGTAAAAACCAAAAAATTTGGACTTGGGAAATGCTTCAAAAAAAAGCCTACAGCGAAGGACTTACTGCTAACAAAATTGCAAAGCTTCTTAAATTTGATGAAAAATAATTTCCCTCGGAGCCGCTTGGGTTACAAAGAGTGCACGGCTTTCTGCTGTCAAGGTGGATAGCGAATGCGTGCCTTGACTGCTAAGAACGGCTTGCACTAGAAAGGCAAAAAGCGGCAAGAGGTGAAATTTGATATAATTTCCTTT
>CAYJIN010000095.1:0-8198 GCA_964370245.1 uncultured Desulfovibrionaceae bacterium
TCATAGATAAAATACCTACTTTTTTAAGCTCTTCTAAAAGCGGAATTTCTTGCGGAATCTCAGTGTAAATATCTGAAACAATAAATTCATTATTTTCATTTAAGTTTGCTATAAAATAATCCACAGCATCAAGAGGCACGTGAGGTATTAACTGCATTTTCTTATATTTAGGGTCAGCACTCCACTCATAGGTATTATGGGCTAAACCTTCACTTCTTTTTATTTCAAATAAATAGGTTCTATCACCATCATAATATTCATTTACAATTGAAAATAGTTTACTCATCCCATCGCCAATTTCATCAAATTGCATGAGAGCTTTAACACATTTCACCAATGTTTCTTCAAGGGAAAGTTTCTTTTCTAATGCTTCAATATAACTATCTTTTGCTTCTATTTTATAACCAAAAACGAGAATTGCTTTTTGATTGTCAAAAACGCTTGTACTTGCATAAAATGAATAGTCAGTGTTTGAATTTTTTTCAACACCTTGCCAAGCTAAAGTTTCACCCTCTTCAAGGGTAGATAGTTCAGGATTATAAAAATTTTCAAAAGTGCTATTGCAATCGAGGAAGAATTCTTTTGCAGATCTACCTTCATACACATCAACTGAATCAATACCCAAAACTTTCTCAAAAACTTTATTTGCAAAGAGCAAATCACAAGAATTGCTTTGCAAAACATAGCAAAGCAGATCAGTACTATCAGTCAGAAGTTTTGAAATATTCTCTTTAAACATTCGTAATTCCTTTGATATAGGACCACACTTGGAACAATTTATCTAACATCTAAAATATAATCATCAATGAGCAAAATACAATAGTCTATTTCTATTTTTTTTGTATTTATTATAACATCTCGACAAACTATTAAATTATTCAAATAAAACAAAGATAATAGAAAGAATATCAAATAAATAAAATAAAGTTATAAACAAAATGAAAGCTTTTTATAACTTTTTATTCTATTATAAAACACTAAAATTGATGTATACCTAAAACAAAAAAAACGCAAGTAAAATCAAAAATTATAACAATTTTTATTATAAAACTACATTATTATTTTATCTATTTTGCATTTTATATTCAAACATTGCCTTATCTGCCTTATTAAAAACTTCCATAAAGCTTTCTCCTTCATTGTTAGAGCTTGCATAACCTACACTTGTAGAAATATAAAATTCATACTGTAAAATATAAAACCTTGATTCTGCTAAAGCAATAATTCTTTTTTTCAACTGTTCACAAACTTTATCGTCTAACTTTTTGAATATAACCACAACAAATTCATCGCCGCCAGCACGTGCAACAAAAGAATTTGCATCAAAGGCGCGTGCAAGCCTTCCTGCAAAAGCTTTAAGAAGTAAATCACCTGTATCATGACCATATTCATCATTGATTGGTTTAAACTTATTCAAATCAAGATAGAAAATTGTAAAACCATTTTTCACGTAAGCTTTTTCATCTTTTGCAAGCAAATCAATTGCTTTTCTATTTTTAAGCCCTGTAAGAGCATCAAGCAATGAATTTTCATAGGTTTTTTGCTGTACTTTTTCAAACTGCCTAAAAGCAAAGAAAAGAAGAAAAGAAACAGAAACATAAGCGAAGAATATAAAGAAAACATTCAGAAGATTTGAATAGTCGTGCTCTCTCTTATACAATAAAAGTTGCCAATCTTCGTCACTGGTTACAAAAACTTGGCTCACACTATTTTTTTTATTATCAAAATTATTTGATGCATGCAGTTGCGTAAATTGCCCATCCACATTTGAATGTAGCGCATATTCATATCCAAGTTCCTCAAGATCAACCAGGCTTGACGCCTCAATAATAGCTTCATAAGGACGTATTAAAAGAGTAAGATAGCCCCACAATTTCTTATCATCCTTAGTTTCAATGTAGACTGGATTTTTCACCACAAGTGCAGAAATTGGCTCCTGCAATGCTATATTATCTGATGTATAATTTTCATTGCTTAATTCAACAGGACCTTGAATCATTATTTTGTCATGAGAAATTGCTAAGGCCTTTTCTGAAGCCTTATCTTCATGATGAAATGAATGAAACCTTTCATCATCATTTGTTAAACTGTGTGCTGGATAAGAAAATTCAAGAACACCATCTGGCATGAAGTTTATTGAAATAAGCGAAGCATGATCATAGACTAGATGCGAAAAAACCGGCAACATTTCATCTGGCACAGCCCCATCATAAAAAACAACAACATCTTCTAATAATTGAGAAAGATTAATAACTTCATTAATAGCGTTTGTTAAACGTTCTCTGTAGATAAGCGAAACATTTTCTACGTGTTCTCTTTCATAATTCACAACTGCTACATAAGAAAAATAGCTTGCAATTGTGCTTGCGAAAAGCATTAATATAAGAAGAATGCGAGAATATTTCATTACCAGTCCCAAAATAGTTAAAAATTAAAATTACTTAAGAGATACTGCATAAAACCGTTTAGTCAAGTATTATAAAAAAATGAAGCTGTATATTAGGTTAACTAGTCAAATAAATGTAAAAAAAGCCCTTTATATTAGTTTATTATAATACAAAGAGCTTTTTGTTTTATTTTACAAAATCTTATTCTTTAATGCCTAAGATTTCACGAGCATCTGCTAGAACTTCATCTTTCGATTTTTTATCATATTCATCTTTAATCAGCTGCATATCAGGCGCTAAAGGTGTTCGCCACCAGCCTTTACGATGATTATCGTTGTGTCCGTCAAAAGCATCTCTTTTTGCGCTAAGAGTGTTTTTCTTTACGCCAAGCTTTTGTGAAGCACGATAAAAAGCTTCTTGTTGTGTTACAAGCGGATACAGCATAGTGTGTTTATATTCACTAAAAGCATAGGCAACAACATTTAAGTTATGTCTTGCTTCATCGGAAATTTTATCATGCTTGCGCCCGGTTGATGTGGAAAATGTCGCCACTGGTTTTGCATCGCTTTTATTTAAAGCTACTTCTGCTTTAAGTAAAATTTCTAAGAAAATTTCTTTACTTTCTTTGTTTCTATCAACAATGCTTTGTTCCATGCCCTCTTGTGCCAAATTCTTAATTTGTGAGAGTAACTCTTTCATATAAACTCCAAAATCATAAATAATCCTCTCTTTACATAATAAATTATTTTATAAATGTCAATATTATTTTTTTATGTTTTACTAAAATTTGAAACATATGAGCATCAATCTACTGTTTTTATAGAGTTTTTTATTTATTCTTATAATAAAAGAAAATGTATTTTTTCATAAAAACTATTAGTGTGAAATTTTTTGTGAGCTATATGTTCAATTCTTTTTACAATTTTGACTTGCTTCTTTACACATATTTACATTTTATACTCTATTATTTCATATATATTCTTCAATTTACTTCATATTGTAATATTCAAAACAAAATAATTTATTCAATTAGAAGCTGTGCAAACTACGATAAATAGACTATTTACTGATAAGTATCATAAAAATCATATTTTTTTTACTACTATTTTATCTATTTACAAAGGAATAAAAATAATATATTTATTAAAACAGATTGAAAAGTTTTTTGCCTATTCAAGGTTGACATTTTTCAATGGAAGCATTATAAGTTTAGTATCAAACAAATCTTCTATACAAAGGTCATGTATATGAATCAAAAAAGAATTGGTAGAGAAGTAAGAAAACTAAATCTTTTGATAGCTAGGAAATTTGATGCTCATGTTTTATCAAAGCATGGCAATGTAACACTAACCCAGTATCTAACTATCGACTTCCTTAACACTAAGGAACTAGAAAACATTGAAGTTTTTCAAAAAGATTTAGAAAAAGAACTTGATATTCAAAGAGCAGCTGTTAGCCTTATGCTAAAAAACATGGAAAAAAGCGGCCTCATTGAACGCGAAGTAAGCTCAAAAGATGCAAGACAAAAAAAACTCATAGCAACGCAAAAAGCAAAAGATTTACGCATTGCGCTGATAAACGGTTTTGACAAAGTTGAAGCACTTTACAGGCAAGGTCTAACTGAAGAAGAAAGAGAATTTTTCTTTAGTATTATTGATAGAGTTCGTGACAATTTATCAAAAATTTAGTTTTTATTACTTCAGGTTTAAAATCAAAAAGTCCTCTATAATTGAATACATAGAGGACTTTTTTATATCTAGAAACAAATAAGCTTATATTTACTGCGATAAGAAATAAGCAGTTTCGATCGTATTAGTATTTTTCACTATGTACTTTTGAAAAATCGCAAAAACTCTCTTCATAAGCAGCTTTTTCTTCATTTGGGTGCCCTATTGCTAAAAGGCATAAAGCTTGTATATTTTCAGGATAGCCTAAAAGCTCACGTAATGCATCATTTGAAAGTCTATCATCTAAAGTTTCACGCATTCTCATCTGAACCCAAGTTGATCCAAGCCCTAATTTTGTAACTTCTAATTGCATTGAATAAACAGCCAAAGAAGCATCTTCAATCCAAGTATCCGCAACTTCTGTATCACCTAAAACAGCTATAACTAAGCTTGCCGTTTTTAATGGGCGTGTGCCATGTTTTTTATAAGAAATGAGAGATTCAATAACTTCTTTATTTTCAATAGTAACAAATTCAATATGCCTTCTTCCCATACCTGTTGGCGAAAGCAAGCCAGCTTTAAGGATTTGATTTTTGTTTTCTTCTGAAACTTTTTCAGCTGTAAATTCACGTATCGAACGTCTTTTCTTTAAAATATCTAACATCACACGCTCCATTATTATGATAATTTTTTATACTAACAAGCCATGAACATGGTTGAAAATCCACCCTACTACAGTAAAAACAATAAGTAAAGTTATAACGAATATCACTAATAATTTAGGTTTCATAACTTGTTTGAGCATAAGAATTTCTGGCAAAGATGCACCAACTGCACTCATGCAAAATGCAAGTGTTGTACCAGCTGGAAGCCCTTTTAGAAGAAGGCTTTCCATAATTGGAATAATACCAGTTACGTTTGTATATAATGGAATACCTGCTGCAACTGCTAAAGGCACTGACCACCACTGCCCTGTGCTAAGGTGTTGCTCAAACCATGCTTGTGGCACATAACCATGTAAAATTGCGCCAATACCAACACCAATAATAACCCATTTCCATACTTGTTTTGCAATGGTGAGCATTTCATCTTGTGCAAAATAATGTCTTTGCATTAAAGTTATTTTTTGCTTGCCAGAAAGTGAAAGGCCTTGCATTTGTCTTTGTTGGAGTGATTTTTGTAAAAAGTCTTGCAACCAACGTTCTGCTTTGAGTGAATCCATCACAAATCCACCAATCATACCAGCAATAATACCCACTGCAATGTAAACAACCGTAAATTTCCAGCCTAAAAGCCCCCATAATAATACAACGGCAACTTCATTAATTAATGGTGAAGTAATAAGGAATGACATTGTTATGCCAATAGGAATGCGTGCATTTGTGAACGCTATAAAAAGTGGAACGCTTGAACATGAACAAAATGGAGTAATTGCACCAAAAAATCCAGCTGCTAAATAGCCAAAGCCACGCGCTTTACCAGCTAAGAAATCACGCACTTTATCTGTGTTCATTGAAGCACGAAGCCAGCCAATTGCATACACCATCATTACAAGTAAAAGAAGAATTTTTACTGTGTCATAAAGGAAAAATTCAATTGCTAAACCAAGTTCTTTACCTTTTTCAAGCCCTAATAAATCAAAAGTTATGTAGCTTGCAAAATCAGCGGTAAAAGAATAAACAAAATACCACAGTGCAAAAACAATTGCGCCTGTTCCAAAATATTTTAGTTTATTTACTTCGCTATCAGGAATGTAAGGTCTTTCTTTTTTAGTTGGTTTTTCGCAACAAGCAGTTTGCACTGGTTCATTTTTTACATCTTGAAAAGAGTTTAGCTGAAAAGCACTTCCGCCAGGTGCATTTTTATTTTCATTAGTTGACATTTTTTATTCCTCTTCTTCTTCGTCTGATTCATCATTTAAAGTATTTGAATTATCTTTTACAAAATTTTCAATCAATTTTGCTTTTTCTTCTGCACTCATAGGCGCAGGCGAATTTCCACAACATCCTGTTGACATAAAACAACCTCTATTGATCTAATTAAATTTTTCTATATTTTTCTTCAATACTTGCACGTGTGCATGAAAGAAAAGTAGGTAAACAATCGAGAATCAATCGATAAAACATAAATGTTCCTCTTTTTTCTGATTGAATAATTCCAGCCTCTTTTAAAACAGAAAGATGCCTAGAAATAGTTGAAATATCATCACCCACAATTTCTTGTAAGTCGCAAACGCATTTTTCACCCTCAAGCAAACTGTTGAGCATTAGCAAGCGTGAAGGATGCCCTAAAGCTTTGAATATTTTAGATTGTTCAGCTATCATTTTCGTGTTATTTTCAAAAATTTTTTCCATACAATTTCCTTCTCATGCAAAAGTAAACATTATTATAAAAATCTTTACATGTGCACTACACCGCACTCTCTTATATAGAATAATGAGGTAAAGATATTTTTATCAAAAAGTTTATTTTGCTATTTGGCTTTTTTTACAAATAAGCAAATAATATTCTCTTGTCAAGTTAATAGGAGAAAAACTGAAAAGAAAAATAAAAAAAAGATAACTATCTGAATTGATATATTAAAAAATATCACTTTAACTATTTTTTCAACTTGTAAAAAAAGATATTATAATGTAAAGTGTTACGAACGTGAAACAAAAATTCTCATTTGTAAACATTTTTCACTAAATATTTTACGTTGAGGTATACAAAATGCAAAATGAAGAAAATTCTCCTTCTATCAATCAGTTAGATATTTATGATCAACTTGCTGAAAATTCTTGGCATCTTATTCTTGATTCAATTCATAAACTTCGTCAGGAGAAAAAAACACTCGTTGAAATTGCAAAAATTCTTGGTGTAAAAAATCGCTCACTTATATCTGAATGGATTAATGGTAATCGTGAAATTTCACGTTCATCATTCGCTAATATGATAAAATATCTTGATGCATTAGGCTACTCTGTTCACGGATGTGAAGTTGTTAAAAAAACTGATTTTACAAAAGTGAACAAAGAAGCTTCTACTAATATAGATAGTTTAAAAGATGAAATAAAAAAACTCAAAAAAGAAAATAACAAATTAAAAGAAAAGCTTGATACAATTAAAGAGATATCAGGTAAAAAGAAAAAGAAATAAATCAAATAGAAGGCACACAATGAATTTATTAGAACTTGAAGAAATTTCAAAAAAATATTTTGACGATAAAAAATATTGCTGCACAGAATCTGTTCTCAAATCATTATTAGAATTTTTTGCTGTTGAACACACTGAAGATGACATCACACGTTTTGCTGCTTTTGGCGGTGGCATTGGTGGATGTGGTTGCGTTTGTGGAACAATTGTTGGCGCAACAGCAGCTATCGGATATCTTTATACAAACGAAAAGAACGATAAGAAAATTATTGCACGTGAACTGTCTGCAAAACTCTATAATAATTTCAAAAAAAGTAATAAAGTTACTTGTTGTAAAATCCTCACAAAAGATGTGAAAGACGATAAAAAAGCAAAACATGCCTATTGTAATATTCTAAAACATGAAGTTATGCTTGATGCAATTGAAATAATTGAAGCTTATAAAACAACAGGCATATTGCCAGAAGTTGAAAACACCGTGAAAAAAGTGTAGGGATTTTCAACAACAAGTTAATTATATTCCAACTTGAAAGTCAACTTTCTTGCAAACCTGAACTTTAAACGAAGTTTAATAAATTATAGAGCCTAACATCTAGGTCTCCTTAGTTTTATCACGAGAATTCAACACTCTCTTTCTGAAACAGGAGACCTTTAATTTTTAAAATGAATAGACTCCGGCTTTTGGAGTTTCTCGTTTTTATGTAGCATTTTGTAATAAATAACATACGAAATCAATATCAAATTTGCTTCTTTTTGATATG
This sequence comes from uncultured Desulfovibrionaceae bacterium, assembly GCA_964370245.1. GTDB lineage: Bacteria > Desulfobacterota > Desulfovibrionia > Desulfovibrionales > Desulfovibrionaceae > CAYJAZ01. The sequence goes on from CAYJIN010000095.1 coordinate 7,951, forward strand.
TTTTTATAAATATTTAGTTTTTTCTTAGAAAAGATAAGAAGTTTGCTCTTTTTAAATCAATTTTATTCAAAAATATCCTATGATATTTCAACTAATTATAAAGTTTATTGATTTAATCAAAAAAAATGCTTGACATTTATGCCATTCCCCCCTACTTTCTTTTTGCGGGGTGGAGCAGCACGGTAGCTCGTCGGGCTCATAACCCGAAGGTCATAGGTTCAAATCCTTTCCCCGCAACCAAGAATATC
>CAYJIN010000096.1:0-8141 GCA_964370245.1 uncultured Desulfovibrionaceae bacterium
GTGCGGCTTGTGCTTGTGATGATAAAGCTGCCAAGGTTAGTGTTGAAAATAGTATTGCTAAAATCTTTTTCATGGAATTCTCCAGTTGAATTTTAAATGAACTTTCTTATAATGCAAACATTGTGCCAATATTTATCACATTGAAAATATTCATATTATAAAATTAGCCAGCTACCTACATGTAAAGAAAACCGACACTTTTGTCGGTTTTCTTTACACACTCGCACATAAAAAGACTTCCTGCGTCCGTGAGAAAGCGCAATAAACTTTTACATTCTATAAGTTATCTAGCTTATAAGAAAGAGTCTTTTCTATAATTTGTTTCTCCAAATATTTTAGAGAAATAGGACTATGAAGTTTCCATATAACACTCATTGGTTTTGAACCTTATGGTTGATGATACTTATAGTCCGCAAGGTCTAAAAAACTATTTTTACTTTGTCGGAATAAGCGCAAGCGTATTTTTCTCTTGTAAAGCAGACAAAATCCTACTTGCGTCATAGGCTTTGTCCGCCAATAAAGCTTACTAGGTGTAGATTTCAAGAAACTCTAAAGAGTGGTGGTAGGTCACGCCAAGGTGTTCCTCTACCTTCTATCCAGAATATAGCCTCCAATATTTGCCTAGTATCAACTTTTTGAAAAGACCACCTGCCATGCTTTTATTTTTACGCTCTAAATTGAATGCAACAAATACTTTTCCTTCATTTACTTCACTTGACAATTTATAATTGATTTGCCATAGTAAAATCAGAATAGAGCTTTCTCGGCGTTAAAATAGTTTATTTTTTTATAACTTTATTTTTCCTTAGGGAGGCCTTATGAAAGGTTATGCAATGTTAAAGATTGGCGAATCTGGCTGGATTGAAAAAGATCGCCCTTCATGTGGTCCTTTAGATGCAATCTGCAAACCACTTGCAGTTGCTATTTGCACATCAGATATTCACACTTTATGGGCTGGCGCAATTGGTGAACGCCATAATATGATTTTAGGCCATGAATGCAGTGCTGAAATTGTAGAAGTTGGCTCAGAAGTGAAAGATTTTAAACCAGGCGATCGTGTTTTAGTTCCTGCTATCACACCTGACTGGAATTCATTAGCCGCACAAGCGGGTTATCCTATGCATTCAGGCGAAATGCTTGGTGGTTGGAAATTCTCAAACTATAAAGATGGCGTATTTGCTGAATTTTTCCACGTAAATGATGCTGATGGCAACTTAGCACATCTACCAAAAGAAATTGATTCAGTGAATGCTTGTATGCTTTCTGATATGGTTACAACTGGCTTTCACGGTGCTGAAATGGCAGATGTTCAATACGGTGATGAAGTTTTAGTTATTGGTATTGGCCCTGTTGGCTTAATGGGTGTTGCAGGCGCTGAATTGCGTGGTGCATCAAGAATTATTGCTGTTGGCACACGCCAAGTTTGCGTTGATGCAGCAAAAAAATATGGTGCGAGTGATTTTATCAACTATAAAGAAGGCTCAATTGAAGAGCAAGTTATGGCGCTTACCAATGGTAAAGGCGTTGATAAAGTTATCGTTGCTGGTGGCGGATCTGATTCAATTTGCTCTGCAGTAAAATCAGTAAAAGCTGGCGGTAGAATTGGTAATATCGATTATATTGGAAAAGGTGAATATATCACTATTCCTCGTCTTGAGTGGGGTGTAGGAATGGGTCATAAAGCGGTTATTGGTGGATTGACTCCTGGTGGTCGCTTACGTTTACAAAAGCTTGGTTCTCTTGTTGCTTCGGGTAAATTAGATGTTTCCCCGCTCGTTACACATGTATATGACGGTTTTGATAAAATTGAAGAAGCTTTATTCATCATGCGTGATAAGCCAGCTAACCTCATTAAACCTGTTGTAAAAATTGCAGATTAATCTATGAAAATACTTATAATTTCAGGCTTTCTAGGTGCAGGCAAAACAACTTTTATAAAAGAACTAGCCCAAAGAACAAAAAAAGACTTTGTTATTCTTGAAAACGAATACGGCGAAGTTGGTATTGATGGGCCACTACTTTCAGAAAATCAAAATCCAGAAGATGTTCAAATGGAAGTGTGGGAACTTACTGAAGGTTGTGTGTGCTGTTCAATGAAATCTGATTTTCTAAGTTCAGTTGTTACAATTGCAAATACTCTTGCCCCCGAATTTCTCGTTGTTGAACCAACGGGAGTCGGGGTCTTAAGTAAAGTTATTGAAAACATCAAACAAATTGAATATGAAAAAATAATCCTTCTCTCCCCTATCACTATTTTAGATGGGCATTCCTTTGATAGATATCTTACTGAATTTAAAGATATTTATCTTGATCAAATTAATCATGCTGGAACAATTCTCCTCTCAAAAATGGAAGCAAGTTCAAAAGAGGAAATTGAAGGCTTACATACAAATATTTCTCAAATAAATCAAGAGGCTGAGCTTATTTCTCAGCACTATTCGAAACAAGATGATGCTTGGTGGCATGATTTACTCAGAAAACAATTAAGTGGAGATTTATTGCCCGCTGAAGATATTGAAGATCCACAAATTGAAAATATTGGTTTAAATTATGTAACACTCGCCCATGAAAATGAACTCTTACTCTTACTTCATGATATTTTACACCTAAAATATGGTAATATTATACGCGCAAAAGGCTATTTAAAAGCTGGTAATGCATGGCTTAGGTTCGACCTTGCTGACAGGCTTTATGGCATAACAGGAATTGAGCCCATGAAAGAAAGTCGTGCTGTTTTTATTGGAAAAGATATTAAGCGAAATGAACTCCGTAAAATCTTGCAAAAAAATGCTTTTAATATGGATTTTTCGGGGTAAATTAGAGACTTTGCCTATATACAAGTAAGCTTAATAATATCCTCTTTCTTCCTACTATTTCTTTACTAATAGAATATCTTGTTTTTAAATTTAAATCCCAAAACTATAGCGAATTGATATTTTTTTGGATTTCAATCCTAAAACTATTTACTTTTTGAAAGTTTTTGGATATTATTCCAAAAAAAGAGAGAAGAAAAATGTTAAATTGTCATATAGTAAGAGAAGAATATCTCAATAAACTCATAGCTTTTAGAGATAAAAACATCATAAAGGTCATCACAGGTGTGCGTAGATGCGGAAAATCAACTCTGCTTGAAATGTATGCTGACTATTTACTTGCTCAGGGTGTTACGCAAGAACAGATTATCTTCGTAAACCTTGAAGACTACGACTTTTTAGATTTGCGCGAACCAAAAGCCTTACACGGGTATGTAAAAGAAAGATTGTTGCCTAATCAAAAAATGTATATCTTTATTGATGAAATTCAGCATTGTGAAGACTTTCCAAGAGTTATTGATAGCCTATTTATCAAAAAGAATACAGATATTTATCTTACAGGTTCAAACGCTTATATGCTTTCAACTGAAATTGCTACTCTTCTTTCGGGGCGATATGTTGAATTGCCTATGCTTCCTCTTTCTTTTAAGGAATACGTGCAAACTACAGGAAATTTTGATAATCTTTCAGCAAAGTATCTTGAGTATATAGGCACATCTTCTTTCCCATACAGCCTTGAACTCAAAGGACAAGAAAACGAATTAAAGAATTATCTTGAGGGGATACATAGCACTATAATAATGAAAGATGTTATCAATCGTATAAAAATTACTGACGTGATGATGTTTGAAAGTGTTACCCAATTCATTTTCCATAATATTGGAAGTCTGCTCTCTACCAAGAAAATCGCCGACACTATGACTTCAAGCGGTAGAAAAATCGATGTAAAAACCGTTGAAAAATATATCCACGGGCTTTCAGAATCTTTCATTATTTATCAAGCAAAAAGATACAATATCAAAGGAAAAGAATATCTCAAAACCCTTGATAAGTATTATGTTGTTGATATGGGGCTAAGAAATATGCTTCTTAGTTCACGTTCTTTAGATGTTGGACATATGCTTGAGAATGTCGTTTATCTTGAGTTATTAAGACGCGGAAATAAAGTCTATGTCGGTAAAATCGATGATTTAGAGGTCGATTTCGTCGTCATGAACCATAAAGAAACTTTCTATGTGCAGGTTGCTGCAACTGTGCGTGATTCACAAACACTTGAACGTGAACTTGCTTCACTCAAAAAGATTAATGATAACTACCCTAAACTTATACTTACTTTAGATGAAGACCCTGACACGGATTTCAACGGAATACGTCGAATAAATGTCTTGAACTGGTTAATAGGAAAAGAATAAGGAAAAACCTTATCTCTTACACTCTATAATCATTTCTCTATTTGTTCCAGCATAAAATGAATTTGAAAAATTATAAAAAGATGAATTTGAATCTTGTGAAAGGATTTTATATCCTGCACCTGCACAAATTTCATGTGCTTTATCAAGACAATAATTCCAGCCAAGATCGGAACAGTCAATCACATATACTTGCTGACCATCTGGACCAACAGATTTTGTAGCAGTAGCACAACCTGAAATAAATGCACACATCATCACAAATAAAAGTATTCTAATCATGCTTGTTCTCCTAAAATTTATCTAAAAAACTAGCGAATATTAATCGTAAAGTCAAGCCAGTGAATACTTTTAGATTTATATTTTATTTCTTATTTAGCAATTTTACTATTTTTTTCCTCAACATTCTGAAACAAATTCTCTTAAAATTTCTTTCCTGTTTTATGGGCACTTTTAGTTATTGCCTTGCCTTGTTAGTGTGCAAACAAAAAAAAATCACTCCAATACTTCAATAAAACTCTATAATTCAGAACGATAGAGACTCATAGAGATTATGCATAGACGCAGAGAGAACTAGTATAAAAAAAATGAATAAAAATAGATAGATAATGATTGACAATATTTACAGATAGTATATATTGATAAGAATAAATTAGTAGGAAAATTTACATTTGGTTCACACATTGATAACAGTCTAGACGATTTTTCTAGGAGGATATAATATGCAGATTGATATGCACTATTATGGAACGTATGCAATGGCACGAGCAGCTGGAATCCCTCAAATTGAAGCAAATATTATTGCATACGCAGCGCAATTTGTAGATGATTCAACTCGCTATGACAGTGAAGAACATGATGATAAGGGTTTACTTTTCGGAATAACTACGGCCCACCATCCTGCCCAAGTTCTTGTGAGAAATAGCAAAGATCACCTTTCAGGCTTTGAAGAACAGCGTAAGATCTGGATTCCTTTCCACTTCTTCCCTGGCGGCAAAGGCGAAACCTTTGAGGAAAAAATTATCTGCACAATGGATAGTGATATCGTTAATCAGATGCTAGATAATCATTTACGTTTAGCGCTTGAAAAGCCTTATGGTTTAGAATTGCTAGGCTTATCAGCGCACGTTTATCAAGACACTTTTGCCCACTATGATTTTTCTGGGCTCAGTTCAGAGTATAACGATGTAAGGCAAGACACAATCAAAACAGTTCCAAATGACGAAAACTGGTTTGAAGCTGCAAAAAACAAACTTACAGGATTTTTAGCGCAGTTTGGCTCAAATAGTTTAGGGCATGGCGGTGGCGCAACCTTACCAGACGAACCTTTCCTCAATTGGACGTGCGAATTTGAACTTAATAGACCAGGAAATGGCTCTACAAGCTATAGAGAAAATCAAAAAACATTTTTACTTTCCCTTGAAAAACTTTATAACTTCTTTGTAAAATATGCAAAACAAAAATATACAAATTCTGAACAAGTTCCTTTTGATACAATAAAAGATGAATTAAAAGAACTAATTGCATTTAAAGGCGATAAAACTGAACGCTGTAATAAATGGAGAAATGCACCAGTCTGTGTAGGTGTTTTCGAATATGACCCTGAAGCATGGGAAAACCAGAAAAAAATTTTCCATAAATTAAAAAGTTCTTCAGAAGGTATTAGTCATAACATTTATCGCTTCCATCAAGCAGCAGCATATCACCGCTACTATGTTCTTAAAGATTTATTACCTGAGCACGGTATTGCTGTTTACTAAAATTGCTTCTCTATGCGTTTGCTTTGTATGATATTTTAGAAATCTTACAAAAACAAACTTTAGCATTATAATAGAAAAAAACCAAAACTTTCATTCCTAGAGTTAAAGTTTTGGTTTTTTTATATGTTTTTTATTTTGCTTTTTGAAATTACCCTATTAAGTTATACAGCATTACTATTCCCTAAACACAGCACTATTTATGCTTATTCTTACTTTGCCAAAGCTTTTTCAAGAGCTAAAGCGAGTTGGTCTGGGCAAGAAGTAGGTCTATGGTCGCAAGTGATGCCCTTTAAACGCTTTATTACATCATGCGCATTTTGCCCTTCAACTAAGGCAGCTATGCCAAGTGCATTTCCAGTGCAACCCTTTACAAATGCAACATTATGCACTGTGTTATTTTCAGAAATTTCAAAATTAATACGTGTTGAGCAAACGTTTTTTGTTGTGTATGAATGCATGTTTATTCCTTGTTATATCCTTATTTAATAGAATTTATCGATTATTTTTATTTGCTCTCTATTGTGTTTTCTTAATAGTGCAAAACTTTTATTCGTCTGTTGTTTTTAATCCATTTAAGTATTTATTTATTTCTAAACGAAGATCTGTGGAGGTTGATATACCGTGTGATATATTTTCAATCCAAAAAGTGAGTTCAAGCTCAAGAACATCCTTATTCATATCTTTAAAGCTAACCAGTGGTTGTGGGCTTGCCAAAACATTGGGATGTGAATTTGCAATAGCAAGCACAGCATCCATCAACCTCTTCACATTAATATCAGTGGTTACAGTAACTAATAAACTTTTCTTTGTTTTTTTACCATTGTAAGTATAGTTTTTGAAAGATTTAGAAACAAATTCATGGTTAGGAACAAAGATAAGACTATTATCTGAAGTAAGCAAGCGTGTTGTGCGTAAATTTATGTTTTTTACTGTACCCGAAATGCCTGCCACGTCAACAATATCGCCTTCTCTAATAGTGCGCCCAAAAATCAAAGAAATTCCGCTCATTACATTGAGAACTATATCCTGCAAACCTAAACCAATACCAACACCCAAACCAGCACCAAGGTAACTAATGCTCATCAAGCTTACCCCGAGCACGCTCAATAAATAGAGAATGAAAATTCCCCAAAGCCCAAAGGTAATGCTTGATTTTATTGGCGTTGCAAGTAAAGCGGCTTCAGCAGCATCTTTTTTCCAGCCATTATCAACATAATCGCAAGATGTTCTTATAATTGACTTTATAAGATAGAAAAGCACTAATATGAAAAGAATTTGCACAAGATCTGATGAAACTTCTCCGTATTGAATTTTGAATCTTCCAAGAAGAATCATTATGTGTTTTCCACCAGGCAAAGCGAGCACCCATGAAAAAGGTGCGAGCAATGCAATTAAAAGTAAAACAGGAAGAACTATTGCCCCAAGCAGTCCAATAAGCAGTGAGGGCACTCCACTTTTTGGAAGGAAGCGTGATGCCACTGAAGAAACATGCACATAAGCATCTAGCTGATGAACTCCTACAACTAAGCAAGAATAGCAAATAGTTAATAATATTGAAAATCTTACAAATCCAATTATTGTAAGGAAAATTGAAACTAAAAAGATGAAATTCAAGCTATAGAGTAAAAATTGCGTTAAGAAAGGCGCTTTTTTAGACTTTCTGCTCAAGGCATACATGGCATAAATCAATACTGCCAACCAAATAAATGAAGAAAAGAAATTATTTGGCATAAAGGCAACAATAAATAAACTTACAGCTAACACATAAAATATAATTAAAAATGGAGATTGCCATGCTGCACTATCCGAAAACTTTTCTTCACGATTAAAAGTATAGAGCTGCCATGCAAAACGAATTTGCCCATAAGCCAACAGTAAAGTGCCTACTATTGTTATCATTTGATATCTTATACCTTCATGCCAAGCACCAATATTGAATGCTGCACCAAGCGCGATATAAGGCATACTTTTAGTAAGTATTCTTCTCCATTTCTCTCCAAAAATCGATGGAAGAAAATCACACGCTTTTGTAACAAGAAATAACACAAGTGCAAAACCCATAGCTATCAATAGAATTTTAATTATGATATTCATATAGATAGACGCACTTGCTGGCAATTCTTGAGCTATAATATCAAAAAAAGAAACTTCTTCATTCG
>CAYJIN010000097.1:0-8136 GCA_964370245.1 uncultured Desulfovibrionaceae bacterium
TCACTTTTCTTGGTTTTTGCTATTAGTCCACTTGTAGAGATGTTTTTCAACCTCACTACTCGTTTTAGATTAATGGAATTAATGAACCTTGAACAGCCGCTTTTACAAGAACTTATGATGACAGCTCCTGGCACATATCATCACTCAATTATTGTATCAAACCTTGTTGAAGCTGGTGCAAAAGCGATTAATGCTAACAGCTTGCTTTGTAAAGTTGCCGCTCTTTATCATGACATTGGTAAAATAGCTCGCCCTGAATACTTTATTGAAAACCAGTTTAAAATTGCAAATAAGCATGATACTTTAGCTCCTGCTATGAGTGCGCTTATTATTATCTCACACGTAAAACACGGTGTGGAGCTTGCAGAAAAATACAACTTAGGCACTGAAATTATTGACCTTATCAAACAACACCACGGTAATCGCTGTATTTCTTACTTCTATTACAAGGCAGTAAATTCACATAAAGGGGAAGGAGAAGTTCCACAAGAAATGGATTATTCCTACCCATACGGTAAACCACAAAGTAGAGAAGCAGCTCTTCTTATGCTTGCTGATGCCATTGAGGCCTCTACACGCTCTTTATCAAATCCAACACCTGGAATTATTAACTCACACGTGAAAAAGATTGTTCAAGGGATTTATGAAGAAGGGCAATTAGATGAATCCGAACTCACATTCAGAGATTTAACAAATGTTTCTGAAGCATTTGCACGCATTGTGAACGGCTTATTCCATCAACGTATTATTTATCCTGAAAAAGTTAAATAATACAAAGAAATCAAATTTATACGAAGAAATTAAAATGAAATGTTTTTCTATTAGTTTAGGTTGCCCTAAAAATAGGGTTGATACCGAACGCCTTCTTGGTTCTTTACCAGAAGCAGAAATGGTTGACGATTGCTTTGAAGCAGACTTTATTTTAGTAAATACTTGCGCTTTTATTGGGCCTGCAATTCAAGAAACCATACAAACTATTCTTGCTGTTGTTGAAGACATGAAAGAAATGCAACAAAGACCATTTTTTGCTGTTGCTGGTTGCCTTACAGGAAGATTTAGCGCAAAAGAACTTCAAGAAGAAATCCCTGAAGTTGATCTTTGGCTTGAACCAAATGAACTAGACACTTGGGCAGAACAAATCTGCGAAAAGCTAAAAGTTGTTGCGCCAGAAAAAAGCCGTATAATCAGCACATTACCTTCCTATGCTTGGTTGAAAATTGGCGAAGGTTGCGCACATAATTGCTCTTTTTGCACAATTCCATCTATTCGTGGAAAGCATGTTTCTTATTCAAAAGACTTTTTAGTAAAAGAAGCAAAACTTGCTGCAGAGCAAGGCGTGAAAGAAATTGTTTTAGTTGCGCAAGATGTTACTGCTTGGAAAGATAATTCGCTTCAAGAAAAATCATCCCTGAAAGACTTGCGCCCGCTATTAGAAGGACTTATTAATATAGAGGAACTAAAACGCATTCGTCTTATGTATCTCTACCCTTCTGGTTTAACAGATGATCTTTTAAATTTTATGGCACATGCTGATAAAAAACTACTTCCTTATTTTGATGTTCCACTTCAGCATGCACATGAAGATATTTTAAAGCAAATGGGAAGACCTTTTGCTGCAAACCCGTATGAAGTTGTTGAAAGAATTCGTAAACATATTCCTCATGCGGCTTTAAGAACTTCGCTTATTGTTGGCTTTCCTGGTGAAAAGGACGAACACTATCAAAGCCTTTGCGATTTTGTTGAAGAAGTTCGTTTCCACAACCTTGGCGCTTTTGCTTATCAGCCTGAAGAAGGCACAAAAGCTGCTGTAATGCCAAATCAGGTTGAGGATAATGAAAAAGAATGGAGAAGAGATAATCTTATGGAAATTCAAGCTGAAATAAGCGAAGAAATTCTTGCGCAATATTTAGGTGCAAATGAAGAATTGCTTATTGACGCTCCAATTGAAGATTGGCAAGGACTATTTTCTGCAAGAACATGGTTTCAAGCACCAGAAGTTGATGGAATTACTTACGTAAGTGCTGAATCAAATGAACCTCTTGAATCTGGCCAAACAGTTTATGCAGAAATTATTGAAACAAAAGAATACGACTTAGTCGCACTCGTTTAAAAGGTTTAAAAATGCTTAGAATTTTTCTTAATTTACTATTATTATTACCATTATTAGTATCTATCCCAGCTTGTACGCTTTCAAAAAATGCAAACACAAGCAATTTACGAATTGAAAATCTTATCGGTGAATGGGAGTATAATGATTCCATTTACATCTTCGAAAAAGATGGTGAATTTTTTTCTCCATTAATTCAAACAACATCAGGCAACACTTGGAAAGTTGTTGACGATACGCTTGAACTTACTTTTCTTGATTCTCCAATAAAAGAAGCAAGAACTGAAAGTTATAAAATTGTTTTCCTCAGTAGTTCAAAAGTTACTTTAGAAGATAAAAATGGAAAAAGATCTACATGGTCAAAAGCTGATGCTGAAGATATTGCACAAATTTCAGGCGAATTATTCTTCTTAGAACGTATTGCCCTCCCCCCTCAAGTTGTTTTACGCCTAGATGTTATGCAAAATGGACAGCTCATCTATTCTTCTTTACATCACAAAAGTGGTAATATTCCTATGAATTTTACGGCTTATTATCCAACAGATAATGTTGATGCACTTCTTCCTGTAGAGCTTTCAGCAGTTATTTATTACGAAGAAAATGCAATTTTCAACACACCAAGCCCTATCTCTCTCGTTCAAAATGAAGAACTGCACACTGTGCTAGATCCAATCAGACTAAAACGCTCTGAACCAGATGAAATTAGTGCTGAACCTATCCTTGCACCAGTTGCATTCAACTTTACTGATAAAAACGGTAAAGGTAAAGCGCACTTATTCCTTGAAGAAGATCATCTTTTCTTTTTAGTTGAAGATATTAAATCAGAAAATGAAGAAAGCAGAGAAATTCTTTGGGGGCATTGGAATTCAGTCAATAAAGGATATGGTCTTGAATTAATTATTTATAATCATGAACCAATTGTGGGCACACTAAGCCCTGGGCAAGTGATTAGCTTTGATTCACTTCCTAATTTTGACGATATCAGTCATATAAACTTTGAAAGATTTCAAGTAAAGGGAACAAAAACACAACCATTTGAAATTTTAGGAACTTTATCAAAGTCTAATAATTCATACGAATTTACACCATGCGGTCTAACTTCAACCTATCCAGTTACAGGAAATATTGAAGAAATTGCAAGTAGAATGGGTTCGCATGAAAAAGTTTCAGCAATGATTAATGCATTATATGCTCGTCCAAAAGCATTTGAACTTGAAAACATTGTTTCTATTAGTGATGAGCTTATTTGCCCACAAGCAACACTTTCTTCTTCACTTACAGAAACTTATTGGAAACTTACTACTCTAAATGATAAGCCTTTATCTGTTGAAGCTGAATCTAGCCCGCATTTAATCTTGCGAGCAGATGAAGCTAAAGAAGGTGAAAAACTTCATGGTCAAGGAAGTGGTTCTGATGGCTGTAACTCATTCTTCCTTAGCTGGGAAAATGGAACTGTTGCTTCAAATGGTGAAGAAAATGCCCTCGCATTTGCCTTAGGCGGTTCAACTATGCGCCTTTGCCCACAAGAAGGCATTGATCAGCAAGTAGCTGAATATATGAATAGTTTAGCTTCAACAAACAACTATACCATTCATGGTTCTGTATTAAAACTAAAAAACAATGAAACAACAGTTGCTACTTTTGAAGCTGTAGAGTTTTAAACATGCAAGACATTGCACTTATTCTTAATACTGGTAAATTCAGAGAATATGATGCATGGGTTCGCTTACTCACAAGGCAATCTGGAATATGCACAGCTTTTGCATTTGGTGCAAGTAAGAGCAGAAGACGTTTTACAGGTTGCCTTGATTCATTTAATATTGTAAACTTTAGTATAGAAAAAAGCAGAAAAAAAGATTTCTTACAATTACAAGAAACTACGCTTATTGATGCAATTCCAGTAAGAAATGATTGGAAATTACAAGGAGTTGCAACTAATTGTATACGCTTTATTGAAGCACTTGGCATTGCACCTGAAACAAATGAACAAAGCTTTGACTTCATTACTGATTTTCTAAAGCTTCTTCCTAAATACACAGCAAATGCAAATCTTCTTCCCCCTCTTTTTCGATTTAAACTTGCTTGTATACAAGGTTATGCACCAAGCCTCATTACTTGTGCGCACTGCAAAAAACCTACTATTGGCGAGAAGTTTTTATTTTCTGTTCAGGATGGTGGAATTCTTTGCCAAGCATGCAGAGAGAAGAGTGTTTCTTTACACGTTCAAATTCATCTCACAAAAGAAACATTAAGCTTTTTGCAAGATGTTCAAGCATATTCCCCTCATGTGTGGCTAGAAGAAGAAATTCACCCCACAATTGCACACCAGTTTGGTCAAATGATTGATGCTTTTACGCATTATCACTTGAATTTAGAATGGCATAAAAATAGATTTATCTCTATTTAGATTTTTAAGCATTATATTCATTTTATCTATTAGATTTTTTCTTGTTGAGGTTCTCGATGCAAAAAGATTTTATATTTTTAATTCATGGTTTTATGACAGATAAAGCAAGCATGTTTCCACTTGTAGAAGCTTTTAGCGCGCAGGGCTTTCCTATGCACAATGCTGAATTTATTGGGCATGATGACGCTACTGAAGCTGACTTTATGCAAAGCTTTTGGGAAGATTGGTTTGAGTCAGTTGAAGCACAATTTCTAAAATGCGCCAAAGAAAATGAATCAATTATTCTCATTGGGCATTCAATGGGTGGCGTGCTTGCACTTGCGCTTGCACAAAAATACCCTCAAGAAGTAAAAGCTCTCGTAACCTTAGCAAGCCCCCTTTATATTAATAAATTATTTCCCCTTGAGATTAATAACTTTTCCGCATTATTTACACCAATTTTTGCACCCTTCTATAGCAAAATCAGGAAAGATATTCTCTCGCAATGGAATATCTTTAAAAAGAAAGAACTTACAGAACAGGCAACAGAGGAAACTTACGAAAGCTCAATCAAAGGTTTAGATGATAATTGCTACTATCCACCGCAAACAGCATCATTATTTAAAGCAATGTCTAAAACAAGAAAGAAAATGAGTAAAGTAACTCAACCACTTTTAGTGATTCATGCCTATGACGATCAAACTGTGGCGCATAGCAATGCTGATTATATTTTAAAAAAATCTAACTCTAAATACAAAGTATTAAAAAAATTCACAATAATTGATGATGACTCTAAAAAACACCAAATTGTTACACATTTTGATTGTAAAGATCAAGTGTTCAACGAAATTATTTTGTTTTTAGAAAATATTAATAAATTTATCGTATAAACAAAAAAAAGAGAGCTTCATAAGCTCTCTTTTTATTATTTATTTTTGAGGAATAACAGATTAGTAAATCTCTTCTACTCCAATAATTTGAATTTCGTTTCTTAGAGGATTAATCTTTCCTAAGCGCACCAAAACTTCTTGCCCAAGTTGAATTTTATCGGGGAAAAGATTTCTTTTACTTCTAAAGAAAAGTTGTTCTTTTGGAAGAGCAACAGAGATATAATGATCATATTCTTCTGTGATGATACCTTTCCAAATATAATCATCACCCTCATCAAGCGCTTTTTTACTTTGCTGTTTGCAGTATAAAAGTTTCCAATAACGTGGGCGCATTCTTTGCACTGGGTTTACAACTTCTAAATGCACATTCATATGTAAAAGAATGCTTTCAAGCTTTTCTTTTGAAAATAATGCTTCATTTCTTTCTAAATAAGCAAGGATTTGCGCTTCATTCACTAAATCGGCATAACGACGAAGTGGTGAAGTAATTGGCGCATACATGCTAAGCCCCATACCCGCGTGTGGACGTGGAGAAATTTCAAAAGTTGCTGAAGCTAAAGAGCGCGCAATTCTTGCAATATCTTCTGCGCGTGACCAAATACCCGCATATTCTTTCGGTAAAGCAATATCTTGAGTTCTGTATAAAAGAGGGATTTCTCTCTCAAAAGCCCATTTTGCTACTGATGCATTTGCAACAATCATAAATTCAGCAATAAGAAGTTGCGCTTTTGGTGCTTCTTCAATATTTTCTAAATGTACGAGCACATTTTCATAGTAGTTAGGTAAGTCATCTCTAAATTCAATGCTTAGCTGTGGGTCTGGTCTATCAATGATAACTGCATTATTTTCAATTCTTTTTTCAAGCAATTTTTGTGCAAGTGCATTTGCTTCAAAAAACATATCTTTATAAGAAGCGTCTTCTTTACTATCAAGAATTGATTCAATATGCTTATAAGTTACATTCTTTTCAACTTTCACATTTGCACGTAAAAGTTCGCAAGAAAGCACTTCGCCATCAAAAGCAATTTCAAGTTTTACAACAAGCGACGGTCTTTGCTCTTGTTCGAGCAAAGAATAGGCATCAACACCAAGCACTTCAGGCAACATATGATAGGTTGCTTCAGGCAGATATATTGAAGTTGCTCTTTGGCCTATGAGCTTATCAAATGAATTACCAAATTCCCAAAAAGCAGCAGGGCAAGCAAGCGCAAGTGATAAAACCCAAGAATTTTCTTTCTTTTCAAGATAAAATGCATCGTCAATATCTCTTGTAGTTTCGCCATCAACGCTGATAAATGGCAAGTCTAACACTTGAGCTTTATCATTATTTGCTTCATGTACAAGCCTTTCCACTTCTGCACTGTGCTTTTCATGCCAGTTTTCATGCGCATCATAGCCAGCTCTATCAAGCCAATAATTATAATGAAGTGGAACAATTTTCCAAGCGGTTGCAAGAAGAAGTGGCGCAAACGCATCATCAGGAACTGCTTTTATGCATTCACGCCAAAGGATTTCATCGTCTTTATTTTCAAAAGTTTTATCTGCAATGCGTGCAAAAAGAAGAGTTTTCAAGCGCTCTTGCACGTCTTCATCAAGCGTACATTCTGGTAATTCTTTATTATTGTGTTTACAATCCCAAAGAACTTTAAACCACGCCATGCCACCTTCAACATAACGCTCGCGCTGTTTTTGTTGTTCTTCGGCTTCTCTTCTTGCTTCAACTAGAGCAGAAGGGAAAATCTCGAAATAAGGTGGTGAAAAGCGAAAATGCACTCTATCTTGAATAAGCGCACGTGCAACACCAGCTAAAGTGTCGGCATTTGGTTCTGAAAATAAAAGTTCGCAAAGCCATTTTATTTCGGCTTTATCAACTTCGCCTTGTGTCATTTCCCAAATGTCACTACTTTCAACTTGTTCGGCAATTTCTTTTCTTTTTTCTAAATGCGTATTGAGAACTTTTACAATTTCATCTTTAGAATCAAGCGCTTGTATTGTTGGACCAGTCCAAGGCATAGTGCGGTTTTCTTGCAAAGAAAGCTCACGCCTATTCGGTAAAAGTATTCTTAATTTTCCATTCTGATTTTCGAGAACACAAGCAATTTGTAGATTACCATCTTGCAAAAATTCAATTAAATACATCTATTCAAAACCTTTAAGCTCAACAGAGTGGAATGATTGTGAATTTGCTTGAGCTTTAGGGCAATTTTCTTGTAAATAGCAAATTTCACATGCTCCACGGAAAGGATAGTGTGTAAGCGTTGCAAAGCGTAAGCTAAGTGCTGTTGCGTCGTCGTTATATGGAACGCCAATATCTTCAAGCACTTCAATAAGGCTATCTGTTGGTTTTGGTGCAGGCGCACAACCAGCGTCCGCAATTTCAGGAAGAACTGTTTGCGCTGCAGTCATAATAAGATTTTGCGCAAGCACGTTGAAGCGGAATGATTCGCTAGGGCTTGAATCCCATCTTGTATCAATTTCTTCTTCAATGCTTTGGTCAAGCCACATAAGAAGGTAGCCGATTTTACCAACTTTTAATGTATAAACATTAAGTTTTTCTGCCCATCTATCCCAAGCTTCGCCAAGTTCGTCAATGACTTCGCCACCAAGTCTTTTCTCTTCAAGCAATTCAAGAAGAGCAAAAAAGTCAAAAGCAGGGTCAATTGTTAGTTTTTCTTTAGTATATTCTACTGTAGTAGCCATTAATAGTCCTTTGTACAAAACAATATGTTTTGTGAAATAAAATCTTTGTGTAT
>CAYJIN010000098.1:0-8107 GCA_964370245.1 uncultured Desulfovibrionaceae bacterium
ATTCACGGTTTTTCAAGCGCTCTTTACGTTTCTTTTGATAAAGACGTATCATGCGCACAGAAATAAAATAAGTTGCAATTGCGCTTGGCACAGCCATCACTAAACCACCAACCATCATCACGTGAAAAAGCTCATGATTAGTTGAAAAAATGCATGATATATCAAATTTATCTGCGTTTACAAAATCTGGCTTAAATGGCAGAATACGAACGCCCATATAGTAGTATGCAAAATAGAGCGGTGCAAAATTGAGAGGATTTGAAACCCAAGTTCCCGCTGCTGCTGCAATTTTACTACCACGAAAAAGAAGAGCTAAGCCAACAGCACATGCTGTTTGAATTGGAATTAAAGGTAAAAAACCAATAAAAACACCTAGAGCAAGCCCGCGCGCTATAACTTCTGGCGTTGCTGGAATTCTTAGCACTTTATAGTATAAAAATTTCGCTATTCGTCCAATCTTTTCTAAAACAGAAAATACTCTTCTAGGCTTTGCCTGCGGTTTGCTCATAAGTAAGTTAGTCCAAGTTTCTTGCTATTCAGCGCGCTAAAATTTTTAAAATTTCACAGTCTTATAATATCTTATAGCAGACTATTTACCAAAAATCAATGCATCTGGTTTAATTTCTAAAAGTGTAGCAAATTCACTCACTGCATAGCTTGCTTCTTGTAAAGCTTTCATTGTTTTTGAAAGTTCAAACATTGTTGCTGAATCTTCTTCAATAATAAAGCCTACTTCTTTCATTACTCCATCAGCCTGTTCAGCTAAACTTTCCAATGAAGTAATTAATTTTGTAATTTCTATTGCATTTTCTGCCACAAGCTCATCAGCATTTTTTGAAACATTTACAAAGTTTGCTAAGATAATTTCTAAATCTTTCCTTAATGCACTATAAGCAACAACTTCTTTATTAAGGTTCTGTGCAAGTTCGGTATAGGAAGTGAAAAGGTTTTTCAAGTTATCATTACCTATCGCATCATTAATAATAGTTAGGCTAGTAGTTAGTTCAGAAAAAAGCTCATCTGCCCTGTTTCCTAACTCTTTAAAGGAAATATCTGTGAGTTTGCTTACCACTTGATCCAAAACATTTTCAACAGCAGGAATTTGCATAAGTCCTTCATATTCTGGCAATGCATCAATATTTACAGGAGTTGGATCTTTTTGCATACTGAGTTCAACAGAAAGTTGCCCTGTAAGGAGTGATTGCGTGCCTAATTGTGCTCTTAAACCATCAGCAACATAAGCGCGAATAATATCGTTTGCATCTTCTTGTGTAAAGAAAGTTGAATCATCACTTTGAAAAACTAAATCTTTATCAAGCTCAAGAATAACAGGCGTTGAATAAAGATCTTTTTCAGAACCAGTTACAACATAAATTGCCGTAACACGCCCAACAGGTACACCATGAAAAAGCACAGGTGAACCAGCAACAAGTCCTTTTAATGAACCTGGAAAGTAGCAAACAAAGCTAAACGATTTTTCAAATAAAGTGCCACTTCCAAAAAGCATAAGCGCAGAAATAAGAATCCCTACTGAGCCAAGCACAAATATGCCTACTAATTTTCTTTTCAGTTTTTCTGTCATAGTTTTATCCCTTATTTTCTTCGCCACGTCTTAGGAAAAGCTGTACTTCATCAGGACCGTGTTTGAGTAATTCATGCGGATTACCAGTTGCAAGCTGAGTTTTTGTTTTTGCATCAAGAAAAATTGAATCAGTTCCAATCGCAAAAATACTTGTAAGTTCGTGCGTTACAATACCAATTGTCATTCCAAGGCTATCACGCAATTGCAAGATAAGCTTATCAAGTAAAGTAGATGAGATGGGATCAAGCCCCGCAGATGGTTCATCAAAAAACACTATTTCAGGATCAAGCGCAAGCGCACGCGCAAGACCTGCTCTTTTACGCATACCACCACTTATTTCAGAAGGATAATAATCTTCAAAGCCAGCTAAGCCAACTAAAGAAAGCTTTAATGAAGCAATTTCTTTCATATCCTTGAGCGAGTATAAATCTCCTGAATAAATGGAAAGTGGCATAATAATATTTTCAGCTAAAGTTCTAGAAGTCCACAATGCGCCTTGTTGAAATAAGACGCCAACATTTTGTAAAAGTTTATTTCGGCCAGTTTTATTAAGCTTCCAAAAATTTTTATCACCATAATAAACTTTACCTTCAATAGGTGGATTCAATCCTATAAGAGTACGTAAAAGTGTGCTTTTTCCGCAACCTGAACCACCCATAATAACAAAAACTGATTCTTTTTTTATTTCAAAATTTAAATCTCTTTGCACAAGTTTTGTTGAATAGCCAATACTTAAATCTTTTGCACTTACAACTGCATTATTTTCTTGAAGCTTATACATATTACCACCCAAGAGTTGTAAAAATAACAGTAATAATTGAAGTTGCAATAATAATTCCCACAAGTGAAACAACCACAGCAGATGTTGTTGCTTTACCAACAGCTTCAGCACTTCTTCCACATAATATTCCTTGATAGCAACCAGTAAGAGAAATTACTATGCCAAAAACAAAAGCATGAAAAAGCCCCACCCACAAGTAGTGAAGTTTCATATATTGCACTGTGTTAGCGATATAAAGTGAAGAAGGAATATCAAGCATTAATATACCTACAATATAACCGCCAAACATTCCCATAAGGTTTGCATAAAGAGTAAGGAGTGGCGTCATAAGTGTAAGTGCAATTACACGGGGCATAACTAAAAATTCATTGGGTGAAATTCCAAAAGTTTGCAAAGCATCAACTTCTTCATTCACCTGCATTGTGCCTATAATAGCAGCAAAGTTTGCGCCTGTTCGCCCGGCTAAAACAATACCAGTAAGCAACGCACCCATAATTCGCACCATGCTAAGCCCTACAAATGAAGCAACGTAAATTTCAGCACCAAAAAGTTTTAATTGAATTGAGCCTACAAATGCAAGAATAAGCCCTAAAAGCAAACTTGTAAGCGAAATAATTCCAAGTGAATTTGCCCCACATTCATAAATAGCAGACCACAAATCCTCTTTATACATTTTACTTTTGCCTTTAAATAAATTGGCAAAAGAATGCAGAGTTTCTGATAAAAATTCAAATACTTCACTTAATTTTGATGGCAAATCTAAGCAAGCAGCACCAATAGATTCAATAAATGAACTTTCTTCCTTAGCTTTACTTATGTCATTCCTTGGTGGAACAGCAAGTGCTAGCATAAGAAGTTTATCTAACATTTCAGGAAGATTTTCTCTTTTAAATTCGATATTTCTAAAATATACTTTTTGAAAAAGAAGATTTAAAAAAGCCAAAAGATATGTATCCCACTCTTCAAGTTTTGCCCCTTCAATACGAAGAACATCAAACTTTTCTTTTTCAAGAGTGAGGAGGATACTTTCTTTTGACTTTTCTAGTATATTTTTATTTTCTGCTCTCCAGTCTGCTTTAAATGAAAGAAGAAAAGTAGTTACACTACCACTTTCAAGCGAAATTTCATAATAAGCTGAACTTTCAAGAGCTTTTATAGGCATAATTTATTCTCAGGCCTGATTATTGATTTTTTTAATTGTATTAGTGGTTGAATATCCATCAATAAGTGGAAGTGAATAGACATTACCACCATTTTTCTGAACAATATCATGCCCTACAATTTTATCAACTGCCCAATCTCCGCCTTTTACAAGAATATCAGGAAGAATTTGGCTAATTAAATCGTAAGGAGTGTCATCATCAAAAGCAACAACATAGTCAATTGATTCTAAATGCGAAAGAAGGTAAGCACGCGCATCATAAGTATTTATTGGGCGATCATCACCTTTGCCTTGCCTTTTCACAGAAGCGTCAGTATTAAGCGCTAGAATAAGCACATCACCAAGTTTTTTCGCTTTTGCTAGTAAATCAGCATGACCTACATGCAAAATATCAAAGCAACCATTGGTAAATACAATCTTTTTTCCTTCATTCTTTAGCTTACTCACTTCAGCCAATAATTCGGAAAGTTCAAGCATTTTCTTATGTTTTAGCATAATTACCTTACTTTAACAATTATATATTCATTGCATTACGCACTAAAGCCATAGTTTCTTGCGCTGCTTTTTTTGCTTTTTCGCCACCAGCTTTCAACACATCTTCCACGTAGTTTGGCTTAAGTAAAATTTCTGCTCTTTTCTGGTGAATTGGCGCTAAAAATTCTTCAATACTTTTCATGAAGATTTTTTTACAATCAGCACAACCAATGCTTGCTGTTGTGCAACCTTCACGAATTTCAGCACAAGTTTCAGGGCTTGACATAAGCTTATGATATGGGAAAAGGTTACAAACTTCAGGGTCACCAACATCTGTACGGCGAACACGATTAGTATCAGTCAACATACCGCGAACTTTTGGAGCAATATCTTCAATAGTATCTTTCAAGAAGATGCCGTTGTTATAAGATTTTGACATTTTTCTACCATCTAAACCAGGGCATTTTGCTGTAGGAGTAAGCTTTGCTTGTGGTTCAGGGAAAACTTCTTGATTATAAAGATAGTTGAATCGTCTTGCAATTTCTCTTGTTAATTCAAGGTGTGGCGCTTGATCTTGCCCAACAGGAACAAAGCTTGCTCTATAGAGTAAAATATCAGAAGCCATAAGAACAGGATAACCCAAAAAGCCATAGTTGCCTAAATCTTTATTGGTGATTTGCTCTTGCTGTTCTTTATAAGTTGGGCAACGCTCTAACCACCCAAGTGGAGTAATCATTGATAAAAGCAAATGCAATTCAGCAGTTTCTTTTACATCAGATTGCAAAAAGATTCCACATGCTTCTGGGTCAAGGCCAGTTGAAAGCCAATCGAGAACCATTTCTTTAGTAAACTCTTTGATGTTTCCAGTGCTTGCAAAATCGCTTGTTAATGCGTGCCAATCAGCAACAAAGAAGAGTGATGGATATTCATATTGCATTGGTATCCAGTTTTTTAGTGCTCCATAATAATGGCCGATGTGAAGAGCACCAGTTGGGCGCATTCCTGAAACGGTTGATTCGATCATCAAAAAAATCTCCTAAATTATTGTAAAAAGCTTTGAATAATTGGTGTAATAATATTAAAAAAGAAACCTATAATAACGCCTGTTACATTAAAGAAAATAAGCGCTAGCAAAATAAGCATTCCGTATTTACCAATACTCATAAATTTAGCATCAAGTGGATAAGGTAAAAGTTTTGCTATTACGTGACTGCCATCAAGTGGAGGAATTGGAAGAAGATTAATAATTCCAAGCACAATATTCACTTGAATACCAGCAAGAAGCATTTCACTTAAAAATATACCTGCACTGCTACTAAAAAAATCAACACTTGCGATAAACATATAGATTTTCATTAACACTGTGAAAGCGATTGCCAAAGCAAAATTCGTAAATGGCCCCGCAAGTGAAACAAGCATCATTCCAGTTTTCAAGTCTTTGATATTTGTGAATCTTCTCGGATTCACAGGCACAGGTTTTGCCCAGCCAAAAATAAATGCGCCTGAGATTGCAGTGAGAACAAAAAATGCAGTTCCCATTGGGTCAATATGCGCAATAGGGTTTAGCGTAAGCCTTCCTTGCATTTTTGCAGTTGTATCACCAGCTGCATTTGCTGCATAAGCGTGCGCAACTTCATGCAAGATGATACCAAGCATAACAGGAATGCACACCACTGCAATTTTATAAATTATGGGAGCTAGTTCCATAAAATCCTCTTTAAAAAGTGCTACTATTCTTGCACTTCTTCTGTTGTTTCAACAACTCTGCCTTGCAACCAGAAATAGAAATCTATATCCATGCCTTCTTCTAATACTAATCCGTTCATCAAAGTTTTTTCAGAAGCATAGAAAACAACTGGCATTGGCTGTTCTTCAGTAGCTAAGTTAAGAATAAATGAATAAATCTTTACCTTTGCGCCTTCTGGCCCAAAATCAAAAGATTGTAAATTGCGCACAACTGCACGTGCATGATATTCACAAGCATTTTTACCAAGAGAAATAACTTGCACACCTTGCAAAGATCTTTTTAAAGGTGGAACATCTAAGCGTGATTTGTCTGGGTTAGCCGCTAAATATTCAATAGCATATTTTTCATAGGCTTCACCTGATGTAATGGTAATATCATCAAGTAAAGCTTTTCTGATGCCATAAACTAAACCAGAAAGCATAACTGTTTGCGGTTGTTCATTGCGCAAATCGTCTTTATCATTATAGTAAAGGGGGTTATGCACCCAGAAAGATTTCTCAATTGCAGGATTATGAATTAGCACATCAGCAGCAACATTGTTTTTCCAAGGATAAGAATTGAGAATAAGAAGATAGTTTGGAATACCTTCTAAAAGCGGTACTGCGTGAACAACATCAAGTTTTTTCTCATGAACACCTTGCATAACAGCAGAAGCTTTCAGTAAAGATTCCGCAGGGTAAGCCATCAAAATTGTTTCTTGATTATCTTTAATTTGATGCCACGCTTTGCGAGTGCCACCTTCTTTAATTATTGTGTTTACAACAGCCGGAAGTTCTTTTTGAACGTCTACAAGTAAAGGAGCCCATTTATCTCCAACATTTTCAAGATGAGGTATTTTTTGCATAGTAAACCTTTATTATTTTTTTATACACACTCTATAAGTGAATGTGTAAGATACATTCTTTTTCCCATAATAGCAAGTTTTTAAGAATTGTGAGAATGAGTTTTTTCTCTAAAAAAATAATGTTCTAGCAATAGAAATTCTTAGTTTACAGCTTTATAGATTTTTACAAGAATTTTTCTAATTTTTTTTCTTTGTAAGAAATTTAATAGTCAAAGAAAATCCAAATCTTATCAACAAAGCCAAAAGTAGACTTTTATAAAAAAAGAAGTTATATAAAAAAAGCACTAAAGAATTTTTTCTAAAAGCCGAAAGAAACAATATAACGGCCTTGTTGAGGTTAAAATGCAGAAAGACAATCTACAAGAAATTAAGAAACTTCATGAATATCTTAGAAATGTTCAAGCACCTTCTCTTTCTAGTATTAAGAAAAGCAATAAAACTGAAGATGCAATGAATGCTCTTGTTACACTTCACGAAACAGCTCTGCATGCATCAAATCAACAAGAAAACAAAAATGAGAAAATTGACTTAGATCTTAAGCAATCAATATTAATTGAGAAAATTGCAAAAGATATCTATACCAATCTTCTTTTTACAGATACAGATAATGAAACTGTTCAGACAATAAAATTTGCTCTAAATAAAAAGTTTGATGCAGAATTCAATTTACAATATCAAGCACTCACTAACACTGTGAAAGTGCAAAAAAAGACCATGCAAGGCAATGTTGACCTTCAAGGTGAAGAAAAAGAAGAAGTATTAAATATACTTTGGAAAATAACCCTTGAAAGTGTAATTGACACCATGCAAAATCTTTCTAATGGTAAGGAAAATGCAATGAATGTAAAGAAATCATCATCAAGCTCAGGTTCGTTTAGTGCGGTAGGGCAAGCAAAAACTGGCAGAGCCTACTCTTCTTCTGCTATAGGGAATGTTGGCGCTAGCTCATCAGCACAAAATGTTCAGGCACTAAATAATACAGGCGATACTATCAGCGTTTCCTCAGAAGGTTTATTAAGAACTGAAGCTTTCCACACAGCTATGTCAACTTCAGACATACGCCAAGAAAAAGTGAATGCAATCAAAGATAGAATTGCATCAGGTACATACGTAATAGATACAAAAAGACTTGCTTTCAATCTCCTTAAAGATGAAACTATTCTTTTCAAATAAGCATATCTCAATAAATTTTATAAGGACGCTTTAAGCGTCTTTTTTTTATTTCAAATTTATAAAAACTTCTTCCTTGTAGAATACAAACTTAAGTATTTTTATTATTTCTCTCAATTTTTTTCTAACTTCATACATCTAACAAAGTATACAAAAAAGCCGCTAAACCCATAAGAGTTCAGCGGCTTTATATTTTATAATCAATATAAAATTTTATCTAATAAAATCTTATTCGTCTTCTTGAGCTGCTTTGAAAAGATCGCCAAGAGTTTGACCTGAATCACCTGTTGAACGGTAATCTTTAGCTTTTTTCTTGTCTTCATCATCTTTCATTTGTTTAGCAGAAA
>CAYJIN010000099.1:0-7608 GCA_964370245.1 uncultured Desulfovibrionaceae bacterium
TATGTTTTTCATGATAACAATCCTTTACGCTCTCACTTTTACTAGAAACATAAAAGCTTTTATTCTTTTTTGATATTAATTTTTATCACTTTGCTTGCAGAAAAATCAGAGGAATATAGCATTTTGAATTAATGAATTTATTAGAAAATAATACACAAAAGAAACAATGTAAACTCATAAATAAAGATTAATTCTTCGCTGAATAAATTTAATATTTAGTTTTTTCTTTCTAAATAACACTCATACAGATACAAGTATGAGTATATACAAATATATTTATTCTAATAATTCTAAGCTAGAAAATAAATTGCAACATTATTTACTAGTATCTTTCATCTGATTTTATTATTTTATTTCTAATTTTATTATTTTTTTGTGTATAATATTTATAAAAATAAAAGCTAACATTACAAATAGATACCCAATTATTTTGTAGCAGCACTAAACAAAATACCACATTTTAGGCATTTCCCCTATTGATTTAGTATTATTTTTCCGATAATGTAAATGTCTATGATTTATTAGTATGAGAATGTTTCAAATTACATAATAAATCCCGACTTTTAATCGTGGAGGGATTTTCATGAATTTTGGCCATCAATTTTTACCCAAAAAAATTGCTTTTATTTTATTTGCTTTATTCGCATTGCAGCCTTTTATCGCATTTGGCGAAGAAGAAGAAAATAAATATGTTGGTGTAGATGCATGCGAAGACTGCCATTATGAAATTGTTGAAATTTATAAAGAAACCTCATCAAAAGCGCATAGTGACGCAAGCGTTTTAGTTATGCGTGAAAAACTTACAACAGCAGAATTTCAAAATTGTCTTTCTTGCCACACCACAGGCTATGGCGAAAAAAGTGGCTTTGTAAGCTTTGAACAAACTCCTCATCTTGCAAATGTTGGCTGTGAATCTTGCCACGGTATGGGTTATTTACATACTATGGATGGAAGCACAGAAAGCATTATGCGAACTCCCTCGATAGAGCTTTGCTCTACTTGTCATGACGATTCTAAAATTGAACGTATCCATTACGACGGCAGAATTCATGCCGGTGGCCACTAATTTTTTATAGAATATGAGGGATTTATTATGCTTAATTTTACTAAATATATAGGCAGAAAATTTTCATTATTAATCACGCTAATGATGCTTATAATTATTGGCATTGCTGTAAGTTTACTCACTTACACAAATAGAGAGCGTTCTATTGCACAAATGGAACAATCTTCTACACTAGCTGAAGAACTTATACAAAATATTATCTATCGCCCTATGATGGCTGGCGATGATGAAACAACTCGTGAAGAATTTGCTTTTCTTGGTGAAAATAATCCAAGCATGCAAATGTATATGTCTAGTTTTTTAGGAAAAACAACCTATTCAACAGAAAAAGAAATAGAGGGTAAGGCTCTTTCCCAAGCTTCAATTCCCCCTATTGTTATAGCAGACGCTGATAGGGCAGTTAAACAAGAAGTTCACTCAACGCATCTAGTTGAATATAATGACAAATGGTTTTTCAGTAAAACCAGTAGTATTAAGAATGAAAAAAGATGTTATCATTGCCATGGTTCATCACAGCCAATTCTTGGGCAATTTACAATTATCAATGATGTTACGCCCCTTATGACAGAACTAAGCTCATTTTCCTATAGTATTGTTGGAATGGGGATAGCCGTTCTTCTTATTATGATTTTATTTATAAGCCTTTTTGTAAGAAAAGTAATTGTGCAAAGATTAAATAGAATTTGCGATATTAGCACTGAAGTAACAAAAGGTAATCTTGATGCAGATTTTAGCGTTTCAGGAGAAGACGAATTTTTTATTCTTAGCGAAAACATCGGCACAATGGTAAAAAACCTCAAAAAAGAAATGGGCTTTTCAAAAAGTGTGCTTGCAGGAATGTCAGTCCCATATCTTATTATTGATACTGAAACTCGCGTTACTGCCTGTAATAGAGCAATTCTTGAAGCTTTTGGAACTGATGCCACTCCTGAGCAATGCATGGGCACACTCTTAGCTGATTTTACAACACAAGTTGGCATTGGGCTAAGCATTCTTACAAAAGTATTAGAAACTGAAAAAGATATTTTTGATAAACCACTCTACTTCAAAAATCTAAAAGGTGAAGATAAATATTTTCTTATCAGTTCAAGCGCATTATATGATTTAGACCATAAACTTATCGGCGCATTTGCTATTGGTGTTGATATTACCACGGTAAAAGAGCAACAAAATCAGGCTAAAGAACAAAACATGCGCATAAAACAAAGTGCTGATTCAGCAAGCGAAGTTTCAGGTGTTGTTGCAAACAACTCTACTCTTCTTTCTGAACAAGTAAATACTGCGCAAACTGCTGCGCTTGAAATTTTAGCACAAACTCAAACCTCTGTAGAAGCCTGTGAGAACATGCAATCAAGCTCAGTTGCTGTTACTGAAAAAGCAATACATGCCTCTGAGTTAGCTGAAAATGCAACTTCAGAAGCTAATAATGGACGAAAAGTTGTTGAAAGTGCTGTCAATTGCATTGAAAACGTTATGGCTGAAGTAAATTCACTTGCACAAAATATGATGGCTCTTAAAAATCAAACTGTTGAAATTACAAATATTATTTCCGTTATTGATGAAATTGCTGATCAAACTAACCTTCTTGCTCTAAACGCTGCTATTGAAGCAGCCCGTGCAGGAGAAGCTGGCAGAGGTTTTGCCGTTGTTGCTGATGAAGTGCGCAAACTAGCAGAAAAAACTCAAGATGCAACAAAACACGTAAATGTTAGTATTAATAGCATTATTGTTGATATAGCAAATGCAACAGAAGGCACAAACAAAACCCTAG
Source organism: uncultured Desulfovibrionaceae bacterium (assembly GCA_964370245.1). Classification (GTDB taxonomy): domain Bacteria; phylum Desulfobacterota; class Desulfovibrionia; order Desulfovibrionales; family Desulfovibrionaceae; genus CAYJAZ01. The sequence continues at coordinate 2,838 of CAYJIN010000099.1, forward strand.
GCCTAATGAGCACCGCAACAGACTTCTCAAAACAATCAGGTGAAGCACTTAATCGTATACATGCAATGATTCAAGATACATCTGAAAATATTATCGTTATGGCACAAGAAGCAAAAGCACAAATTAGCACTGTTGAAAGCATGAGTGAAGGTGTTAGTGTTATTAATTCAATTAGTTCAAACACTGTTGAAGCCATGAGCGTTGCAAGTGATGCCGTGAAAGAACTTGGAAATACTGTACAAAGATTGAATGATATTATTGAAAAGATGAGTTAGACAATTTAAAAAAATTCTAGTATAAAGTGGTATATTATCTCTTTTAGTTTTTCTAAAACAAGATGATATACCATTTTCTCATTAATACTTTTACATAATTATATAAGGCTATTCCATGACAGAAAGAGAAAAAATGCTCGCTGGTGAGCTTTACGATTGCGGTGATAAAGAATTAATAAATCAATGGCATAAAGCAAAAGATTTACTAAGAGATTATTCTAACTTAGATTCTAACAACTTAGATGAAAAGAATAAAATTCTCAAACAACTCTTAGGAAAAATTGGCAAAAATGTTTGGATTGCACCCCCCTTTCATGTTGATTATGGCAACAATATTTACTTAGGAAATAATTGCGAAATTAACATGAATTGCGTCTTTCTCGATTGCAATAAAATTACTATTGGCGAAAATGCTCTTATTGCTCCAAGCGTGCAAATTTATACTGTTTTTCATCCAACAAATGCAAAAGATAGATTTGGCGAATTAAAAGAAGATGGAAGTTTTGAATTTTGCAAATCGCTCACTGCTCCAGTTACCATTGGCGATAATGTTTGGATTGGCGGTGCTTCAATTATTCTTCCTGGCGTAACCATTGGCGATAATGTGGTTATTGGCGCTGGAAGCGTTGTTACAAAAGATATCCCAAGTAATACCGTTGCTGTTGGCAATCCATGTAAGGTTATTAGAGATAATCTAAATTAGATGTTTAGCCATAGCATTGATTAAAAAATCTACTTATGCTATACTACATAAAATTGCATTAAATTATGTTTCCCTTTAGAATATAGTATTATTAAATCTTATTTTTGGAGGTTTTATGTCTATTTTAGAATTGAACTATTCACGCGAAGGCGAAAAACACATAATAAAAACAGATAATGACGCATTAGGTGATATCATTGTTGATAACACTGGCATTCCGCCAGAAAGGCGACATGGCACATCAAGGCTTTTATTAGCTTCTTCTGCGCTTATGTGTTTTGCAGGCACAATGACAGAGGCTATGGATAGCCGTGACTTGCAATATACTTCAATAAAAGCAAAAGCTTTTGTGAATGAAGCAAAAAATAAAAACAATGTCGATCGAGTAACAAAGATAGACATTGAAGTGGAAGTTGATTTTAGTAAAGAAGATGAAGCTCTTTTTGAGCGAGTGAAAAAAATTATGAAACAAGGTTGCTTCATTACAAATTCCTTACATGAAGGAATTGAAATGAGCTATAAAATTAACGAATAATCTTATAAATTTACTAAACTTTTTTTAAATTATAGATAAAGCTTCATCAAGCATGTTCTTCTATGTAAAAAATATAGGCGAACATGCTTTCTTTTGATAAAATTTACACATAGTTAAATGTATTAAATCTATAAAGGAAATATCTTGCTTTGTAAGTCACTTTCGAGTATTTTCTTTTGACGCTAAAACTGCAAAACTCCATAATTTCCCCTAATCAAACTACTCTCTACAAAATGCAGTAAATTCAATACAATGAGATTTTCATGAAAAAACTATTATTTTCGGCTATTCTAATGCTTTTAGCAATCTATCCTCTTGCAAAAGCAAGAAAAAACATCATTACAGAAAACGAACTTTTCGGCACTTTTCTAGGCAACTATATTTACTTTGCACACTATTTCCTCATCATTGCCATTGGGCTTTTTCTTGTGCATTATTTAATTTTTCCATTGCATAAAAAAGCTCTATTTACCATAATTTCACTTTTCTTGATTTTTGTTGGTGCACTTGGCTATTATAATTATAGAAATCCTAAAGTTACTTACACAAATATCACTCTTGATAAAGTTGCAGAAAGAGAAAATATCAGAATTGCTTTTGTTGCAGATTTCCACTTAGCAAGCATGTCAAACAAAAATTTGTTTATTGATATGGTTGAGATAATTAATGAGCAAAAACCTGATATTATCTTAATAGGTGGCGATATTTTGCAAGATACTCACAAACAAGTAAAAGATGATTACTCAAATGTTTTCAATCAGCTACAATCAACTTTTGGCACTTATGCAATTTTAGGTAATCATGAATATTACGGCAATGATGTGGATGAAAATCTTGTCTATTTAAAAAATCTTGGCATAAATATCTTAAGAGATGAAGTTTTGAAAATTGATGGCATCAACTTTATTGCACGAGATGACGTGAGAAGAGATTATATGGATGGCGAAAGAAAAACTTTAGATGAGCTCATTTTAGAAGCTGAAATTTCTACTGATGGCAGCTCAACTGAAGCTATTATTGTTGTTGACCATAATCCGCAAAGCATTCCTGATACAGTAAAAACTGTGGCTGATATTCAACTTTCAGCTCACACACATGCAGGGCAATTTTTCCCTTATAATCTTTTGCTAAAAACACGTGTTGAAAATGCCTACGGTTACAAGAAAATTGATAATTTACATACTGTTGTAACTTCAGGCGTTAGCGTTGGCTATTGGAAAATTGTTGGCCCTTGGCAAATGCCTTATAGATTTGGCACAAGAAGCGAAATCAATATTATTGACATAGCTTTCAAAAAATAATTTTTTCTTATCTTACTAAACATATTAAGAAATCAATAGCCTTTTATTGATTTCTTTTTTTATATCTATTGATATTTTATACTGATTTACTTGCATTTACAATTTCAAAAGTCTCTAATTCATTTGACTTTTCAGCAATAGGCACATCTTTATCTTCTTTTTTTGTAAGGAAAAGTCCTGCACAAAAAGCAGTAAGAGGTGCAACACTTACAAGGCCAAAACTGCCAACAATAGTATCTAAAATTTCGCTGGCAACAAATTTATAATTGAGGATATTATCCACGGGTGTGCCTTGCGCCATAAATACCATCAAAAGAGATATATAGCCGCCTGAATACGCAAGCAAAAGTGTGGTTGCCATTGTTCCCATTGCAGCACGCCCAACATTCATTCCACTTTTTGTTGCTTCCCATGCGCTAATATCTGGCTTTTTGTCTATAACTTCTTTCACAGCAGAAGTTATGTCTACCGCCAAGTCCATAACTGCACCAGAAGAACCAATGAAAATGCTTGCAATAAAAAGCTTTTTCAAATCTAAATTTGGAAATCCACTATAAAGAAGCGCTTGAGAACCAGGTAAAATTGCGCCTTGAAGCATGAATAAATCAGTAAAAATAAGCGCCATAACCATGGTTACAAATGAACCTGTAAGCGAGCCAATGCTTGCGCTTAGCATCATTTTATCAAAGCCATACACTAAGGAAATAATAACTATTGTTAAAATTGCTGTAATAATAAAGCCCATAATTACAGGATCATGCCCATTTAAACAACCTGGAATAAGAATTTTCCAAATAGTAAGAATAGTAATTGCAAAAGAAATAATTGCACGCATGCCTGTTTTTCCGCCAACAATCACAAGAAAAACAGCAAAAAGTGCAAGCAGAATAGTTTCTATGCCAATTCTTTCATGATCAACCATTGAAACTTTCACAATTTTATCATCTACTTGACTTATTAAAACAAGTGCTTCATCGCCCACCTTATAAATTTTATCATTTTCAAGGCTGCCAGTAAGCATGTTATACCCCTCAACTAATTCACCTTTGAATTTACCATCTAAAATCTTAAGCAAGCAGTTTTGATCACCACGCGAAACAATCCCTACAGTGATGATATGCTCATCAAAAGTTTCAACTACTTCAGCTTTTGCTCTTTCTCTATCTTTATAGATAATAGCGTCTTCATAACCAGTTGGCATAATAAAAAGAATTGCTAATGTTATAAAACTAATAAGAAGAGCCGCATTGTTTTTGATGATATTTTTCATGGAAAATCCTAAATAAAAGAAAATCACACTGCCAAGCTCCTACAATTGGGGGATCAAGCTTAGCAGTGTTCTTTTCTTTTCTCATTTTGAGGAGTTGGAGAAGAATTTGAATTTGTTTTCTAGGTAGCTAGAATTGAAGTAGTTAGTGCGAAACTCTTCAATTCTAACTTTGCTTATACTTATCTATTTTACTTCAAGTAAAGTAGCAAGTGAGTTATAAATGTCAGTATTATCATAGAAACCTTCAAACATTTCAGCGCCAACACCTTGAGCAAATGTGCCTACTGATGTGCCTGTGTGTGAGAATGAAGTGAAATCTACGCCTGATTTATTGTTGAGAATTTGAAGAATTGTTACTGCAAGAGGTTCGTAACCACCGTAAAGAACAAGGTGTTCATCGCCTGCTAATTCTTTGCCATTTACTGAAACTTCGTATGCTTGCTTGATTTTATCAAGTTCATATTCAGTAAGAACAAGGCGGTTATTTTCAATTTTTTTATCAGTTGGAAGTGCAAGGTTGAAGAAATTGCGTGCATCTGCCATTACTTTTTCAAATGGAGTTTTGTCGCTGATATAATCTTTTACCATTGCTTCAAACACATCATAAGAACCTTCTTGGCCTTTGAGTTGTGCTAAGAAAGTATCGTATTCAGTTCCTGCATAACCAATTGTTAAACCACCTGTTTC
>CAYJIN010000100.1:0-7603 GCA_964370245.1 uncultured Desulfovibrionaceae bacterium
ATTAATCGTCTTGTAAAACAACTAAAGCATCAGCAGGATACGCGCCTTTACCTTCTTCGTAAACAAAAACAGGGTTTATATCTAATTCAAGTAATTCATCTTTTTTATCCATTGCTAATTTAGCAACATCAGAAAGCATTTGTGCTAAAGCATTAACATCAAGTTTTGGTTTGCCACGGTAACCATGGAATAATGGGCTTGCTTGAAGGCTATTGATCATTTTCATAGCTTCATCTTTACCAAATGGAACTGGCATTAGAACAGTATCTTTGAAGATTTCAACAAAAATACCGCCAAGTCCAAATAAAACAGCAGGGCCAAATTGTGGGTCATTATTCACGCCAATAATTACTTCCATACCGTATGGGAGCATTTCTTGAACATAAATACCGTCTAATTTAGCATGTGGTGCATTTTTCGCTGCATTATCCATAATAGTATTGTAAGCATTTTTTGCTTCTTCTTCATTTTTGATATTTACAATAACGCCGCCCATATCAGACTTATGCGCAATATCAGCAGAAGCAACTTTCATAACAATTGGATAATTTATTGAATTTGCAAACTCAACCGCTTCTTCAATTGATTTTGTAACTTTTGATTGAGCAGTTGGGATTTTATAATCACGGAGAACTTGAACACTGTCAATTTCTGAAAGAGTTCTTCTGTTCTCTTTTCTTTCTTTTGTTGGAATTGCTAAAGCTAAAGTATGTTCTTCTGCTTTATAGTTTACAAAAGATTTCAAGTGGCGCAATGCTGCAAAACCATACACAGGCGGAGGAAGAATTGCTACACCAGCTTTTGTTAATCTGTCTGCATATTCTTTATTACGTGTGTTTTCGATAAATGAAAGCATAGCCATTGGCTTTGTTCTTCCATTAGCAACAACTTTTTCAATGCCTTCAGTCATATATTTGATAGCTGGATCTGCCACTTCTAAAAGAAGATTATAACCTAAAACAACACAATCGATGTTTGGATCATCCATAACAGCTTGCACAACAGCAGCATACACATCAGCATCGTAAGAAATTGAAGCTGTTGTATCAAGTGGGTTTGCTGGACTTGCATAAGATGGAAGAAGTTCAGAAAGTTTTGCTAAAGTTTCAGGCGTAAAATCAGGGAAGTCAATGCCTTCCATTTCACCAACATCTGCACACATTGCAGTTTCGCCACCAGATAAGCTTACGCATGAGAAGCCATCGCCTTTTGGAAGTTCACTCATTGTTGCAAAAAGCTGTGTTGTTGAAAGAAGTTCTTGCACGTCACGAACGCGGATAACACCGAATTTCTTGAACATAACGTCATACATTCTATCTGCGCCTGAAAGTGAACCAGTGTGAGAAGCCGCAACTAATGAACCTTTTTCACTGCTACCAGTTTTCAAAATAACAATAGGTTTGCGCTTGATTGCTGCAGCTTTTAAAGCTTCTTCAAATCTTGTTGGATTTGTAGAGCCTTCCATGTAAACACCAATAACTTTTGTTGCTTCATCTTCAACTAAATACATCAAATAATCTTCCATGCTTACAACTGCACAGTTGCCTGATGAAATTGAATAAGAGAAACGGGTTGATGGGCTATCCATCAATGTAAGGCAAAGTTGACCACTTTGTGAAATAATGCCAACATTTCCTTTTCTATCACGCTTTTCAGAAATAAAAGCGAAAGCTGAAATATCTTCAACATAGTTCATGTAACCAGCGCAGTTTGGGCCCATGAGAGCAATGTCTAACTCTTTGCAAAGTGCTTTTAATGAACGGTCAGCTTCATGGCCTTCTTCAGTGCCAACTTCAGAATATCCGCTTGCATACACAACTGCACCACCAGCGCCTTTAGCTGCTGCTTCACGTAAAAGTCCTTCAACTGTTTTTTGTGGAGTGCAGATGATAACTAAGTCGATATCTACTGGAATTGATTCAATGCTAGGGTAGCATTTTTGCCCAAAAACTTCATCTCTTTTTGGGTTTACTAAATATACCTTGCTCATATCGCCATATTCTAAAGCGTTTCTGCAGGTATCACCACCAAAACCTTCTTTTTCACTTGCGCCAACAATAGCAACAGTTTTAGGTGCTAAGAGTTTATTTAAATTCATTATTTTCTACTCCGAGAATTTTCTAATATACTAAAAAAGGAAGAGGTAACTCTCTTCTAGTGCCAAAGTTATAAGAGAAGAGAGTTACAAGGAGAGCTTCATTTATTGAGCTAGTTTTGCACCAGTCATAAAACAATCACGATTTAAAGGATTATTTTTACCTTTTTTTGCAAAGTAGGCATCAATACCGTCAGCAAATTCATCAACAGGTGCTAAACCAGAAGCAGCAATTGCAGCACCTAACATCATAATGTTAGCACCACGTGGATTTTTTAATTCCATTGATAATTCAGTTGCTTGCACTTCAATAACTCGAATATCTTTACGAAATTCTCTGTTTTTTACCATGCTTGTGTTTACAACTAAAATGCCGTCTTTTTTGATGTTGTTTTCAAAGCTATTTACAGCACCTTCATTAAGTGCGATAAGCACGTCAATTTCTTTGAAAAATGGGTTTGAAATTTTAGTGTCTGAAATACGAAGATGGCAAGACGCTGTTCCGCCGCGCATTTCTGAACCATAAGATGGCACCCATGTTAATTCTTTTCCTGCATCCATAGAAACGTTAGCAAGAATTAAACCTTGTGTAAGAACGCCTTGGCCACCAAAGCCTGAACATGTGATACTAAGCATTTACTTTTTCTCCATTTTTTACAAATTCGCCAACATTATAGTATGATTTAACATTTTCGTTGATGTGTGTCATACTTGCTTCTGGAGTCATATACCAGTTTGTTGGGCAAGGAGCTAAAATTTCAACTAAGGAATAGCCCTTATTTTCTTTTTGCATTTGGAATGCATTTTTAAGGTATTTTTTCAAATTATTAATTTCTTGCACGGTGCTCACTGAACCACGAGCTAAATAAGCTACATTTCTATTTTGAAGAAGTTCAATAACATCAACTGGCATACCAGTTGTGTTTGTATCACGCCCTTTAGGTGAAGTAGCTGTTTTTTGGTTTGGTAAAGAAGTTGGTGACATTTGACCGCCAGTCATACCATAAATTCCATTATTTACAATAATTGCAACAATGTTTTCGTTACGCATACCTGCATACATTGTTTCTGAAAAACCAATACCAAGCGAATCGCCATCGCCTTGATAAGTGAAAACATTGCATTCAGGGCGCACACGCTTCATGCCAACTGCAACAGCAGCAGCACGGCCATGAGGCGCTTGAACCCAATCAACACCAAAAGTATCAATAGCTAAACATGCACAGCCAACAGCCATTGCGCCAATGCTTGTTTCAGCTAATTCAAGTTCTTCTAAAACTTCAGCAAGAACTCTTTGGATTATACCGTGCCCACAACCTGGACAAAATTTATTTGGTTCTACCAATAAAGATGGAATTCTTTTTTCTGCCATGATATATATACCTCTAATGATTAGATAAGTGAAACCGCTTTTTCAATGATTGCGGTGTATTCCGGCATTTTCATACCAGCTAAGAAATTTTCAACCCTTGCGTTACCTTTTGTTGCAACAACAACGTCGTTATGCATATGTGGTAAAGTTGAAATTTCTACTGTAAGAAATGCTTTAACATTTGGATTTACTTCTTTAAAAGCTTTTTCAGGGAATGGGAATACTGTAATTGGACGAAGAAGACCAAGCTTAATGCCTTGTTTGCGTGCTTCTTCAACAGCTTCAGTACAGATGCGTGAGCTGATTCCGTAAGCTACTAAAACAACGTCAGCATCTTCAATTTGAATGTTTTCCCAGCGTTGTTCATTTTCAATCATTCTATCGTATTTTGCTTTGAGATATTCATCAAAAGTTTCAGCTTTATAATACCATGAAGAGGTTACGCGTTTGAATGCGCCGCCTTGTTTGCCTTTTACAGCCCAATCAAAGCTGTTAGGGTCAATTTCTTTCATTTCAGGCAATTGAACTGGTTCCATCATTTGAGCAATGGAAGCATCTGAAAGAATAAGGGCAGGGTTCATATATTCTTCAGCTTTATCATAAGCTAAATATGTTAAATCAACACCTTCTTGTAGTGAATTAGGTGCAAAAACTAATAAGCGACCGTCACCATGACCAGCATTTTTAGTTGCAAGTGAATAATCGCCTTGTGCGCAGAAAATATCGCCTAAGCCTGAACCGTAACGTTGCACATCAACAAATACGCAAGGAAGTTCAGCAGAGGTAATATAAGAAATGCCTTCCATAAGAAGTGAAAAACCTGGGCCTGATGAAGATGTGAGTGAGCGAACACCGCAAGCAGCAGCGCCATATACCATGTTGATACCGGCTAATTCAGATTCAGCTTGTAAAAATGTTCCGCCAACTTCAGGTAATCTCCATGAAAGATATTCTAAAATTTCACTTTGAGGAGTGATAGGATAACCACCAAAAAAACGACATCCTGCTCTAACCGCAGCTTCTGCTAAGGCGTCATTGCCTTTCATAAGAACTTTAGACATAATTATTTCTCCACCTTTTCAAAAACATAGTCAGGGCATACGGTATAACAAATTGCGCAATTGATACATAAGTCCTTATCAATCACAACTGTGTTATAGCCTTTGCTATTGTACACATTAGAAAATGAAATTGCTTTTTTAGGGCAATTTAGCACACAATAAGAACACTCTTTGCAGTTTTCAATATTGGTGGTCATGCATGCTGATTTTTTATCACTCATGTCGATCTCCTTAAAAAGTAAACTACTTCAACTTTGAAAAGTAATTTACAAAATTATAAAATTATTACTCACAATATATAGCATTGTAAGCATGTGTATGCGAATTTTTTTATTTTTTTTTATTTTGTTCGTATTTCCGAATAAAAATTCGTATTTCCGAACAGTTTTGAATTTTGAAAAGATTTTCTATTTCTAACTAATTGATTTAAAAATAAAAAAATAATATTTTTGCTTTGAAATATATAAAAGAGTCATATATTCCAAAGCAAGAGAGGGGGAGAAAGTTTATTTAAGTGATTCTGCAAGAATTTGCACTAAGTGTTTGACTTGCATATCATTATTTTCTCTTCTAAGGCCATCACGTAATTGAATTATGCAACCAGGGCATGCTGTTGCTAGGCAAGAAGCATTTGTGTTGATAGCATCTTCAATTTTGTGTTTTTGAATATCTTTAGAAGTTTTGAGATGGCTTATGGTATATGTTCCACCAAGGCCACAACAAGCTTCAGGATTTGTCATTTCTTTGAGATTGTCACCAGATGCCATATTGAGTAGAGCACGTGGTTCATCAACAATCTTTTGTGCTTTGCGTAAATGGCAAGGATCATGATAGGTAAGGGTAAAATCTCTATCGTGTTTGAGCGCTGCTTTAATTTTATCTTCGCCAATATAGGTAAGAAGATATTTGCTTATATCCATAGTACGCTCAGATATATTTTTGAGTTTTAACGCATATTCGCTATTTTCACCAAAAAAATCAAGATAGCCGTGTGAAAGCATATGCCCGCATGAACCACAAGCAACAACAATAGGTGTATTATCATCTAAATTTGCTAATGCTTTAATGTTTTGCATTGCTGCAATTTTTACTGAATTAGCGTCGCCTGAAGTTATCATTGGCATGCCACAGCAACCTTGTTCTTTTGGAATAAGCACATTTACGCCTAATTTGTTAAGAACTTTTACAAGGCTATCACTTACTTCAGGCATGAAATAGTTAGCCATACAACCAGTGAAGAAGATAACGTTTTTATCGCCACCTACGCTTGCAAAATCAACCCTTTCTCTAAAAGAAGGTGATGCAATTTCAGGCACATATTGTTTATCATCAATCACAGGCATTTGGAAACGGCGATAAAGCCCACTTGTTTGTGGAACTTTTTTGAAAAGAAGTTTTTGAACCATAGAACCCATTTTTGTTCCGCTATCCATTATCTTCTTAGAGCGCATTGCTGTTGTAATTGCTTTTTTCTTTGCTGGAATGCCTAATTCTTCTGCAAAAGCTTCCCTTGCAGCAAGGATAACTCTATCTGCTCTTACACCGCTTGAGCAAATATTTGCGCAACCTGTGCAAAGAAGACAGTTTTCAATGGATTCACGTGAACTTGGTGTGAACTCTAATTCACCTTTTACAAGCCCATCAATAATAAGCATTTTACCACGAGCTGTGTAACGTTCCGCAAATCTTTCTCTATATACAGGGCAAACTGTGCGGCATTCACCACAACGAATACATTTATAAAGCTCTTCTTTTAAAACTCTTTTAAGTTTTTCATGAGCTTGTTGTTTTGCTAAACTCATTGAACTACTCCTTAGGCATTACTTTGCCAGGATTAAGAATGCCGTTTGGATCGAATAGATTTTTGAAGCTACGCATCATTTTCATGGTAGGTTCATCAATATTCCATTTTAAGTTATGTCTTTTTACACAACCAACGCCATGTTCAGCAGCGATACGGCCTTCAAGTTCAACAGTTGCTTGCACAACATCTTCTTTTGCTTGCATTGGGAATGGACGATGATCACCAGTTGTTAAGCCAACGTGGATATTACCATCGCCATAGTGGCCAAAGTTTGCAATAATGATATTATATTTTTCAGCAATAGCATCAAGTTTTCTAATCATTTCAGGAATGCGTGAAATTGGAACTGATACGTCGTCATCTTCCCATTCATCAGATATTTCGCAAAGCGCAAAGGAAAGTGAACGACGCGCTTTCCATAATTCTTCACGTTCTTCATCATTTTTTGCTTTTTTGAAAGTGATTACATTACACTGCTTACAAGCATTTTCGATTTTTTCAGCGTCAGCATCTAAAACAGCTTCTGGCCCGTCAACTTCCATAAGTAAAAGAGCGCCTTCTTCTGGTTTTGCACCAAATTTAATTGCTTTTTCAACAGCTTCAACTGAAATTCTGTCTAAAAATTCTAAAGTTGATGGTTTAACGCCTGTTGCAAAAATTGCTTTAACAGCTTCAGCAGCTTGTTCAAGAGTGCTGAAAGTTGCTGTCATTGTTCGTCTGCCTTCTGGTTTTGGAACGATTTTAATAATAGCTTTTGTGATAACTCCTAATGTGCCTTCTGAACCAACAAAAAGTTCAGTAAGGTTATAGCCAGCTACATCTTTAATACATTTTGAACCAGTGCGAACGATTTCACCTGTAGGCAACACAACTTCTAAGCCCATTACATAGTTTTTAGTAACGCCATATTTCACTGCACGTAAGCCACCAGCATTTTCAGCAATGTTTCCACCGATTGTTGAAAAAGCTGTTGAAGCAGGATCAGGTGGATACATAAGACCTAATTTATCAACAGTTTCTTGAATTGTTTTTGTTATAACGCCTGGTTCAACAATCATAAGAAAGTTATCAACATCAACTTCTAAAATTTTATTAAAACGTTCAAGAGCCATGATAAGGCCACCTTCAGTTGGTACAATTCCGCCTGTGTAGCCACTGCCACCACCACGAGGAACAACAGGAACTAAATGTCTATTTGCAATTTTTAAAATTTCAGCAACTTCTTCTGTTGTTTGTGGTGTTACAACACCATCTGGTAATGCTCTTTTTTC
>CAYJIN010000101.1:0-7590 GCA_964370245.1 uncultured Desulfovibrionaceae bacterium
GTCGATGCCAAGGTTAATTTTACAAAGCCGTTCATTATTTGAACGGCTTTTTTTTCCATAATTTAATTATCTGTGATTGTTATATTCAATTTTAGTTGTTGATAATACAGTAACTAATATTTTGATTTGACTTCTAGAGCTAATAGATTTACAAATTATTTTATGTAGCGCCCATAGCTCAGTAGGATAGAGCGATCGCCTCCTAAGCGATAGGCCGTGTGTTCGATTCACGCTGGGCGCACCATTTATAAAAATCATAAAGTCCTACAGTGTACGATATTTCCCTGTAGGACTTATTTTTTTAGGTGTTGTTTATACTAAGAGATTCGATAAGATTTATTAACATACTCCTCGAATAACGGTATTATAATCGGTATTAGGGGGGTTGTGAAAAACAATACCGTAATTTACTGAAGTTTTGCATTAGAGCACAAACTAAGAATCGAAAGCACCGTTGATAAAAAAGGAGAGTTGTTATTGGAAAATTGAACAACACGAAAATTAGAACACTCAAGTCAACAGGTAAAATTCAAAATTTACTCATGGAGATGGCTTATATTTGTATATGAGTACAACAGGCAGTAAATCATGGCGAATAGATTATACATTTGAGGGCAAGAAAAACATACAGGTTGGGACTTTATCTTATAGTTTCACTTCTTGAGGCACGAAAAAGTTTAATTGATTTTAAGGTTAAGCTTAAAAGTGGTATTGACTCAAATGGTGAAAAAAAAGCAGTTATAAAAGCCACGAAATATCAAGAAATAAATGCCTTTGAAGTTATCGCAAGAGTATGGCATGAAAAGAATTATGAAAAATGGAAAGAAAGCAAAGCAGGAAAAATCATGTGCTTTCTCACAAAAAACGTATTTCTCTTTTTAGGTGCAAAAGAGTTAAGTCTTATAACAGCCCCGAACTTTAAGAAGTCATCAGAAAGATTGAAGACCGTGGCACAATTGAAACGGCTCATAAGACAATGCTAATCTTCGGGCAAGTTTTCCGCTATGCAATTGCAACTGGCAGAGCTGAAAGAGATATTACAGCAGACTTGAAAGGAGCACTTAAGCTTGTCAAGACAAAGCACTATCCCACAATCACAGAACAACAAGAGATTGGTATACTTCTGAGAAAAATATATAATTATAAAGAAAGTATAAGTGTACAATACGCGTTGAAGATCATGCCTTATGTATTTCTGCGTTCTTAAGAATTGAGAGATGCAAAGTGGAATGAAATCAATTTTGAAAAAGCAGAGTGGAAAACCCCTGTTGAAAGAATGAAAATGGCTGAAACACATATTGTTCCCCTCGCAAAACAAGTGATTGAGTTATTGAAAGAACTTCATTGCTATACAGGGCATTGTGACTTCTTATTTCCAAGCCCCAGAACTTTCACTCGTCCAATTCGCTCAGATAGCCTTGTCGAAAGCTTGAGAGTTATGAGATATACTTAAGATGAATTAGTATACATAGCTTTAGAAGTATTGCCAGCACACAGCTAAATGAACACGGATTTAACCGAGATTGGATAGAACGTCAACTTGCCCACGCCGAACGCGGTGGCATAAGAGCAAGCTATAACAACGCTCAGTATTTGCCGGAAAGAAGAAACATGATGGAATGCTGGGCTGATTATTTTGAAGAATTGAGAGCAAAAATATAGAGCATGAAGAGGATAGTTCAATGGGCTATCCTTTTTTTCGTGTAATGCCCACGTACTTTAAATGTATCAAGAGAAAATTATCCTTGGTGGCTTAAAACTCTCTTCTTGTCTTTCTGTCTTTTACCTTTCAGGGGGGTGAGGGGTACTCCCTCACCAATCCCCATGTGAGAACATTTCAACGTGTTGAATGTGCCCACATGGGGTAGGCTGGCTGGTAAAATTTGAAGCATTTTTGGGGTTAGCTCTTTTTCATTAAATAAGGTGTTGAACCAATCAGTGTGCGAAATAACAAATAAAGCGAAAAAAACGAAAAAAGTTTAATTGTATTCAAATATCTTTTTTCGCTTATTATCTTTTTTTGCATAATTTTCGTTAGTCACTTTTTTTGAAAAGGCGAATAAGTCAACGCTGTGAAGTTGCCAATTCTTTTTCAAAAAGTGTGGGACTACTTAACCTATCCTGCTTTGCAAGGTAATCAAAGTATAAGGTGAAATAAGAACCCAAATTCATACTAAATCTTGCATTATCTGAAAAAACCTGATTCAATCTTAAATTTTCAACTTGAGTCTAAAAAACTCTTTATTTATCTTGTTTTTCCTATAATAATCTTTTTTTCTAGGGTGTGTTTCTAAATTAAGAGATTTTGTATTTTTGACAAGGAAAAGTGAATTATTATGAAAGGAGTTTATCAAATAATAAATGACTTCAATAAAAATTTACTTTGACGAAGCTACTTGTTGATTGGATAGGCTACAGTTTAGTGGACAATTTTTAATCGAAGTGTAATATTAGAAACGACAGGAGGAATGAAGATGTCGTCACGTAGATTAAGTAGGTACACTGATGAGTTTAGGTTGCAAATAATTAAGCTTTATGAAAGCGGTAAATCTGTCGGTGATATCAGTAAGGAATATGGTATTGCTTCATCAACAATTCACGGTTGGATTATTCGTCACCGAAAAAGTGGCTCATTCAAAAAAGAAGATAATCTCAGTGAGTTAGAAAAAGAACTTAGAGATTTACGTAAGTTAAACAAGCAGCTTCTGATGGAGAATGACATTTTAAAGCAAGCGGCTCTGCTTATGGCACGAAAGTAGAAATAATCAGAGCCAATTCCTATAGATATCCAGTAGTTAAGATGTGTAAAATACTCAAGATATCAAAAAGTGCTTACTATAAATATAAAGTTCCACAAAATGGTACAGATGTTCTTACTGATTTGGTAGTTGATCTTTTCTCTAGTAATCAAGCAGTTTATGGTACACGCAAAATCAAAGTAGAGCTCAATAAACTTGGTATTTCTGCTTCACGGAGAAGGATATCACGAATAATGCGTAAAAGTGGCTTAGTATCGGCTTATACAGCTAAAAAATACAAAGCTCCAAAAGACATTACCAATGAAGATAAAAATCCTAATATCCTTCAAAGAGAATTTGACAATAAAGCAGAAAATGAAGTTATTGTAAGTGATTTGACCTATGTTCGAGTCGGTAATAACTGGAATTATCTATGTGTAATTCTTGATTTATTCAATCGCGAAATTGTTGGTTATAGTGCAGGTAAGCATAAAGATGCACATCTTGTACATAGAGCCCTTGCCTCTATTGAGGGCAATTTGAACAACTTCCAAATATTCCATACAGATAGAGGAAGTGATTTCAAAAATTATCTTATTACTGATTTGTTGAAAGAATTCAATATAAAGCGCTCATTAAGTCGTAAAGGTTGTCCTTATGACAATGCAGTTGCTGAAGCTCAATTCAAGGTAATCAAAACTGAATTTGTAAGAGGTAGATATTTTGAATCATTGGAACATTTGCAACTGGAGTTGCAAAGATATGTTTACTGGTTTAATAATAAAAGAATACATGGTTCATTGGGATATAAAACTCCAATAGAATTTAAACAGCAACTTCGATTAAAAACTGTCTAAAAAAGTGTTGCCTTTCCAAAATCTCCGCAATCATTAACAAGCAACACTTCTTCATCGTAGTATGCAAATTGAAAAGGTAGGATTGTATACATAATTCACCTAAAGTTCAACAGGTTCAAATGCGTGTTTTACAATTGTCTTTTTAATCTCATTAAACTTTTTATCCAGCTCTTCCCTTACTTGCTGATCAATTAGCTCGTTCATCATTTCTTTTAATGTTTGTATTTCGATAGTGTTTGAATCTTTCCGTTCAATTGTTATTTTTACACTTAGCTCAGGGCTGGGCTCAATTGAAATATAAAAAGATGGTGTATACTTTACAAAAGCTGCAAGCACAGCTTTTTCCTCAAAAAACTCTTTGCTAACAGTAATAATTCCTACTGTAGAACTTTCATTAATTGAAAATGGTGTATTTAGCATTTTGATAACCTTAGATTTATAAGTTATAATTTCTAATGGTTCTATAAATAAATAATGAAGTCAATTATAATTCAACAAATTGCTATATCAGAGAAAGATACTCATGGAAATTGATATCGGTATAGCAAAGTTAATCGACTTTCTAAGAAGTGCGAAGCATCAACAAAAGAAACGAGCTCTAAGAAGAAGTGAGCTTTTTTTATATTGAAAAACAGTTTTTGTGTTTCATGTTCCATTTGCTTATGGGTGGAACAGTGGAACACAAGAATGAAAATTGGAACAAAGAAAAAAAACAGAAGTGAAACAAAAGCTCTCACCCCATTAATATATAACGTTTATTGCGGAACATGAGACGTAACAAAACTGGAACAAGTATAAAAAAAGATGGAGCAGAAAAGGAAAAAGTGAGTCGATTTTGTTCCACTTCGTAAAGATATTATCAACACATTGATATAAATGTAAATAAAGTAGGTTTTAAGAGAAAACCTGTTTCACCTTTTTTAGGAAATATAAATTATAATAAGCTGTGACCTAAATTTTGTCTCAGTTTGAAATTTCGTTACCGTATAAGAAAATTACACTTTGTTTCATGTTTCATTTCCTTAAGAGTGAAACAGTGAAACAAAGAAGCGACAGGTGAAACAGTACAAGAAACATAGCTGAAACAACAATTCCTAATTCCTTGAGATAGTATGTTTTAAATTGAAACCCTTTGAGAAACAAGACTGAAACACGCACGAAAAATAGTGAAACAAAAGCGGCGAAAATAGCTCTTTTTGTTTTACTTGTATAAATTCTGCTATGTGATTGCAGCACAAAAAGGCCATAAAAAGCTGTACAGATGTTATTAGACAATAGAGCAGATATTAATGCTAAAAATAATGAGGGTTGGACAGCTTTTATGCTAGCAAGTCATCAAACAAAAGAAGTTATTGAATTATTATTAAAAATGATGCTATTCTAAATTAAAAAAGTGATGAACTACCATCTATCTTAGAACTAGCAAGAGAAAATAAACATGAAGGTGTTATGACTATTCTTAAAAAAATGGAGCTAAATAACATCTCGAATAATGTAGAAATCAAACTTTTTATATCTATGTTATTAAAATATTATCTAATATTCAAAAATATTTTTTTTGATTTATATAAAAATTAGAAATTTTATCGTAAACCATAGCACAGAGATTTATGGATTTACAGACTTTATTTCACACTCTTTTTTTCGGGAAAGTTTAGGCTTTTCATAAAAAACTCACACTCCGCATTCGCATCAGCTGAATGCAAGTTGCTTGAGAATGCTTCTTTTCTCTAGTTTTTCCTATAAGTTTATATTTGCTGTAAAATTATTAAATTAGTAATCAGAATAAAATATGTTTCAATACTATAACTTGTTAATTTGTAATTAGAAATCTTTTCTTATTTTAGAATTGTAACTTTTTTTAAAAATTGACTTTGTGTTGAAGAGCATCTATATTGAGCACAACGATAGTCCATTAGTTAATAAAATATCAATTATTAGAATGATTCTATGTACTATCGACTTAATATTATTTATTTTGATAAATGAAAGTATAGTTTATCTAATTCAATTTAATTTGAATTATTATAAATTATCAATAATTCTATAACTTGAAACTTTTTTGCATTTTTACATTGTCATCAGTGTCGAGCATATATACGCTTGATTTAATTATATATTAGTTTAGCAGTTAAATGCAAAATAGCTTTCTCTTAATATTTTAAGGAGAAATTATGTTTTTTTCTATTGCATCCCTTATTTTGGGATTGGTTCTTTTAATATGGAGTGCTGACAAATTCGTTGAAGGGGCTGCCGAAACCGCTTCTTACCTTGGCATTTCACCTCTTATTATAGGTATGGTGATCGTTGGCTTTGGTACATCAGCTCCTGAGATGCTTGTTTCAGCTTTAGCTGCAATGAATGGTAATCCTGGCATAGCTCTTGGCAACGCTTATGGTTCAAATATTGCAAATATTGCTTTAATTCTTGGTACAACAGCTTTTATTAGTCCTCTTATCATAAGCAAAAAAATATTAACTAAAGAATTACCTGTTTTAGTTTTTATTACTATAGTTACGATTGCTTTACTTTACGATTTAGTTCTTTCACGCATTGATGCATTCATCTTATTAGGTATATTCTTCGCTATAATGGCTAATACAATTTACAAAGGCATGAAAAATAAAGATGTTGTTGAAGAAGATGTAGAAGAGGTAGCAAAGCCAACTTCACTTAAAAAATCAATTTTTTGGCTGATTTTTGGCTTAATTGTACTTATTGCAAGTTCACGTATGCTTGTAGTTGGCGCTACAGGAATTGCATATTTATTTGGAATTAGCGATATGATAATAGGCCTTACTGTTGTTGCGGTTGGTACATCATTACCTGAACTTGCTTCTTCAATTGCAGCAGCAAAAAAAGGTGAAGACGATATAGCTATTGGTAACGTGATTGGTTCAAACTTGTTTAACACTCTTGCGGTTGTAGGTATTGCTGGTTCAATTCATCCTTTTGATGTCCCAGCAGAGACCTTGACAAGGGATATGCCTATCATGTGTGCTCTCACGCTTTCTCTTTTTGTACTTGGCTATGCAGCGAAAGGGAAAGATGGTTGTTTATCACGCTTTAAAGGTCTTATACTTTTAGTTACTTATGTAGCATATACTGCTTGGTTAGTTTCATTAGTAATTTAATAGAATCTTAATAATATAAATATAAAAAAAGGTGCGGAATTTCTTCTGCACCTTTTCTTTTTTAAGCTTATTAATGACTATTCAACAGTTATTGTCGAGCTTACACCATGAGCATTGAGGCTATTATCATACATAGAATTTGCATAAACAGCAGGGACGGTGAAAGTTCCCTTGCTTATAGCTCTTAATTGATAAGTAAATGTATATTCTTCAGTGGTTAGTTCTGTGAAGAATAAAGCGCGGTCTTCACGAATTTCTTTATGATTTATGAGATTAGTTGAATATCTTGCAATTGGCATAGTATCATTTCTTTCATCACGGACTACTTCAAAAGCGCCAGCAAATAAATCTTGGATAACAATATTTTCTAAATTACGTCCATAAGCATTTGCTTTTATCTCTACAGTAATCACATCTCCAATTTTAATATTGGTGACTGGTTGATTTTCTTTATCTAATAATCTTTTTTCAACATAAAGACCATTTGATACTCTTTCAATTTGTCTTTCTTTACTATAACCACTGTTGGTAAGCTGATAATAAATTTTTGAATCATTAGTAGGTTCAATATTAAAACTTTCACAGAAAGGCGAAGAAATTCCAATGCCATAACTATCAAGAGCATAATATTCACTTGCTTCAGCGTTCGTACAAGTAAGCATAGCATTATCAAGTGCTATATTCTTATCATTGATATGACTACTTAATTGACTAAGTTCCCATAAAGCACTAATTGCTTGTGAAGCTGAGAAAGTTGAATATCCTCGTGAAAAAGAATGAAGAGTTTCATCAATATTTTTTTCTAGCACATCTTTTGTAAGTAGTTCAGCAAAAGACTGCGCTAATATACGCACATAAAAA
>CAYJIN010000102.1:0-4787 GCA_964370245.1 uncultured Desulfovibrionaceae bacterium
CCACGTTGATATTCAAATTTATCAACAGCTTTCATAAGACCGATGTTACCTTCTTGAATTAAATCAAGGAACTGTAAGCCACGGTTGGTATATTTTTTCGCAATTGAAACAACTAAACGTAAGTTTGAACGAATAAGCTCTTGTTTTGCACGCATTGCAGTAACAGAAGCTCTTTTCACACGCCAAACAATTTCTTCTAAATCTTCCACTGAGTGGGAACATTTTTCTTCGAGACGGTTAAGAATTTCAATTTTACCAACAATCATTTCTTTATATGAGAAAAATTCATCGATTGAAAAGCCAAGGCTTGAAGATGCTTCTTTTGGGCCAACTTCTTTTAAATCAACTGCTTTGAATAAATCTTCAATTTCTTGCTGAGTTTTACCTGTTGCGTGGATGTAAGCAGCTAAATCACGGCGGCAGTTATGCATTTGACGCACATAATCTTCCACTGTTTCAACAACTCTATCAATGAGAGTTTTTTCTAATTTAATTTCTAAAAGACGATTAACAATCTCTTCTTTATACACCATAATTTCTTTTTGAATATGAGAAACTTTTTTATCAAGAGTATTGCAAGAGTCTAATTTAGCATATATTTTTCTTTTCTTTTTGAAAAGTTGACGGATGTCTTCAAGAAGATTGATAACTCTTGTGCGCTGACTGATTTCATCTTCGCTTGGGTCGTCTTCTTCAATTGTTTTTACAACGTCTTTGAGTTTTATGCGATTGAGTTTTAAATCGTCGCCAACGTTGATAATTTCTTCAACAGCAACAGGAACTTCGATAAGTGCGAAGAGCACATCTTGTTCACCGTTTTCAATTTTTTTAGCAATAACAACTTCACCGTCACGGTCAAGAAGTGGCACTGCGCCCATTTCACGTAAATACATACGCACAGGGTCAGTATTTCTTGCAACAAAATCAACAGTTTCTTCAACAGCTGTTTCATTAGGTTCGATAACGTCTTCATCGTCCATCAGTTCGATATCAATATCAAGGCTGATTTCAGTAGTCATATCATTCTCGCTCATGTTAGCGACAATGCTTTTCCCTTCTTTTTCGTTATCTACAATTGGAATATCCATTCCTTCAAAGAGAGAGATAATTTCTTCTGCATGCTCAGCAGTTGCAAGTTCTGCTGGCAATGATTTTGTAATTTCATCAAAGGTAAGAAAGCCAACGCTTTTACCTCTATCAATTAATTGCTTTATTTGCGGTTGTTCTTTAAGATGGCTATTCACTTTTCCTCCCAGACGGAAAAATTAAAAGTCGTATTTAGTATTGAAGAAACTAGAGAAACTAAAAGGCAGTTTCCGAACTTGTGTCAACATGCGTATTTGTTGCGGTGATAGGGCTATTTGCTTCTTCCCAAAGAGCAGTTAGATACTCTTTTTGGGCTTCTTTGGTTTTTCCCTGCCGTAATGCCGCATTGAGTGACTGTTTCTGAACTTGTATATTATAATCTTGCACCAGTTTTTGCACGGCGAAAAGTTCGCCTACTTCATCGTTGCAAGGTGGGGCATCGCCCTCTCTACACATAGCCCAAAACCTTTTTTGTTCGGAAGTGAGATGATTGAAAACTAAATCCGGCGGATTTGTTGTTAAAGTGTTCCAAAAACTTGTGGCAAATGCTGATTTTAATATCATATCGGCACCTAGTTGCTGAAGTTTAGGAACTGCTTTTGGGTAACGCGCGGCAAAGGTGAGTATCAACCTATCTCTTTGCAAGTCTTTCGCTGTATGCTGCACAGTGCTTTTTTGCTTTTGTGCATTTGCATAAGGCTGATCTTGCTTTTGGGCAGCGTTTTTTCCAAACTGTGTTTTTTGTATAACCTGATGACGAATTTCGGCTTCGTCAATTCCCAGTTCGTTTGCTATAATACTTGCATAACGAGATATAATTTCAGGTACTTGTACAGATTGTAAGAATTCTTTTGCCCAATTTATCGCCTCAAGTAAAGATTGCTCTTTCTTGGTGCGAACTAAATATTGTAAGCCTTCTTCTGCTTTTTCACGAAGTGATGAGAAGAGGTTTAAACCATTTTCTTGACGGAGCAAGCTATCAATATCTTCTTTTTCAGGGAAGAGGATAACTTTACATTCTAAGCCAGCAATAAGCAGCATTTGTGCTGAACGAAAAGCGGCTTGCCTGCCAGCTCTATCGCCATCAAATAAAAGCTCAACTTTATTGCAAAAGCCAGAAATTCTTTTCACTTGAATATCAGTAAGGGCTGTTCCTAACACACCAATTGCATTATCAAAACCAAATTGATGCAAGGTTAAAACATCCATATACCCTTCAGTAAGGAGGGCAGAGTGTTTCAAACTCATTGCTTTTCTTGCTTGGTAAAGCCCGTAAAGATGTTCGCCTTTTTTATAAATTGGCGAATCAGAGGAATTTATATATTTTGCTTCTTCTCTTCTTTCTTCATTTGGATTAAGTTGCTTGAATTCATCAGGAATAATTCTTCCGCCAAATGCAACAACTTGCCCTGTTAAAGAATAGATAGGAAACATCAACCTATCACGAAATCTATCGTAAGGTCGATTTGAATTTTTACTTTGCGATAAAAGCCCGCTTGCTATTGCATCATTATTATGAAAACCAGCTTTTGCTACTTGCGTGGATAAATCTTGCCATGCATCAAAGCTATAGCCCACTGAAAATTGTTTGATAACTTCTTCAGATAGTCCACGAGTTTTTATATATGCATTACAAGGGCTTGCTTCATTTTTATTGAGATTATCATGAAAATGTTTTGCAGCAAGTTGATGAATTTTTATTGCAGCTTTTTTCTGATTTCTAACAGCCGCAGCTTTTTTATCAGCCTCTGTTGGCTGTGCGCTTGTGAGTGAAATTCCAAGTTCTTCAGCAAATGATTCAAGAGCTTCACGAAAATCATAACCATTCACGCGCATAGAAAATTCAAAAATATCGCCGGCTGCTTGGCAACCGAAACAATAAAAAGAAGATGTATCTTCATTTACGCTAAAAGATGGTTTTGTTTCTTGATGAAAAGGGCAGGGCGCCATTAAACGCGGCCCAATTTGGCGCAAGTCTATATATCTGCGTATATAATCCGCAATATTAATACGCGATTTTATGACTTGTATAGCTTCGTTTCCCTTCATCAAAAGTCCTGATAATTCAACTATTTTAAATAGGCTAAGGTCATACCGTCGCCACCTTGGTCTTCATTCGCTCGTTCATAATGCGCAATAATAGGAGAAGTACGTAAATAGTCATGGACTGACTTACGTAATGCTCCAGTTCCTTTTCCGTGAACAACTTCTACAATATCAGTGGAGTTGAGAAGTGCTTTATCTAGATAATTTTCTAGCTCACTAATAGCAATGTCAGCACGTTTTCCACGAATGTCAAGACGTTGGCGAATTAATTCTTCTTTTTCTCTTGGTTTTTGAACAGAAGCACTTGATTTGACACGAGAACTTTTATCAAGCTCTTTTTGCCCAGAAATTTTAATATCTATAGCATTTGCCCACAATGAAACACCATTGATATCAATCTTAGCTTTTTGATTTTTTTCATCAATTTCCAAAACTTGTGCTTTCTTATCCCAAGGAAGATAGAGAACTTGCTCTTTTTCTTTTGCTTTTTTAGCAATTTCGGCAAGATGCGCTTTTATATCGTCTTTAGAAAGCTGTGGTTTATCTTCTAATTCCACAGGGGCAAGTGTTGCACGCAATTTTGCCATTTCTTTCATAGATTGCTTTGCAGTTGTTTTGCCTTCTTTCCAAGCAAGCATTAATTCTTTTGAAAGTTCACGAACTTCATCGTTTAATTTCTTTCTTTCTCTTTCAAATTTTTCTTGCAAATCTTTTCTTTTTGCTTCAGCTTTTTCTTGTTTTTTCTTTAAATCAGCAAGTTCTTTTTCGCGTTCAACAGCAAGAGCATTGAGTTTATCAACAATCTTTGTCATATCTTGCCCATCTAAAAGAAGATATTGCTCCGCTTTTTTCACAATGCTTTCAGGCAAGCCATGTTCACGAGCAACATCAAGCGCAATACTTGCTCCAACTTGATCGTAAGCAAGTGCAAATAAAGGTCTTTTTGTTGAATTATCAAAAAGCATTGAAGCTGCACGCACGTTTGAATGTGAAAGCGCATAGGTTTTCAAAGCTGGAAAGTGCGTTGCTGCAAAGGCAAAAGCAGATTTATCTAAAATTCCATCAATAACAGCTTGTGCTAAAGCAGCACCTTGAGCAGGATCTGTGCCTGCACCAAATTCATCAAGTAAAATAAGGCTGTTTGCGTCTAAGTCTTGCCAAGCACGTGAAAGGTGTGTGATTTGCCCTGTGAATGTGGAAACGTGATCGTCAAGACTTTGCTCATCACCAATAAATGCATGAATTTTTTGGAGAATTGGTAGAGTAGACTTTTGGCTTACAGGCACAGGAAGACCAGCTAAAGTCATAAGCACAATAAGGCCTGCCGTTTTCAAACAAACAGTTTTACCGCCAGCGTTACCGCCGCTTATAATCATAACTTTTTGATCTTTACGAAGAACAATATCAAGCGGACGCACCACTAATTTTTTATTCACAACAGCTTCTAAAGCAAGCAATGGATGTTGTGATTCACAAAGATTAAATTCTTGATTTTCTTCCATGGTAAGGCAATTTCCTTGAAAATCAGCCGCAAGAAGAGTTTTTGCTTGTAAAATATCAATATCTAAAAGCAATTCCCAAGCTTGTTGCATAGAAGGAAGATTATCAACCATAAGCTTTGTGAGCATTTGAAGAATTTTACGTTCTTCTTCACG
>CAYJIN010000102.1:4887-7438 GCA_964370245.1 uncultured Desulfovibrionaceae bacterium
TCAAAAATTTCGTGTGGAAATTCACGCTCTTCAACGTAATGTGCTAAAACAGGGTGGCGCTCAGCTGTATCAAGCATAGATTCTAAAATATTTTTCAAATGAACTAATGTTTCTTTAACAGCCCAAAAAGCTTCAGCATCTAAAAAAGGATGCCCGCTTGTTAAATAGGATAAAATGCCTTCTAATTCAGGGAAAGACTTAATCTGATATCTTGTTTCAGAAAGCCATGAACGGCATTGGCAAAAAAGTTCTTGGTTGTGCTTGAGCGAACCAATTTCAGAGCCAGTAGGGCTTAGATGTGGTAAAAGATTCAGCGCTTTTTGCTTTGCTGATTGTGAAATACAATAGGCGGAAAATTTTTCAAGAATTTTATCAAATTCTAAGGCTTTGAGTGTACGTTGCATAGGATTATCAATCTTCTAGTTTTGTAATTAAATCTAAATAAATAAAGAGATTGTTGAATAAGACAGTAAGAAAAAAGTAAGGCAATGAAAATGATAAAAAAATAAACTATCTTAATAAATGATAACCCAGCCTACATATTCTGGAAGCTGGGTCATTATTAGCTATCTAAAGGTGATTAACCTTGGTTACTCTTACGCATTTTTTTAAGCAAGCGTTTGCGAGCAGCAGCTTTTTTCTTTTTACGCATTACGCTTGGTTTTTCGTAATGTTGACGTTTTTTCATTTCTGAAAGAACACCTGCTTTCTCCACTTGTTTTTTGAAACGACGGAGGGCAATATCGAAGTTGTAATCATCTTCTGTTAGAAATACTCCTGGCATTAAAATCACCCCCTCTTTGTATAATTTATATTTATATTGAAATAAATAGTATTTGGGTAGACTTGTTTGCATTTGCAATAAGTCGAAAAAATAACTTACACTTTTTTAGAGAAAATGCAAGTTATTTTTTGATAAATTTAAAATTTGTCTAACTAATCGTAATAATAAAATTAAAGCTTTAGATGTAAATCTAGTTATGGTTTATTTAGCAAGTTTTTAAAAGGCATTACTTAACTTTTTCTGGTGGTCTTCTATCGTCAATATCTGGGAAGAAAGTTGGATCTTCTTTGAAATCATCTCTCACAAAAAGAAGGCAGTAACATGCGCCAAATTCTTCAACATCTTCTTTACAGTAAACGCATGGGCAAATGATATCTTCATCGTCAGCAATATCGCCAGTTGCTAAACGGCAAGGGCAAGCCAGATGTGAATATTTTTCTTTGTTTGCTAACAAAGATTTTGCGGTTGATTGCATGTGCTCTTCGTCAGCATGTAAATAAAAGCCATCTTTTTCAAAGGTTTTTAGATAATCAATGAGTTCATTTTGGTTCATTAGTAATAGCCTCTCTCAATAAATGTTCACGAAAGCCCACAACTGTTTTACCAGAAGGCATAACAAAAGTAGGGAAAGAGCCACGCTCGTTATGTGTTTTTAGTGTTTTCATGATTGACTTTCTCACTTCGTCGTCAAATAAATCAACGTGAATAAGCTTAAAGTCAATCTTATTTTCTTTGAGGAATTTTTGAGTGCGTATGCAGTGATGGCAAGTAACAAGTGCATAAAGCACAGGTTTAGTGCGTATGCTAGGGTCAGTTGCTATGCGATACGTTTCACGCAACTCTTCTGGCAAGCTTTCGATATCGATAACGGGCTCAGCCACAGCAGTAGATTTTTCATCTGAATTTTCAACTACTGACGAGTTTGAATCTTCATTAGTGTTTTTCTTTGATTTTCTCAAAAGGAAAAATAGTCCAAAACAAAGAAAAAGAATAACTAAAATTGAAATTATAGGTGTCAATTATCACTCCAAATATTAAAGTAAAAATTGTTTCTTACAAAAATTTTCTTCCCCCCAATCAATACATATAATGTTATCTGTATTGTTTTAGCATTGAAGGAAAGAAAATTCTTATTTTATAAATTACTAATGATTAGTAATGGCTTATTCTTCAGGTAAGCAATCCATATCAAGATCGTTAGGAATAATCATAACAGGAACGCGTGTTTTTCCAACAATGCTTTGTGGTGCTTTTGAATTGAAGAAGCTAAAGAACCCTTTTGTTGACATGCTGCCCATGATAACAATATCAGCGCAGAATTTATCAACTAAATTAAGAAGTTCATTTGCAGCATCGCCTTGAACAACAACAGGTTCGCAGTTGATGCCTTCAAAATTTTTCGCAATGAATTCATTTGTGAACTCTAAAGCTTTTGATTCAGTGTGGTTGATTAAATCATCAGCTTGTGGTGAATCAGACATGAATTGACGAAGGTGTTGCATTGATGGCAAAGAATGCACAACATACACTTTAGCGTCGTTTTGCTTAGCTAATTCACGAGTGTAGTAAACGATATCTTCGCTGTGCTCGATAAGATTAATGGAACAAATGATACTTTTAAATACTGACATACTTCACTCCTTAGAATAGAACAGACTTATAATAATTATTTAAATCATCTATTCTTGTAATATACCGATTTTTTGAAATATAGCAAGTGAAATAGTAGAAAAAATAAATTTATTGAGATATTTTTCACGAAAATAG
>CAYJIN010000103.1:0-7283 GCA_964370245.1 uncultured Desulfovibrionaceae bacterium
TCTTTCACCAAGCAAAATACTTTCACCAAGAAGTGATGGAGCACGCATTTTACAAATCAAGCGTTCACTACCGTCTGGCATAGTGGCAATGGTTTTTGCTTCACCTTTTTCTAAGAAATAGAGTGCATTACTAGAAAGTTCATCGTTTGTGAGTTGAAAACCTTTAGGACGATGAAGTTTCATACCTTCGCATAAAATATCTTTCCAATGCTTTTCTAAGTTATCCACCATTGGAGTATAAATAAGATGACTATAAAACATGGCTCTCCAAAACTGTTAATATTCCTTTGTAATTATGTCTTAGAATTTTTTTTGTCAATACAAAGCTTTTTAATGAAAAAACGTAAAAAGTCATAAAAATTAGCAATGGCTAATTATAAATATCAATTTTTTCTGTTATAGAAGAAAAATTATAAATTTTTTCGACTGTTTTTTTTAGTTAAAAAGCAGCAAAACAAAGTAATAAATTTCAATTTATCACGAGTTTATGGACTTAAGGAGCTAGAATGAATCAAGAAAGAGATCCTATGGAAATTATCAACAACCCTGATAATTACAAAAGTGTATCACAAGAATTTGCAGATGTTGATAATGAACTAACAAATTCTCAACAAGAAGAAGAAAAAAAAGGTGTTTCACGCCGTGATGTTTTACGCTGGGGTGGGTTAGCCGCTGCTATTGGTTCAGTGGCAGCTTCAGGTGCAGCTGGTTTTGCAACTGGGCGTTCAGCTGATGCCTACACTGGGCAAGGAAGAACAGTTCAAGGTGAAGACATGTTCTTCAACCGTGATCCTTTCCGCGTTGATGTTGCACCTATGATGACACCCGTTGGCGAAGTTACACGTCCAGACTGGACAGAAAATATGCTTCAAGTGTGGTATGACAATATTCTTCCTATGCTCGCTAAAAAATTGTGGAACCCTTCTATGGGGCTTGAGGCAATGCCAAATAAATATCTAGTAAAATATTATACTGAGAATCCAGATCGCTACGAAAGCCTTGTCGAAAGAATTGGTCTTCAGATGCAAAGAGTGGAATATTTTAATTCAGTTGCATATAAACAATTTGCTATTGCTGATGCTTACAATATGGCGTATAAATTTGCGCAAGGTAACCATGCTGGCTCAACTATCCCAGAAGAACCTGATGATGTTTACAAAAAAACTGGTGTTGAACAACCACCTGAAAAGTGGGATTATCGCCGTGTAAATAAAAAGAAAATGGAGTTTAAATCTCCTGCACACGCAACAAAACTTATCAAACGTATGGCGCATATTTTTGGTGCACCTGTTGTTGGTATTTGTAAATTTGATGAACGCTTTATGTTTGAAAACTGTATGCGTGGTATGAAAGATAGAGGTGCAGAATGGGGCAATAAAGTTCCTAGCCACTGGAAAAGTGTTATAGTTTTTGGCACACCTATGAACTGGGATACTATCTATGCTTCTATCGGTTATTCAACTTCAGCTGACGGTTATTTCAGAACACGTTGCGTAGCTGGCCTTTTAGAAACATTTATCCAACGCTTAGGTTACCCAGCGCGTGCGCAATTCCCTGGCATTGGTTTTGAAGTTATGGGTAGCCCATATGTAATGCTTTCAGGCCTTGCTGAATATTCACGTGCTGGCCTTGTTATGGTTCCTGAATTTGGTTCAAACTTCCGTACAGGCATGCTTATTACTGATATTGAATTTGAATACGACAAACCTATCGACATCGGTATGGCAAAATTCTGCTTGAAATGTAAAATTTGTGCTGAAACTTGCCCATCTGGCGCGATCACATTTGACGATGAACCAACAAAAGTTGTGCGTGGTTTCAAACGTTGGGTACTAGACGAAGAAAAATGCCATAAGCAATGGGTTGCAGGAACAACAAGTGATGGTAATGGTTGCCGTGTTTGTATTGCTGTTTGCCCTTATACTCGTAAAAACACTTGGATTCACACCATTTCACGTGAGCTTGAACCACGTGACCCTACCGGTTTAGTTGCTGATGGTCTTCTTGCAATGCAACAAAACTTCTTCAATTATCCTGCAGGTGAAGAATTCCGTGCACCTTGGGATGGCGGACGTGAAGCACAATACCATGATCCTGTTTGGTGGGAAAGAAGTGAAGAATTCTTTAGCAATATTGAACAAGATTGGGAATATCAAGGCATGCATTAAAACTTGTTTTTTTGATTTTTTCTATTATCAAAGAAATTTTGTTCAATCTATGTATATCTTATTTCCAAATAATCACACTCATAAAATTAGGAGAAAACTATGTTTCCTGGTGTAAATATGCTCAACAGCCTCTTTTGGATGGTTTTTGGCGCAATGCAAATTCTCATTATAGCTGGCTTATATGTTTGGGCAAAAGGCTATAATAAAAATATAAAATCTTGGCAAATTGCTATTATTTATGGCTTATTTGCTATTTTCTGCCTTACTGTTGGCGGTGGCTTCACTTTAGCGGGTGAATATGAAAGCCAAGCAGGTTGGTATTTTATTGGTATTTTAGGCGTGCCAGTAATCTTATCTTTTGCTATTGCATTAAAATTATTTGTTTTCAAAAAACAAAGCTAATTTAATAAATAATCTTAGTCTATAAAAAAGGGAAGCATCTGGTGTTTCCCTTTTTATGTGAATATTAGCCTCCACTTTTTTTATTATTAATCAATGCTGCTATAATAAAGAACTTATTGAACTACTTCATTACTCAAGCAAGTAGCTGTTTTTTTGTAAAACAATTTGATAAATTGCCAAGATTAAAGTGGAAAAATCAAAAATGAATATACAAATCTGTTATATTCTCATTATATTTTTTATAATGTTTAAGGAGTCGAGATGAATCAAGAAAAAGATCCAATGCAAATTATCAACAACCCAGATAATTACAAAAAGGTTGCTGACGAAATTGCTGATGTTGAAGAAATAACTTCTTCTAAACAAGAAGAAACAAAAGGCGTTTCACGCCGTGATGTTTTGCGTTGGGGTGGTTTAGCCGCTGCAGTTGGAACTGTTGCAGCATCTGGTGCAGCAGGTTTTGCAACTGGGCGCTCAGCTGATGCATACACTGGCACAGGTAGAACTTATCAAGGTGAAGATATGTTCTTCAACCGTGAACCTTTCCGAGTTGATGAGCAAGAAATGTTTAAACCTGTTGGCGAAGTTACTCGTCCAAACTGGACTGATTATATTTTTGAACGCCGTATTGCTGTAGGTGAAGCGATGCGATCAAAGCAATGGAATCCATCCATGGGCATTGATGCTTTCCCTGGTGAACTTGGCGATTGGTATCGTGCTCGCCCAGATCGCTATGAAGCAATGGTTGACCAGCTGAATACAATTGCACAGCAAACGAAATATTGGAAAGAAGTTGCACATAAACGTTATGCTATTGCAGATGCTTATGCTAGTGCTCACAGAATGTCATTCAAAAACCATTCAGGCTCACCTTTCCCAGAAGATCCGCAGGATGTGTATAAAAAAACAGGTATCCCGCAACCACCTGAAGAGTGGGATTACAGAAATGTTTCAAAACATAAATGGGAATTTAAAAGCCCTGCTCATGCTTCAAAACTTATAAAAAGAATGGCACACTTATTTGGTGCTTCATTTGTAGCAATTACAAAATTTGATCCTACCTTTATGGCAACAAATATGATGCGTGGTATGCCTAATCGTGGTTGGGGCAACTGGGGAGATAAAGTTCCTACTCACTGGAAAAGTATGATTGTTTTCGGTTCTCCTATGAGCTGGGATCATATCCACACTTCAAATGGATATCATACTGGAACTGATGGATATTTCAAATCACGTAATACAGCAGGACTTCTTGAAGGCTTTATTCAAAAACTTGGCCATCCTGCACGTGCGCAAGCGCATGGTTGTTATGAAGTTATGATGACTCCATTTGTTCTAAAATCAGGCCTTGGTGAATATAGCCGCGCAGGCTATGTAATGGTGCCTGAAGTTGGTGGTAACTTCCGTCCAGCAGGTGTTATTACTGATATTGAATTTGAATATGACAAGCCTATTGATATTGGTATGGCAGCATTTTGTAAAAAATGTAAAATTTGTGCCGAAACTTGTCCATCAGGTTCTATTTCAATGGAAGACGAACCTACACAAGTTGTACGCGGATTTAAACGCTGGGTTCTTGATGAAGAAACTTGCTACAAGCAATGGTGTGCTTCACCTATTGCAAACCCTAATGGTTGCGGTGTGTGCTTATCTGTTTGTCCATATACTCGTAAAAACACCTGGATTCACACTATTTCGCGTGAACTTGAAGCTCGCGATGGAACAGGCCTTGTTTCAACTGGCTTACTTGCAATGCAAGAAAATTTCTTCAAATATCCTACTGGTGAAGAATTCCGCTCTAATTGGGATGGTGGACGCGAAGCAAACTATCATGATCCGGTTGACTGGCAAAGAAGTGAAGATTTCTTTGACGACTTAGTAAAAGATTGGGAATATCAAGGTATGCATTAAAACAATTCCTAGTTTTTTGACTATATCAAAAGTGTTTATAGTATAATTTTTTAAACATTTTTATAACTGAAAAACAATCGAAACAACTTAAACATCATATTAGGAGAAAACTATGTTTCCTGGTGTAAATATGCTCAACAGCCTCTTTTGGATGGTTTTTGGCGCAATGCAAATTCTCATTATAGCTGGCTTATATGTTTGGGCAAAAGGCTATAATAAAAATATAAAATCTTGGCAAATTGCTATTATTTATGGCTTATTTGCTATTTTCTGCCTTACTGTTGGCGGTGGCTTCACTTTAGCGGGTGAATATGAAAGCCAAGCAGGTTGGTATTTTATTGGTATTTTAGGCGTGCCAGTAATCTTATCTTTTGCTATTGCATTAAAATTATTTGTTTTCAAAAAACAAAGCTAATTTAATAAAACAATCTTAGTCTATAAAAAAAGGGAAGCATCTGGTGTTTCCCTTTTTCTTTTATATTATTTAGTTTCTTTTTTAAAAAATGTCTTCCTCAGAAAGCAGTTCAGGTTTCAGTATTATTGTTTTATTTTTATTGTATGATGCTATAATTCCATCATCTTTAAGCTTTTTCAAAGCCTTATTTATTGAAATATGATGCACTCCTAAAAAATCTGCCAATTCCACTTGTGTGAGGTCAGTTTTTGCATAAACTTCACTCTCTGTTTTTACAAGATTTGCAGCAAGAAATTTTGAAATAAGGTCTGGTAAACTTTCAAAATTATGCAACATTTTTTGCTTTACTAGCTTCACAGTTTTCACAGAAAAAGTTTGTATAAGCGAAATTACCAGTTCAGGATAATGAGGAATCATCTTATTATAAACCCAATCTTTATCAAAAACATAAAGAACACAAGGCGTGTCAGTCATAAGCGCAGCATGCATAATTGCATTTTCAAGAAAGAAATTTGATTCACCAAGAATAACTGGCCCTTTTGATTTTCCTATAAGCCGTTTTTTTCCATCATCAAAGACATGCACAAAACTCACTTCACCTTTTTCAAGATAGTAAAGTTTGTCAATTGCTTGGTTTTTATCAACAAGTAGATAATTTTTAGGAACTTCAATTTTTTGCCCTTCATGCAGGTGTTTTGCCCAAACAGTTCCAAGTCCTTCAATCAAGGGAGTAAAAAGTAGATTTTCATCATGCACTAGTTTCACTTCTCCTCTTTAGAATTTTTGCAAAAACATTAGCCACCACTTATTTTATTATCAAAAAATTCTGTTATAGTAAAGCAATTATTATATTGCGTAGAATTATAAAACTTCTATAACTACTTGAATAATATAATTTATTTTTACATTAAAGTAAATGGATATTTTTCATTTAAAATATAATTTCTAGAAAAATAATAAATTGTAGCCTAGGCTAATTTATTAATTATAATTTTTAGCTATATACTATAAGTATTATAGTATAAATCATAGTGGATGAATGATTTATCACCCGTATATTTTATATGCATTGTTGCAATTAGTAAAATATACTTAATATTTATGGAGGTAGACATGTCTGAAAACAATCAAGATCCTTTGGATATTATCAACGACCCTGCAAACAGAAAAAGCTATAAAGAGGAATTTGCAGATTCAGAACCAGTTGAAAAAGAACCTCAAGAAGCAAAAGGTGTTTCACGCCGTTCAATTTTGCGCTGGGGTGGTTTAGCAGCTGCAGCAGGAACTGTTGCGGCATCAGGTGCTATTGGCTTTGCAACAGGGCGTTCCGCTGATGCTTACACTGGTTATGGAAGAACTTATCAAGGTGATGATATGTTCTTTAACCGTGAACCTTTCCGCGCTGAAGTAGCCGCAATGATGGAACCTGTTGGCGAAGTAACACGCCCTGACTGGTTTGATTTCTTATTTGAGCGTACAAAAGCTGTTGGCGGATTAATCAAGTCTGGCACTTGGAATCCTAGCATGGGCGTTGAAGCAATGCCTGGTGGGATTGGTGAATATTATCGCAATAATCCAGAAAGATACACTGCAATGCTCGATCAATTAGAGCGCACAGTAAAGCGTATGGAACACTGGGAAAAAACAGCGCATAAACAATATGCAATTGCTGGTGCTTACACTAAAGCTTTTGCAAATTCAATGTATAATCACTCTGGTTCAACAGTTCCTGAAGATCCGCATGATGTTTTCATGAAAACTGGTGTTCCACAACCACCTGAAAAATGGGATTATCGTCGTGTAAATAAACAAAAAATGGAATTCAAATCACCTGCACATGCAACAAAACTTATCAAGCAAATGGCGCATTTATTTGGTATGTCAGTTGTTGGTATAGGTAAATTTGACCCTACTTTCATGTTTAAAAACCTTATGCGTGGTATGCCTAACCGTGGTTGGGATACTTGGGGCGATAAAGTGCCTAGCCACTGGAAAAGTATTATTGTTTTCGGTGTTCCTATGCATTGGGATTCTAATGCTGCTGCTATCGGCTATGCAACTTCATTTGATGCATATTTCCGCTCACGTTGTGCTGCTGGGCATATGGAAAACTTCATTCAGCAATTAGGCTATCCTGCACGTGCGCAATTCCCTGGTTCTCACTATGAAATCATGATTACTCCTTACACAATGACAACAGGTCTTGCTGAATATTCACGTGCTGGCCTTTCAATGGTGCCAGAGCTTGGGCCAAACTTCCGCCCTGCTGCTGTTATTACTGACATTGAATTTGAATACGATAAACCAATTAATATTGGTATGGCAAAATTCTGTAAAAAATGTAAAATTTGTGCAGAAACATGTCCTTCAGGCGCAATTCCTTTTGA
>CAYJIN010000104.1:0-7184 GCA_964370245.1 uncultured Desulfovibrionaceae bacterium
CATAATCAGTGCCAAGAACAGCATTTTCAGCAACAAAAGCAGAAGCTCCGCCAGTATGATCAGGGTGGCTATGTGTATAAATAATAGCTTTTACAGGTTTATCACTATATTCTCTAAAAGCTTCACAGGCATTTACAGCGCTTTGATAGCCTTGTAATGTATCAATAATAATAAGCCCATCATCACCAACAATCATCGAAGTTGTCGCTCCATGGTAGCCAATGCCAACATAAATATTATCAGCAACTTTTTCTACACGTTTGATAAAGTGCTTGCCTTGTTCGTTTAGTAATTCTAAAGCTTTTTCAGGGCTTGTTAATGTTGATGAAAGTGAAAGTTCACCGCTCATTGCTTGTTTTGCCACATCGTTATTCATTGTTCAAACTCCTAAATTATTAGTATGAAGAAAAGATTTTACTATTTTGAATTTTTATTTTTCTAGAAAGAAATCTAGCACAAAAACAGTTCGATGTCAAACTTAATTCTTTTTATTTATGAATATTAAACAAAAAATCACATCAAAACTTCTGTAAGAGAAATTTCAATGTGATTCTGAATAAAATTATTTATCGCTATTTATTTGCAATAATAAGATTTATGCCAATCAACAAATTTTGCAATGCCGTCTTCTAACTTGGTTGATGGTTTGAAATTAATATAATCAATTAAAGAAGAAGTATCCGCAGAAGTTGCCACAACGTCCCCATCTTGCATAGGCATAAAATCTTTTTTCGCTTCTTTACCTAAAGCTTTTTCAATGGTTTCAATAAAGGTCATAAGTTCAATAGTATCTGAATTTCCTATATTAAATACTCTAAATGGAGCAGATGATGTGGAAGGATCAGGATTATTTGAATCCCATTCTGCATTAGGAGTTGCTGGTTTTTGCAACAGTAAATAAACTGATTGCACAATATCGTCAATATATGTGAAATCTCTTTTCATTTTACCATAGTTGAAAACTTTAATCTCTCTATCTTCTAAAATTGCTGAAGTGAAAAGGTGTGGCGACATATCTGGTCTACCCCATGGGCCATAGACAGTGAAGAAGCGTAAGCCAGTTGTTGGTAAATTATATAAATGCGCGTAAGAATGCGCCATTAATTCATTTGATTTCTTTGTTGCTGCATATAAAGATACTTGATGCCCTGTAAAATCAGTTTCTTGATACGGCAATTTTGTGTTTAATCCATACACTGAACTTGATGAAGCATAAAGTAAGTTTTCCACATCATATTGTCTGCATGATTCTAAAATATTACCAAAACCTACTAAGTTTGCTTGAATGTAACTATATGGATTAATAATACTATAGCGAACACCTGCCTGCCCAGCCAATGCAACCACATGCGTTGGGCGATGTTCTTTAAACAAAGCATCAATGCCAGCTGTGTTTACAATATCTTCACGAAGAAAGGTGAAATTATTATGATCAAGTCTTTTGAGTCTATCTTCTTTTAAATCTATGGAATAATAGTCGTTTACAACATCAACACCGATAACAGAATGCCCTTCATCAAGCAATCTTTTTGCTAAAGCATTTCCAATAAAACCCGCTACACCGGTAATAAGAACTTTCATAACAACCTACTTTTCTGCAATTTTTCTAAACACATTTTTTACAAAGAACAATAAAAAAATATACTTGCTTCACAACAAAGTCAAACAATTTGTTTTCCATTTTTTCTAAAAATTTTATTTCCTTTCTAAAGAAATCTGAATTTTAGCCGAAAAATATTAAATATAAAACTTGCTAAAAAAAATTTTTAAAATTATCTTAGGACAAAATAATCAACAGGTTGGTGAACTATGTTTTCTATTGAAAAAAAGTTAAATATTTTAATTGCTTTCTTGCTTTTTTTAGTAGCGGCAATAACTATTTTTATTAACTCATTTTATTTTGAGCGTAGTATGCGTGACCAACTTGTTAGCCAGCAACTGCCTTTAGTTTCAGAAGAAATTGTAACAAGTATTGATGATGAAATTCTTGAACCTGGTAGAGGTATTAGCCTTGTGATAGATAGCCCGACCCTTCAGGACTGGATTGCAACAGGTGAATCTAATGCCGAGCTTGAAAACATTTATCGCATGCTTGAAACCATTCAAAAAACCTATGGCGTTTTAGGAGCAAACTTTGTTTCAAATCAAACAAAGCAATATACTGATTTAAATGGTTCAAAAAGAGATTGGTCTTATCGTGTAAGCGATGCAGACACTTGGTTCACAGGGTTTAGAGATAGCGGTATTTCTAGCAATATTGTTGTTTATGTAAACGACCCAACTTGGGGCTATAAAGCCTTTATTAATAGACGCGTTGAACATAATGACAAGTTTGCAGGTTTATTATCTATTTCTATTGATATTCGTGATTTTGCAAAAAAACTTAGCTCACGCACAATTGGTGAAAAAGGCAACACTTTTGTTATTGATGAAAATGGTATTATCCGTATGCATGAAGACACTGCCCTTATTAATAAAAATGTTGCTGACGTATACCCTGAATATAAAAACTTTTTATCGCAAATTAAAAATTCAGATTATTTCGCAACTGAATATAATGGAGAAACCGATGGTAAAAGCGATATTATACATATCCTTAGCACAAAAATTCCATCACTAAACTTTTTCCTTATTACAGAAGCTTCTGAAAATGAATTTATGCAAGAAGCCCAAAACGCAACTTTTATAAGCATTGCTGTTTCTCTTGCTCTTACAGCTTTGGCTTTATTACTTGCTTTTTACCTTATCCGTGGAATTGTTGCTCCACTCAAGCAAACAGCAAAATTTGCGCAAGCTGTAAGCAATGGCGAGCTTAATAAAAAACTTGAAATAGAGCGTAATGACGAAATTGGCGTACTCGCTGATGCCTTACGTACAATGGTTATAGCACTTCAACAAAAAATTCAACAAGCTGAAGAAGCAACTATTGATGCAAAGCAACAAATGCTCTCCTCTGAAAAGGCAAGAAAAGAAAGTGAGCTTCAACAAGAAAGAATTAGTAAAATTCTTGAATCAACCTATGCTAGCTCACAAGATGCAGGGCAAATTTCTATTGCTCTCAACACAGCTGTGCATGAATTAAGCAATGAAAACCAAGCAATAACTCATGGCACAGAAGAACAAATATTACAAATGAAAAAAACTCATGAAGCTTTAAATTTAATGTTGAATACTTTCCAAAGTATTACAAACCTTACAGATATTGCTTCAGATAAAGAGGTGCAAGCAAGAAGCATTGCACAAGATGGTGAAGGTAAAGTGCAAGCTGTTATTCTTGCAAATGCTAATGTTACTGAAAACGCAAATGTTATGCGTGCTGCAATGAATGAATTGCGTGAACAAACAACTGGCATTAGCAAAATTCTTGCAACTATTACAGATATTGCCGATCAAACAAATCTTCTGGCCCTAAACGCCGCAATTGAAGCTGCACGAGCTGGCGAATCTGGCCGAGGTTTTGCCGTTGTTGCCGATGAAGTAAGAAAACTTGCTGAAAAAACAATGCTGGCTACAAAAGATGTTTCTTTTGCTATTTCAAAAGTTCAAGAAGCTTCTGCAGAAAATGATAAAAACATGGAAAAAACTTATGATGCAGTAAATAAAGCTACTGAACTAGCCGGAGAAGCAGGTGAAGCACTCAAAAGCATTGTTGCTTTAGCAGAAGAAAATGCTGAACAAGTTCAAACGATTGCTGATTCAATTTCAAATCTCTCCTTAGATAGCACAAATATTTCAAAATCACTTGAAGCTGTTGAACATATTACCGAACAAACAGTTTCAAGCGTTGAAAGCTCTTCAAATATTACAGGTCAACTTATCGTACAAGCAGAAAATTTAGACGCTATTATTGCAAATTTACATGAAACTGCTGGCACTGATAGTAAATAATTTACTTTAGAGTTTATTTGACTAGCAACTATAAAAGGGAAGAATTATTACAATTCTTCCCTTCTCTTTATTCTTTTATTTACTATAAATGAAATCTACATACCAAAATTTGTATAAAGCATATAGAACATCATACGCCCACTCATTTCACCTGCTAAGATAAAGAGCATCATAGCAAGAAGACAGCAGACATATTTTGATTTTTTTCCTTCACTTTTCACTTTCGCCACACTTTGAAGGAGCATAATTGGAAGCAACACTGCAGCAATACAGCTTAAAGTCAAATGTAAGTCAAGGAACATAATATCAGCTTTTACTTCTGATGCACGCACAAGCAGTGCAACAGCAATTGCTCTTGCTGTTACTGCAATTGCAATAATTTTTGGTCCGCATCCCATAGCAACTGTAAAATTATCAGAAGATGCAAGCATTTTTATTGCAAACAAGCAAACACTACCAGAAAGAAAAGCAGATGTATAGAAGTTTACAAGCGTATTCATGCTTTCCCACGGCGCACTGCTTGTGAGCATATACACATCACTCATCACATACACAAGCGCTGCACCAAGCACGCCTGATATTATTTTTGTTACAACTTTATTTAATGTAAGCGCTACTAAAAGCGAAAGTCCAAAAGCAATAACTGCATAAATTTCATAAGTTAATCGTGAACTTGTGAAATTGCTTAAAGCAAAAACTGCTTTTAAAGGATCGTTTAGATGGAAAACAGATGCAATTGTTCCTACACCTAATAATACAACTGCACTCATAATCCAAGGTGAATATTTATGCTCAGTGTCCGTATGCGGGCAAAGCGCCATAAGCATTGCCATGCCAGCCGCTGCTTGAGCAAGTACAGTGAAAATAGTTAATGATATAAATCCGTCCATAATTTTCTCCTCTATTTACTCAGGCTACACTTCTTCTGGGTTACTTATACGGAAACCACGAATGCCCATTCTGCTGCCTTGTGGTTTTGACATTCTATTTGGCTCAACAATCAAATGTGGATTTGTTCTTGATGATGGCGGAAGCGGTGCTATTGTTCCAAATTCGCCATATTTTGCTTTCAAATCTTCATATTCGCCAAAATCAAGCGAACGACAAGGGCAAGCGGCAACACAAGCTGGCG
The DNA here is from genome assembly GCA_964370245.1 of uncultured Desulfovibrionaceae bacterium. Lineage (GTDB taxonomy): Bacteria > Desulfobacterota > Desulfovibrionia > Desulfovibrionales > Desulfovibrionaceae > CAYJAZ01. The sequence continues at coordinate 5,021 of CAYJIN010000104.1, forward strand.
GTTCGCCTTTTGCTAAATTATCGCTGCAACAATCGCATTTTGTCATCACTTTCTTTTCTTCATTGAATTGTGGTGCATCGTAAGGGCAATTCCACTGGCAATAATGGCAAGCAACACATTTGTCTTCATCAATTCTTACTATTCCATCTTCGCCTTTATGGTGTGCTCTTGTTGGGCAACCTTCAACACAAGCTGGATTTTCGCAATGATTACAAGATATTGATATATAATATGCAAATACGTTTTGATCGTATCCATCGCCATTTTTAATCCAATCGCCACCTGAAAATTCATTTACTCTGCGCCAAGAAATACCATCTGGCGTGTTATGCTTATCTTTACAAGCAATTGTGCACGCCTTACAGCCAACGCAAGTATCTGCATTAAAATAAAATGCTGGATTTTTCATATATTACCTCATTAATTGAGTGTTGTTCTTTATTTGTTTTAGAGAGAAGTATCATCAATCGAATAATTTCTAAAATTGATAAATTTTGCTTATTTTACGGGCACAGGAATCAATTTTAAGATTTTTCAACTTGAACTAAATTCGAATGATGCGGATTACCCTTCGCAAGCGCAGTTGGCTGTAAACGAGTGAGCACGTTCACACAACCATTTGTATCTTCACCTTTTTCATTCGGTGTATGCCACGCTCCTTCCGGTAGTGATACAACACCCGGCATAATTCTTGGCGTTACTTTTGCATTGATATAGCTCACACCTCTATCATTATAGATTTTTACAATATCCCAATGCTCAATGCCTCTTTCTTTAGCATCAAGTGGATTTATCCATAATTCTTGCGGAGATACTTCTTGCAACCAAGGGCAGTTACCATAAGTTGAGTGCGTTCTTTGTTTGTAATGATGCCCAATAAGTTGAAGAGGATATTTTTCAGCTAATGGGCTGAAAGTTCCTTCTGTATCTTCAATATATTCTGCAACAGGTGTAATTTTTTGCCCTTTTTCAAGCGTCCAAGTTTTTGCCATATCAGCAAGACGAGGCGAATATATTTCAATCAATCCTGATGGTGTTGGAAGTGGATTAAGAATAGGATCATCTCTAAACGCCTTATATGCAACATGATTTTGTGGGAAAGTTTTCTTGAAAACACCCATTGCCATTGCTTCTTCAAGCGTTGGCGGAAGTTCAGGAACATTTACTCGGCTAAGATTATATAAATGCTCTAGCCATTCATATTGCGTGCGCCCTTCGGTAAATTGTTCTCTTACGCCTAATTCTTGTGCTAAATCTGCGCAAATATCGTAAATACTTCTACTTTGCCCTACAGGCTCAATACACTTATTATCAAAGATAACATAAGCAATGTTTGCATCGCCATCGGCAGTATAGTCAAATTCTTCAAGATTTGAACAAGATGGAAGAACATAATCAGCATAACGAGCAGAAACTGAAAGCGTTGTATCAATAACAACAATAGTTTCACACTTTGTTTCATCGGCAAGAATTGGATTCATCTGATTTATTCCGCCGTGCTGATTAGTAATTGCATTACCCGCATAAGACCACATGAATTTAATAGGTGCAATAAGCTTTTCACGCCCACGAACACCAGCTGTGAATTCATTCATGTTTTCATATTCATCAATTGCTTCATACCAGTTAAAGCAAGAAACACTTGTTTTTACAGGGTTTTGTAAAGTTGGGAAACCAGCCATGCCAAGCCCCATTCCGCCTGCTTCTCTAGCGCCAGTATTACCACCATGAATGCCCACATTTCCTGTAAGAACTGCAAGCATACCTATTGCACGTGATTGGTTTTCGCCATTTGTTGTACGTTGTGGGCCCCAGCCTTGCCAAATTGAACAAGGTTTTGCGCTTGCCATTTCACGAGCAAGATGAATGATTTTCGTTGTTGGAATGCCTGTAATTTTTGATGCCCATTCAGGTGTTTTTGGAGTTTTATCTTCACCAAGACCTAAAATATATGATTTATATGATGAATTTTCAGGGGCATCAGCAGGTAATGTATCTTCATCATAACCCATTGTATATTTATCAATAAACTCTTTATCGACACGATTTTCAGTAATCATCACATAGGCTAAAGCACAACAAAGCGCCATATCAGTTCCAGGGCGGATTGGCACCCATTCATCGCCAGAAGAAACAACAGTGTCACTATAACGTGGATCAATAA
>CAYJIN010000105.1:0-7128 GCA_964370245.1 uncultured Desulfovibrionaceae bacterium
AATCTATTTTTGCTGTTTCTGAAAGAAAAACAACAAAATCTTTTCAATCAATTGGGCAATTAACACATCAAATTTTTGAAATTGCTACGCAAAGATCGCAACAAAAATCTTCCGTAACAGGTATACCGACTGACTATACTGAGCTTGATAGAATAACAGCTGGCTTACAACCTTCTGATTTAATTATTCTTGCAGCTCGCCCTGCTATGGGTAAAACTGCTTTTGCTTTAAACCTTGCAATGCGTACGGCGATTCACTTCCAAACACCAGTTGCAATTTTCTCGCTTGAAATGAGCTCTGTTTCTTTGGTTGAACGTATGATTTCGCTTTGGGCAAAAGTGGAATTGACAAATTTGAAACGTGGCTTTTTGAATGATGAAGATTGGAATAAACTGCAAACAGCTGCAAACCAATTTGAAAAAGCGCCAATTTATATTGATGACACTGGTGAATTGAATACTTTATCTTTACGTGCGAAATGCCGTCGTTTGAAGGCAGAGCATGGCTTGAAATTCGTTATTGTTGATTATCTTCAACTTATGCGTTCTTCACGTAACGAATCTCGTGAGCTTGAAATTTCTGATATTTCTCGTAACCTTAAAGCACTAGCGAAAGAATTAGACGTGCCAGTTTTAGCTCTATCACAATTAAACCGTAAAGTTGAAGAACGTGCCGATAAACGCCCAATGCTATCGGATTTACGTGAATCTGGTGCTATTGAGCAAGATGCTGATATTATCATGTTTATTCACCGTGACGACGCGTATAATAAAGATGGTTCACGCCCAATGACAAATGAAGCGGAAATCATTATTGGTAAACACCGTAACGGTGCTACGGGTACTGTGAAGCTTGCATTCCTCTCAAAATACACAGCTTTTGAGAATTTACAGCAAGAATTTATTCAAGGTGAGTAAATATTTACTTGGTTAAATGACTCGTTAAAGTTCATATCCTTGTAAAAATAAAAAAAGTTTTAAAAAATCAAAAAAAAAGCTTGACCTTGATGCCGAAATGTGGCAATTAAGTCTTCACGCGGAGAGATGGTAGAGCGGTTGATTACAGCGGTCTTGAAAACCGCCGTGGGTGGAAGCCCACCGGGAGTTCGAATCTCTCTCTCTCCGCCACTAAATATTATTTTACTAAGAGTAACCCATAATTGGTTCTGCCGATTAAGGGTTTTTTTGCGTTTAAACACAATCCAAAAAATCCTGAGAAATAGCCGAAACTATTTTGTATCATTACAAGTCTTTACTTTTCTAAACTTTTCACATAGAGTAAATCTATGATAAGAACAGATAAAAAACACCATACAGACCCATTTCTCATCAATAATGAAAACCTTCAAGTTCTCAGTGAATTTATTTTGAATTATGCAGATGAATGTAAGATAGAAGTGATTAATTACACCAGCAAAGCTAAAGAAGTGCGCGAGTTTGCTCGCATAGAAGAATTTTTTGCTATGAAAGATTTGATTAGTGGCAGAATCAGTAAATTTATTTTTAAAGGATTTAAAGGTAAAAAACAAACAATTTCGCTTGAATTTAAAAATCCTACTGTAAAAATCTTTCCTTATATTGAACCATTCACGCTGAAATCAAGTTTTAGTATTGAAAATGAAGATATTTTTCTTGCTTTTTCTAAAGAATACGACGAAATAATAACAAAAATTATTGATTATAGAAGAATTTCTTATAAAATTTTATTCTCTTTTGTGCCTGCATTCTTCGCTGCAATGTTTGCCGCAATGAGCTTTTTGACGGCGCTTGCTCGCAATGATGGGAGCGCTGGCTTTGCCTTTCCTTTACTTGTGTTTTTACTTTTTAGCACAATTTTTAATGTTCTGTTTTATCCTATTTTATATATATATAAACCACTTATTTCTTTTGATTTAAATATTGATATGGGAAATATTTACGGTGCATATTTTAATGCTGTAAAAGGGTTTTTAAGAAAAAACTTTAGATATTTTGCTATAGTAATAGTAACAATATTAATTGTTATTTTCTTTGAAAAAGTTACTGATTTTCTAGTGTGATAGCTATTCAAAAAAGATGTATAAAAAAAGGAAGAGAGTAAATTCCCTTCCTTTTTTTGTTTGATTTCATGTGTTAATATAATAATCTAGAATTTATCTGCCTGCATGGTTTGCTGCTTTAAAGTGTTCAGATTTATGTTGAACTTCAATTATTGCTCGCTTGAGGTCGTTTATCATAAGTGTTGCCATGTCCATACTAAAACCATGTTTTATCATGATACGCATTACTACTAAATCGGTGCAATTTTCCGGCATAGAATAGGCGGGGATAAGCCAGCCACGGGCACGCATGTATTCAGATAATGAATAGAGATTATAATCAGCGTCTTTATTTTTTTGCGAGAATAAAATTGCAGGTATGCCATTTTTTCCATCGTAAAGAATTTCAAAATCTTCAATTTTTTCTATTTCCTCAGCAATATAATGCGCTACATCATAGGCAGATTGTTGAATTTTTTTATAGCCTTCTTTACCAAGTCTTAGGAAATTGTAATACTGAGCGATAACTTGCCCAGCAGGGCGTGAAAAGTTTAATGCAATTGTAGGTAAGCTTCCGCCTAAGTAGTTAACATTGAAGCGTAAATCTTCATGTAAATCAGTGTCTTCTCGCCATACAATCCAGCCAACCCCTAAAGGTGCTAAGCCATATTTATGCCCAGATGCATTGATTGATTTGACTCGAGGCAAGCGAAAATCCCATTTTAAATCAGGGTGAATAAAGGGGGCAAGGAAAGCACCAGAAGCGCCATCCACGTGAATTGGAATATCTATTCCTGTTTCTTCTTGAAATTTATCAAGCGCATTGGAAACTTCTTCAACTGGTTCGTATTGCCCTGTGTAAGTAACACCTAAAGTTGGAATAACGCCTATAGTATTTTCATCAACCAGCTTTAAAACTTCTTCTGCATTCATGATAAGTCTGCCGTTATCCATAGGAATTTCACGCAATTCTACATCCCAATATCTACAGAATTTATGCCAGCAGATTTGAACAGGTCCAGTGACAAGATTTGGTTTATGATAAGCTTTGCCTTCTTTGATACATTTTTCGCGCCAACGCCATTTTAATGCTAGCCCACCAAGCATTGCAGCTTCGCTTGAACCTGTTGTCGAGCAACCTACTGTTTCATGCGCAGAAGGCGAATTCCAAAGATTAGCCAACATTTTCACACATCTTTGTTCAATTTCAGCTGTTTGTGGATATTCATCTTTGTCAATCATATTCTTATCAATACATTCATCCATAAGCGTGTGGATTTCAGAATCAAGCCATGTTTGACAAAAAGTAGCAAGATTTTGCCTTGCATTTCCATCAAGCATAAGCTCGTCGTGAATAGCTTGATAAACAACCTTAGCAGAAGATTCATGCACAGGGATTTGTTGTTTTGGCAATGCTTTTGAAAGTTCAACACGGGCAAAAACGTCATCAATAATATTTGATTTTTCCATTAGTTACTCCAAAATTTTATTTATTTAAATTTATTTCATGCGAAAAAGGTGCAAAATCGTCAGCATCGGCTTTCCATTCAGGTTTTCTTAATTTATAAATAGTTAAAGGAATAATAACACCGCATAAATTACCTATAATAAGTAAAGTAATCCAGATTGTTGGAGAACCAACTGAAATTTGAGATGGAGGAAAAAAGCCAAAGAAAAATGCAAGAATTGAGGCTGATAATCCTAAACCTCCAAAAAGCCACATTCCAAAAACTCCAAAAGGTACTTTAAAGAATCTTATAACATCTGGTTGACTTATACGCAATTTAATAAATGCGGCAAACATTAAGATGTACATGATAAGATACAGTGTTATTGTAAGCGCTGAAAGAATTTGATAGGCTGCTTGCACTGAAGGAAGTAAAACAAACATAATTGCAAGAAAAGTTACAATAAGCCCTTGAACTATTAGAATATTAACTTGCACATCAGCTTTGTTAGTTTTTTGCAACCAAATAGGTAAATAACCAGCTTTACCTACGGTTAAAATACCTTTACTTGGCCCTGCAATCCATGTTGAAACTTGCCCAAACACTCCAAATGCTAAACAAATTGCAACAATAGGGCTTAACCATTCAATACCAAAAGCTTTAAATAAATTACTGTATGCGATTAATAAACTTTGTGTGAGATTAATATCTTTTTGAGGAATAACAAGTGCAATTGATAAAGTTCCAAAAATAAAAAGAACAACAGTCAAGACTGAAGAGAGTAATATTGCTTTTGGATAATCTTTTTGAGGGTTTGCAACATCTTTTACATGAACTGAACTCATTTCCATACCTGCATAAAAAAGAAAAATACTTACAGCAAGTGAAAGATTGTTGAAATTTGCAATATCAGGAATAAGGCTATTTGCTGTAATATCAAGATAGAGCGGTTTTCCTGTAAAATAGTAAGCTAAGCCTAGCAATATCAATAAAGAACCAGGAATAAGCGTTCCAATAATTACACCCCATTTACTTATTGCGCCTGAAAGTTTTGCGCCCTTAAAATTGAGTAAAGTTGCTAACCAGTAAACACCTAAAACTATACCTAAAGTATAGTCTGAATCTGCAGCAAGTTTTGCATCTGCTGTGATGTCTGTTCCTATAAAAGCAACTGACACAGCCGCAAACGTAAGCACAGTAGGAAACCAAATTGTGTTTTGAATCCACTGTAAAAATATGGCAACAAAACCCCATGCACCCCCAAAAGCTTCGCCAACCCAGCGAAACACACCTCCTTTTTCAGTCCACGAAGTTGCCATTTCAGCGGCAACAAATGCAACTGGAATAAGAAAACAAATTGCCGCAAAAAGATAGTAAAACATTGATGATAAGCCATATTCTGCTTCAGCAGGTAAACCACGCAGGCTTACAATGGCTGCTACATTTATCATAGCCAAGGTGAAAACTGAAATTTTGCCACTTTTTTCTTTTGAATTTGAATCAGACATAAAAACTCCTTTAAAAGTTTTAATTATCTCATAACTTTTCTTTGTTATATGCAATTATTTTCAAATTATAGTGGTTAGTATCATTAAGATGAAAGTGTAAAATATAAAAAACATACGGATTTTTTGATAGATTTTACCTGCAATGAAAAGGCTTGACCTCCTCTATTGCTTGATTTATTCTTATTCTAGCAAAATCGAAGAGGAAGGATATTTGCATGCCTAAAATAACGAATGATTGGCTAACTGTACTTGCTGATGAATTTGAAAAAGATTATTATCAGGAACTTAGAAAATTTCTCCATAAAGAATATTCTGAAAATACAATTTATCCACCCGCAGATGATATTTTTAATGCTTTTCACTTCACACCTCTCAATAAAGTAAAAATCTTAATTTTAGGGCAAGATCCTTACCATAATGTAAATCAAGCACATGGATTATGTTTTTCAGTGCAGACAAGTCAAAGAAAATTACCACCTTCCTTAGTAAATATTTATAAAGAGCTTGAAAGCGATGTATCTTGCAAAATAGCAAATAATGGTTATTTAAAATCATGGGCAGAACAAGGAATAATGCTTCTAAACACAGTTTTAACTGTGAGGGAGCATCAGGCAAATTCGCACCAAAATAAAGGCTGGGAAACTTTTACAGATAGAGTTATTGAAGAAGTAAATAAATTAGATAGACCTATTGTTTATTTATTGTGGGGAAAGCCAGCACAAAGTAAAAAGAAAATGCTTAATAATCCAAAACACTTGGTTTTGGAAGCGCCCCACCCTAGTCCACTGTCTGCGCATCGTGGTTTTTTCGGGTGTAAACATTTTAGTAAAGCCAATAATTTTCTAAAAGAAAATGGCATTGAAGGAATTAACTGGCAAATTGAAAATTGCTGAAAAAGCAGATAAAGCGAATTAGACTGTGACGAAACAGCATATCTTTATAGATAAAATGATGAAAATGTCTATTAAATAAGTTTGTTCGATGTATAAAAATGAATTGACACTTTTTTCACAATCTAGTAAAAACAAATTTAAGAGAGATGAAGAAAAATATAAAACTCTTAGTAGAATCAACTTCTAGTGTAAGAGAAGAGGTTTAAACTTCTATCTACATGTTTAATATAGAATTTAGTGCAATAATAAGGACTATAAAATGCAATATAAAGAATTTGGAAAAACAGGAGTAAAGCTTTCTAGGCTTGGTTTGGGCTGTATGCGATGCCCAATGCTAAAGTCAAATGATGAAAGCAACTTTAATCCGCAAGCTATTGATATCAATGCAACAGTTAAAATTATAGATTTTGCTCTATCAAAAGGTATAAACTACTTTGATACTGCGCATATGTATCATGGCGGAATGAGCGAAACTGTTTTGGGGCATGCATTGGAAATGCTGAACGCCCGTGATAAAGTGCATATAGCTACAAAAATGCCATATTATCTTCATAAAAGCCCTCTTTCATTGCAAGAGATTTTTGAAGAACAATGCCAAAGATTACGCACAGATGTGATTGATTTCTATCTTCTTCATAACGTAAACGCACTCACTTTACCACGTTATGAAACAGCAAGAGCATTTGAATTTCTTACTCAGCTAAAAAAAGATGGACGTGTGAAGCATGTGGGCTTTTCTTTCCATGATGATATTGCTCTTTTTGAAAAAGTTCTTGATTCATACGATTGGGATTTTACACAAATTCAATATAATTTTATTGATGAAAACTATCAAGCTGGTGTGAAAGGGCTAAAAAAAGCTCATGATAAAGGGCTTGGTGTTGTTATTATGGAGCCACTAAAAGGTGGCGCGCTTGCAAGAGAATTGCCGAGTGATATTGAAAGCATTTGGCATGATGTAACGCCTAGTCAGAAACCAGCAGATAGAGCATTGCGTTGGCTTTTTGACCAAGAAGAAGTTTCTGTTGTACTTAGTGGTATGAATAGCCTTGAGCAATTAGAAGAGAACATAAACTCTGCTGATCATATTGAAAATTCAATGAGTGATGATGAAAAAAACCGTTTTGCGAAAGCGAAAAGAATTTTTAAATCTCGTTTAAAGTTTTCATGTAGTTCTTGTGGTTATTGCGCACCTTGCCCACGACACATTAAAATTCCTGCAATTTTAGATCTTTATAATAAATATAATCTCTTTATTAATG
>CAYJIN010000106.1:0-7064 GCA_964370245.1 uncultured Desulfovibrionaceae bacterium
GTGGGCAAGTGCTTGCGCTTACAGAAGATTTTAGAAAGGCGCTCGATAAAGTAAGTGCGATTACGCAAGAAGATAAAGACGAATTAATTCTTCATTCTCTTGCTGTGCCAGCGCTTGAAAGTATTTTTGATGAAGAAGAAATTGAAACAGATGTTAAATATTCAGAATGGAAAGATAAACTCTCTTTGCTTGATGAAAATATAATGCTGCCCAAAGGTTTGCAGGCGGAACTTCGCCCTTATCAGGTTGAAGGCTTTTCGTGGATGGCATCATTATTGAAAATTGAAGCAGGCGCATGTCTTGCTGACGATATGGGCTTAGGTAAAACACTGCAAACAATAACTCTTTTGCTTTCACTTATGCAAGAAAGTAATGCTCTTGAAGACGATGCACTCTTTGAAAGTCGTGCACCTTTTCTCATAGTTGCCCCAACTTCTGTTTGCCATAACTGGGAAGTTGAAATTATGCGCTTTGCACCACAGCTAAAAGTGAAGCGTTTAACTGCCAGCTATAGCAAAAAAGAAAGAAAAAATATTTTAGAAAATTTAGAAACTAATGAAGTGCTTATTGTTGGCTATGCCTTACTTAATACTGAATTAGAAACTTTGCTGACCTATGATTTTAAACTTGTTGTTTTTGATGAAGCACAAGCTTTGAAAAATCCACAAGCTATGCGTTCAAAAGCAAGTTATAAGTTAAAAGCAAAATCTAAATTAGCACTTACAGGCACGCCTGTTGAAAATTCGCTTGATGATCTTTGGAGCATTTTTAATATCATAAATCCTGGGCTGTTAGGAAGTATGGAAAACTTTATTAAAAGATTTAATCCTTCTTCGCTTGCGCCTGAATCTGTGAAAAATAATGCACGAAACAATCTAAAATCATTAGTTAAACCTTTTATTTTACGACGCACAAAAACTGCTGTTTTAGATGAATTGCCACCACGCACTGAGCAAACGCTTCTCATTGAACCAAGTAAAGAAGAACGTGCTTTGTATGAAGCTCTGCGTAGGCATGCTGTTGAAAATATTGAAAAAGCAAAAAAAGAAGGCGAGAAGAATTTACAGTTTCACATGCTGGCTGAACTTACAAAAATGCGCCGTGCTTGTTGCAACCCTGTTTTGATTGATCCGCTTTCAGATATTCAATCATCTAAACTTGATACTTTGCTAAAGCTTGTTCAAGACTTGCAAGCGAATAATCATCAAGCTCTTATATTTTCTCAGTTTACATCACATCTTTCCATTGTGCATGATGAAATAGAAAAACTTGGTATAAGAATTCTTTATCTTGATGGTTCAACGCCTGAAAAAAAACGTGCTGAACGTGTTGCAGCCTTTCAAAATGGGCAAGCAGATATTTTTTGCATAAGCTTGAAAGCTGGCGGGCAAGGGCTTAACCTTACAGCAGCAGACTATGTTATTCATCTTGACCCTTGGTGGAACCCTGCTGTGGAAGATCAAGCATCTGATAGAGCACATAGAATGGGGCAACAAAGACCTGTAACAATTTATCGTCTTATTATGCAAGGCAGTATCGAAGAGAAAATCCTCAAGCTTCATGCAACAAAAAGAGAGCTTGCTGATGATATTCTGCTTAATACAGATACCGCCCACAAGCTCTCAATTGATGATTTATTACAGCTTTTACAATAGTTATTAGAAAGCTTCGTTTGTGCTATTGTTTTCAATAAGGTTTGAAGAAATTTCTTGAGTGCCATTGATAAGAGCTTTAGTTTCTGCAACAAAAACTAAGAATGCTTCTTTTTCTTCACCCTCTAAGGAAGGTGCGTTTGGGATATCAAGCGAAGATGGGTTGATAAATTTACCATTTTTCTTAATTCTATAATCTAAATGTGGTCCAGTTGATAAACCAGTTGAGCCAACGTTACCAATAGTATCTCCACGAGTAACTTTTTGCCCTTTCTTTACACGAATTTTGGAAAGGTGTGCATACATGGTTTCAAGCCCGTTACTATGCTTTACTATGATAAGCTTGCCATAACCGCCTTGAGTTCCAGCAAAAGTTACAGTTCCATCGCCCACTGTTCTTACAGGAGTTCCCATAGGTGCAGCATAATCAATGCCTTGGTGAGGGCGTGTAATCCCTAAAATAGGATGCTTACGTGCCATTGTATAGCCAGAGCTAATGCGTTTATAATCAAGCGGAGCTTTCAAAAGTAAACGTTCAAAAGCAACGCCATTTTCATCATAATAATGAACTCTTCCATCGGCATCTTCAAATTTATAGGCTGAATATTCTTTACCGTTATTAATAAAAGTAGTGGTTAGAATTGAACCATAGCCTTTATGTTGATTATCACGATATTTTTTTTCAACTAAAACTGAGAAAGTATCGCCTTTTTGAACTTCAGTATTAAAGTCGATTTGATAAGCAAGTATACTATCAAGCATAGCAACAAGTGCATCGCTTTCACCTGCATTTGTTGCAGCAGCAGAAAGACTGCTTTCAATTTCAGCTTCAACATGTGCAAGTTCAATTTTGTAAGGAATAGCTTCAAGTTTAGCAGAAAAAATAGGTTTAGAATTAAGTGAACCATCTTCTTCAGTAGTAATGTTTTCTGTTACATCTAAAACAAAAATATCACTTCTATTTTTTTCATATTCAAAACGTTTTATATAGCCATTCTTATCTAAAATAATAGCATAAGGATAACCAATTTGTAAATTTTTCTCTAAATTATGAAGTTCTTTTGAAAGTTCAATAACTTCAAAAATTTGAGGAGTTGTCAGCCAAGTATTTAATATTGTACTGATTGTTTCGCCTTTTTCTAGTTTTGCTTTGATAATTGTTTCATCATCTGAAAGAACATAACCAGAATAACTAACTTCTTGTGTTATTTCTTCGTCAGCGGAAATTTCTGCTTGATTTTCAGAAACAACTGGGGCTTCTGCTAATTGAAGACTTGAATCTGAGGATGAGCTAAAAAAATCAAAGTTTGTAAAATGCTGAACGTCATCTTTTGATTGACTATCTTTGTTTTGTGTTTGTAAATTTTCTTTATTAAGAGCTTGTAGGTTTGCACTTTCTGCAGTTTCTTTATTTGGTAAAGCAAGAACTTTTTGCTGAGTATTCTTCTCTTCTTGAGAAAGTAGAGCTTCTTGATTTTGTTGAGAAGTAGCAAAATTATTGTCAGTATCAGGGAAAATATTTGTAAATTGAGTCGTGAAGACGATGCCTAGAGATGCACAGCTAAGCGCGCAATAAAATAAAGTTTTTTTTCTCATGCTCACAATTCTTCTAGATGTTTTTATTGTTAAAATGATAAATACTACTTTTTTATGCCATATTTATTGGCTATTGTCTATAGAATTATTGATTTAAATTTTTTGACAAGCCTTTTTTACTGGACATAAAGCGCACAGAAGTTTATATTTTAAAATATTTCAAAAAGGGTGAAAAATGATAAAAGTCGACTTTTTCTCAATTCGTTGGTCTTCGCTTGCTCGTTTAGATGAGTTCTTTTTCAATACCCAAAACACCTATTTTTTAGAGCTTCTCGATGCGGTTGTCGAATCAAAAACTGTTGGCGAACCTATTGAAGAATATAATCCAATTATTATAAAAGCCCCAACAGCTTCTGGTAAAACGCATCTTCTAGAAGCAATTGCAATGAAAATGCATGAAAATAAACCTGAATTAAAAATTGGTTACGGTAAAGCTTCAGGTTTGATTGCAATTTTTAATGATAAAAAAAGCCAAGCAAGACGAATTCAAGAACTGCAAAGTTGCGATGTTTTACTGCTTGATGATATTCAAACGCTCGTAGGTTATTCACAAGTGCAAGAAGAACTTGCAATGCTTATTGATGCGCTTTTAGAAAAAGGCACTTTTATTGCAGTCAGTTATGCACCTAACAAAAAAGGCAGTGTTAAACAAGTATTTAATAGCTCCTATGATTTAGAAAATAGTTTATCTTCACGCATTTTTTCTGGCTTAAACTTTAATCTAGAAAATCCTGATTTAGATGTGAGAATGCGCATTGCTGAACAATGTGCTGAAAAATTGGAAGTTAGGATTACTAAATCTATGTGTTTAACTATAGCACGCTTCACGCAAGATGCTAGACAAGTAAAAGGAATTATTAAAACTATTTTTGCTTATGTAAAAGCAACAGGCTTTGATTTATCAGAAGAAGAATTGCAAGGCTTTTTAGATAAGTTTGAAAGTAAAGGCGCAATCACTCCTGATCTTATAATTGCTTTCACAGCAAGATATTATAATATTCAACAGAAAGATTTAAAGGGTAAAAGCAGGCAAAAAGATATTATTTTAGCAAGGCAAGTAAGTATGTATTTATGCCGTAAGCTTTTGAATTTACCATATCTTAGTATTGCAGAAATTTTTGGTGGCAAAGATCACTCAACTGTTATGCATGCCTATAAAAAAATTGAAAAACAGACAAATTTAAAAAATACTCTTGAAATGCTTTCGCAAAAAATTTCACAAAGTGCTTCATTGATGACGGGTATTTATTGATAACTAGAGAAAATTATTTTCATTATTGTGAATTTTAGTAAAGCTTTACAAAATGGAAAAAATATAGTATATCATATTCTGATTTTGCTTTTATTTATAAATATCAATTAAACTTTCTCTGAGAAATGAAACTTTATTTTTGAGTGATTTGTTGCTTTGTATCGAAATTGCAAGCCCCTTTTGTAGTTCGCTTCAAAGGGTATTTATAATAAAATAGGTGGTAATTATGTTTGATAACTCAGCAAGCATAATTAAATTGGCTAGTAACCATAAAAAAGATTTAAGGAAGAATTATGAGAAAAATTAGAGTTGCTATTAACGGTTTTGGTAGAATTGGTCGTCAGGTGTTTCGTGCTCTTTACGGCTCTTACAAAGATCAAATTGAAGTTGTTGCTATTAACGATTTATGCGATGCTGCAACAAATTTACATCTTTTAAAATATGACTCAAACTATGGTATAGCAAATTTTGATATTGAACTTGAAGGTGATATCGCAACTGTTGGCGACTGGAAAGTAAAATGTTTAGCACAAAGAGATCCAAAACTCCTTCCTTGGGGCGATCTTGGTGTAGATTTTGTTGTTGAATCAACAGGTATTTTCCGTTCAGCAAAAGATGCTGCTGTTCATATGACATGTGGTGCTAAAAAAGTTATCATTTCAGCACCTGCATCAGAAGAAGATATCACAATTGTTATGGGCGTAAACCACAACGATTATGACACTAAAAAACACCACGTTATCTCAAATGCTTCTTGTACAACAAACTGCTTAGCACCTGTTGCTATGGTTTTAGAAAAAGAATATGGCATTAAATCAGGTGTGATGACAACAATTCACGCTTACACAAATGACCAAAGAATTTTAGATTTACCTCACAGCGATTTACGCCGTGCAAGAGCTGCTGCATGTAGCATTATCCCAACTTCAACTGGTGCTGCACAAGCTGTTTCTAAAGTTTTACCTTCTTTAAAAGGTAAATTTACAGGTTTCTCTTTCCGTGTTCCTACACCTACAGTTTCTGTTGTTGACTTTACAGCAATTTTAGAAAAAGGTACTAACACAGAAGAAATGCTTGCAAAATTCAAAGAAGCTTCTGAAACATATTTAAAAGGCGTTTTAGAATATTGCAATAAACCATTAGTTTCAATGGATTTCAAAGGCAACCCACACTCTTCTTCTTTAGAAGTTGAATATACTTACATTCAAGATTCAAACATCGCTAAAGTTGTTTCTTGGTATGATAACGAATGGGGTTACTCAAACCGTATTTGTGACTTAATGGTTCACATGGGCAAACAAGACTTCTAAGATTTACAATTGTAAATTATAAAATTCGCTTCATGCAAATCTTTTCTAGGTTTGCATGAAGCCTAAATTTATTAAGCCATTTTTGGAGAATGTATGGCAATGTCACTCCCAGAGGGTACAAAAATTTCTAATTCCAAAATTAAATACCTTTTGCTTGTTTTACTTATTTTAGCAATAGGTCTCGGCTTTTATTTTCGCAGCCTTGATAAAGGCAAAGTTTTTTCAAACGCTAAGCTTGAACTCTCAGGAACTTTTTTACTTTCACCTTATGGTGGTGAAGTAGATAAAATTTTTGTTAAGCCTATGCAACAAGTTGAAAAAAATATCTCTTTGCTTGCTTTTGATTCTACGCCATTTCGTGCGGCGCTTGAACAAGCAACTATTAATCTCAATCATGTGAGAGCAGGGCGCTCTGCTCCAACTAAGCATATTTCACTTGAACTTGCTGCTCTTATTGATCTGCAAGAAGAAAAGCTTGCTCAAGCTCGCTTACAAGAAGAAATCCTTAAAAAAGAATATGATTATTGGGTAGCTGCCCATGTTCAAGCTTTACTTATTAAACGCGCACCAAACGTAACTAAAGAAGATTATGCAAAAGCTTCAAGCGATGAAGCAAATGCAAATCTTACAAAAAATGCTCTCATGGTGCGCCACGAAGAAGCTTCACTTGAAAGAGTAAAAGCTGAGCAAGTATTAAATGCACTAAAATCAACAAATGACATTAGAAAGCTTAATATTTCAGCAGAAGAATTTTGGGCGCAACAAGTAGCTTCAGCAAAAGAAGCTTTAAGTTATGTTGAATTAAAAGCGCCATTTGATGGTATTATAACAAAAGTCTTTGCCCAAAGAGGTGATAAAACCTTAGCACATCAACCTCTTCTTAAAATTTCATTAATCGAGAATGAATCTTTTCCTGTAATAATTCATACTGATGCGGCTCAAGCTAAAGACGTTCTTATTGGCAATAAAGCACATTTTGAAGGTTCGAACGTACAATTTGATGCAGAAGTAATTGCAATTGAAGAAAAAGAAGGGCATGTGCAAATTACCTTACAGGCGACAGAAATTCCAAAAAATATTGGTAACGATACAGGAAAAGCAGTTATTTACGTAAACTAATTGCTTATGCAAAAAGCTTAGTGAATAACTGCTTTTATACTAGTATTTTATACTTGCAGAAGCATTGTATTAAAACAAGCCTGCAAAATATATTGAATTAGTTTGCTTGAACGCCTTTAAATTCAATATTTAAAA
>CAYJIN010000107.1:0-6821 GCA_964370245.1 uncultured Desulfovibrionaceae bacterium
ATGCTCACCTGACTTATTTAAGATAGATTTTGACTTTTAGCACACAATCCTCACTGCGCATTTTATGCTAAAAATGCTAGTTCGCTAAAGATTAGTTCGCTTTTGCTCACAGTATCTTATTTCACAGCTAAATGCTCACCTTTCAATTGTCCGCAAGCTGCAGCAATGTCAGCGCCTTTTGATTTTCTAAAGACTGCAACAATTCTTTTATCATTTAGGTATTTTTGAAAAGCTCTTAGGCGTTCAGAAGTTGGAGATTTATATTGTGAATGTGGTGTTGAGTTATAAGGAATTAAATTTAATTTTGCCTTCAAATGAGAGCAAATTCTCACTAATTGCTGTGCGTGCTCGATTGAATCGTTCACATTTCCGATAAGCAAGTATTCTAAAGTAATTCTTTCTCTTGATTTGAGCTTATAATCATTTAAATTATTGATTAAATCTTCCAAATGCCAACCTTTGGCTGCTTTTGGCATAATTTCTTCACGTAAAGCTTGATTTGGTGCATGTAAGGACAAAGCTAGATATGAAAGCCCTAAATCACTCAATTCTTCTAAGCCCTTTTTTATACCACATGTTGAAACTGTGATTCTTCTTGGTGAAAAGGCTAAACCATGTTCATTATTGAGTGTACGTAAAGAATTCATTGTATTTTCAAGGTTTAGTAATGGTTCACCCATTCCCATATAAACAATATTTCTAATCATTGGATGTGATGGGTCATTATCGCCTAAAAATGTGCGTGCGAATTGAATTTGCCCTAAAATTTCACCCATTGTCATATTACGTGTGAAACCTAAAGTTCCTGTACTGCAGAAAGTGCAAGCCATTGCACAGCCAACTTGGCATGAAATACATTGAGTTATACGAACTTTTCCTTCCCTATCCGTTGATGGAATAAGCACTGTTTCAATACATTCACCATCCGGCAAAGAAAGTAAAAACTTTATTGTACCATCTTTTGATTCTTGTTTATCTACAAGACTGAGCTTATAAATTTCAGCTTTTTCTTGAAGAAGAGCTCTAAAATCTTTTGAAAGAGATGACATTTCTTCAAAAGAGGAGACATTTTTCTTCCAAAGCCATTCATACAGTTGCTTAGCTCGAAATTTTGGCTGTTTTAATTCTTCAACTATATATTTTTCTAGCTCTTCATAGGTAAGTGAAAGAAGATCTTTTTTATTTTCTGTATTACTTAGGTTCATATTCTTTTCCTGTTTGTAAAAGGTAATATTTATACATTACCTCATAAAATTCATCCCATGAATGTGTATCAACAATTGCTTTTCTTAGATGTGATACATTATGAAAACAATGCAAAATGCGAGGAACAAAAATTCTCATTCGTGGAAGCGAGCGTTCTGGGTAATGCTCTTTACATAAATTTGCATAATCAAAAACCATTTCGTATGCATCTTCGATTGTGCGTTCTGGCAATTCTTCATTATTCATTATTTTATGATAATCTGAGAAAATTGCAGGATTTGATAGCGCACCACGTGCAAACATAATAGAATCTACATTTGTTTGCTCAATGCAATCTTTTGCGTCTTGCGCCGTAAAAAGATCGCCTGAGGCAATTACTGGAATGGTAGAGAGCTCTTTTAATTCTCTAAGAGATGCCCAATCTGCCTTCCCTTGAAACATTTGCTTTGCATAGCGTGGATGTAAAACCAAATACATAGCGCCCATTTGGCACAAAGTTGGAACAATATCTTTCCAAATTGGTTTATGCATATCAAAACCAAGGCGAAATTTAAAGCCTGTTTTTCCATTACTTGCTTTTATTACAGCTTCCGCACACTTAAAAAGATTATCAATATCTTTAAGCATTGCAGAGCCAGCCCCTGTTTTTGCAACTTTTGGTACAGAACAACCCATATTTATATCAAAATATTCAAAACCGCTTTCTTTTATTATATGAATTGAATCAGCAAGATATTGAGCTTCACTAGCAAAAATCTGTACTATTAGCGGTAAATCTTCATCACAAGTTTTGAGAAGATCTTTCGTGTTTTTCCCATTATAGACAATACCCTTTGAGCTTACCATTTCAGTAACACAAACTTTAGCACCATATTTTCTGCATAAAAGGCGCATTGCCAAATCGCTATAGCCTGCTAGTGGTGCAAGCCAAGGGTTTTCTTTATTAATCTCTATCATTTACTTGTTCTTTTTTGAAAAGTTTCATTATATTAAAATAAGCAAAGAATTTGCGTAATCTTTTTCTTTTATTTGCTCTATCATTTCTTCTTGAAATAATTTCTATTTGTTCTTCTAAATTTGCCACAGTTTCTGATAAATGGTTCATCGCATTGTAAAAAGCTAAAACTTGTACAAGTTGTGGCAAGGTTAGTTTTTTTAGAATATTTTCATTTCTTAAATCTGCAAGACGAATAAATACAGCTTCAATATGCCAACGAACTTCAGGTAAAGTTTGGTCATCGCTATGTGAAGCAATCCAACGCAAGCCAGAAGCAGCCGAAGATGCTAGTGACATAAGCTCTTCTTTAAGTGGAAGCTCTTTTATTGGTTCTGCCTCGCTATCTAAAGCATCAAGCAGAGAGGCAAGGTATACTGTTGTATGTTCGAGCCCTACCAAAAGTACATCTAAATCTGCATAATGTCTTGCAATATTAATTGCTTCATATTCTTTTACTTGCCTAAAATGCGTTCTATTATCAGGCACGGCATCATGAAGAGCATCAAGAAAGGTTGGAGGAAGGTGGTTTTGTTCATTCAAAAATGAAAGTGTGATTGCTTCAAGAGAATCAGCTGCCATAAGATATTGTTTTTTCAACGACTGCCTTAGTGACTCAGCTCCTGATACTGGCCAAATAAGCACAGAAACAAGTAAA
This sequence comes from uncultured Desulfovibrionaceae bacterium, assembly GCA_964370245.1. GTDB lineage: Bacteria > Desulfobacterota > Desulfovibrionia > Desulfovibrionales > Desulfovibrionaceae > CAYJAZ01. Next base: position 2,859 of record CAYJIN010000107.1, read on the forward strand.
GCAATAACGATACTTAGAATAATATGGAATAAGAATACACCAGAAAAATGCCACACATTTTGAATAACTGCTATAGGTGAAACTAAGAAGATTGTAATACCAGTAATTCCAGCAAGGCGATATTTAGGGTTAACTAATAGAAGCACAGCACATAAACAGGCAATAACAAATAGCCCTACATTTGCGCCTAGCACAGTCATCGGGAAAATAAAATGTGCTACAAGCCCTAAAACAGCACCAAAAAGACTTCCAGCAATTCGATCAAGACTCGAACTGATAGAAGCCGCAACACTTACTTGCATAACAATGATTGCTGAAATCGGTGCCCAAAAAGAATATTCAGGCTCGACAAAATCTGCAATGACGTATGACAAGACAACAGCTATTGCTGTTTTTATTGCATAACGAATATTGTTTTTTGTAATAAGATCTTTAAAATGCCTTATTGTACGATTGAGATGGAATTTAGGCATTTTTGCACGTTTAAGCCACGCAAAAAAAGATCCTAAAAATACAAAAGCTGATTCACGCATAGTTTACATAGTCCAAAACTGTTAATGATATCTTTAAACAAATAGTCTAACTTTTAATTAACTACTCTAGCTACTAAGTCAATTCTCGCTAGTAGCCGGCTAATGACGGCAAATCCTATTCAAGATTCTGCACTTGCTCTCTGCATTTTTCAAGTTCAGTTTTCAAGTCGATTACAATATGACTTACGTGAATATCTTGAACTTTATTGCCACAAGTGTTTATTTCTCTGAAACATTCTTGAAGAGTGAAGTCTAATTTTCTGCCTGCATCGTTTCCTTGCTCGAGTAATTGCACTAATCTTTTTAAATGTGAATTTAAACGAGTAATTTCTTCGCTAATATCCATTTTATCAGCAATCATTACAGATTCTTGTAAGAAACGCCCTTCATCAAGTTCACTTTCAAGATTTTGAAGAAGTTGAGTTACACGTTCACGAACTTGCTCTAGTCTATCCTGTTTAATAGATTCTGATTTTTCTTCAATAATGCCTACCCAATCGAGCATTTTCTTTTGTCTTACGAGAATATCAGTTGCTAAATCTTTTGCTTCTAATTCACGGCTTTTGTTCCAGTCGTCCACTACTTTTCCAAAAGATGATTTGAGAGCTTCAAGCAATTCGCCATCTTCTTCAATCTGATTTCTCCAAAGATTAGAAATTTGGAAAAATTTATTTACATCTGGCGTAAACTCGAGTGAATTTGCATTGGCAAAAGCTTTAAGTTCTTCAAGCATAGTTTGCGCTTGAGCACTATCAAAAGAAAGAAGTTTTGCACCATTGCTAGATGCAATCGCTTGTAAATCAAGCGAAACTTCAACACGCCCTCTTTTTGCTTTTGTGCGAAGAATTTTTTCAAATAAATCTTCAAACGAACGCAAAGCATAAGGAAGTTTCCAACGAGTATCTAAATATTTATGATTAACACTTTTAATTTCCCAAGTAAGTGTATAGCCTTGCGCTTCTGTGGTGTAGCGCCCTATTCCTGTCATACTATAAAGCATTTTATTCCCCTTCTATCGAGACAAAGATTTTATTATCTAAAATACTTTGCCCTGTAGCTTTCACAAAGTCATGCCCAAAATTTTGAGCTTTTGCCTGACAATTATTATAGAATTGGTCAAGTCCAATAGAAAAATCTTTTTCCGCATAAATATCATTTTCGCTTTGTGATGGCGTAAATGAAATAACTAAATCTTCTTCTGCACAAATCTTTTCTATAAAAGCCTGTTGTTTTTCTTGTATTTTTTTACGAACAAGTGCTGTTCGTTCTTGTTTAATATGTTTTTCAAGTTGCCCTTGCATCATTCCAGCTCTCGTATTTGGGCGGATTGAATAAGGAAACACATGCGCATAAGTGAATGGCAAACTATCAATAAAATTAAGTGTTTCTTCAAATTCTTTATCGCTTTCATTTGGAAAACCTAAAAGAAAATCAGCTCCTAGACCAAAATTTTTCCATTTTAATTGTAATTTTTCTAAAGAGTTTTGCACATCAGAAAGTTCATAATGCTCTCTATTCATTCTTTGAAGAACTGTTTGTGAGCCACTTTGAATGGAAAGATGCAAATGCGGGGCAATAAGATTTGATTGACTTATACTTGCAATGCCTTTTTCATTTAATTGCGCTGGCTCTAAAGAACTTAAGCGAAAACGAGCTTTATTTTCCCATTCCTTTACAAATCTATCTTGAATAGCATTTGTAATATCCCAAAAATCAAGATTATCAAAATCGTATTGCCTTAGATTTATGCCTGAAAGAACTATTTCTCTATAGCCATTATCTAAAAGTCTTTGAATTTCAAGAAGAATATCTTCCAAAGGGCGTGATCGTGATGGGCCACGAGTATAAGGCACAATGCAATAAGAACAGACATGCGAGCAACCGTCTTGCACCTTTACAACAGGGCGTGATCGTTTAAATTTTTCAATTGAAAAACTAGGATAGATTAATTTCTTGGCAGGTTCGTAGTAACCAAATAAAGAACGTGGATCATTATCTAGAAGAATATCTCTTGATTTTTGAGGAATAGTTGCTTTTGCATTTTTAAAATCGTCTTGCGCAATTTCTGCGGCGCAACCTGTTACGATTAAATGCGCTTCAGGGAAGTTTTTACTCCATTTATTGCATAATTGCCTTGCGTCGGTAACACCTTCACGAGTTACAGCACAAGAAGCAATGACAAGAACCTCTGCTTCATCAGGGCTATCAACCTCTAGCGAGTTTTCAATTTTTTTTGTCCATGCTTCACGCATAGCCTGAGTTTCATATTGGCTTACTTTACAGCCGAATGTTTGAATATAATATTTCATGAATTTTATTTTTTTGGTAATAGTAAAATAATTGCAAAAAGAATTTTATATGGTTAGATAGAAACATTCATAAAAAGATTTGAATCTGAATAAATTGTTCTATGCCAATTGGAGAAAAAATGGTTTTCTATAAAAAATACAGCCCCATTGATTATGAAGAAAGTATGTCCTACTCAAAAGCTCATGACTTTATTACCAATGCAAATGAATTTCCCTTAGCGATGTTTAGTGAAACAAAAACTGCCTATTATATAAGGATTCTTCTTCCAAGCCTTGACACAGAGCATTTTACATTGAAAATGAAAGAAAATCAATTAATAATACAAGGCAAATTCTGCTTAGGAAAATGTCGCTTTATACATAAAGAACGACCACTTAGAGAGTTTTATAGAAAATTTACTTTCGATCAATGCATTGATAAAAATAATATCGAATCAGAACTAACAAATGGTGTGCTATTTATGATGCTTCCAAAAGAATCAAGTAAAGAAATTATTCTTAGCCCTACAACAAGCCAGCATGAGAAATAGGAGTCTTTGAATGTATAGAAAAATTCGTAGTTTAAAGAAAAAAGAAATAACAAAAACTGCAAAGCAAACATCACAGCAACCATCACAGCAAATACAACCAATGACAGATATTATTGAAATTGAAGATGGAATTGCAATTATTATTGATATCCCAGGGGTGCCTTCTGAAAATATAAGTTTAGAATTAAATGGAGATTTTCTTATTCTCGATGCACAAATGAAACTTGATAGTCTCTTCAAAAAAGACCCTAATGAGCAAATTAAATTTATGGAATTCTTTGAAGCGCGCTATTATTTGTCAATTACCCTCTCAAAAAACCTTAATTCTGATACAATTCAATCTTTTTTCAAAAATGGCACACTCATGATAACTATTGAATATAACTCACTAAATAAAGAATTTCAATCTTCTGATAAAGAAAAAACAATACTTTCTTAAAAAAAATTCAAAAAAAGTGAAAAAAATTCTTGACAATCTAAACAGAAAGTTATAGTTTCTTTTTCACGACGCAGGGACAAGAAATTGTTTCAAAGTCAAAGTGGAGCGGTAGTTAAGTTGGTTATAACGCCGGCCTGTCACGCCGGAGGGCG